>NZ_JBYCZL010000002.1:0-299420 GCF_057586215.1 Roseomonas sp. SRI_022
CTGATCGCGTACCCAAGAACACATCAAGCCCATTGGCAGCCGCCAGTGGGCTTTTTGCTGTTACGGGCCCACGCCCTCCACCCACGCCCGCCGCACGCAGCATCGCCGTCAGCTCGCCAATCAGCTCCAACCGCGGCGCGCCGCCTGGCTCCGCCGGCGGATGGACCTCGACCCGCTCGATGAGCGCACGCGCCTCATCCAGGAGTTCTCCGCCCTCGTCGGGCTCCAGGGCCTCGCGCAGCCGCGCCACCCTCTCGCGATAGAGCCCCGCGATGTTGGGGTGCAGCCGGGCCAGGGCGCCGGCGCGCTACGCCGAGCAGACGCTCGCGGAACGCATGTAGCGCTGTGATACGTTTCGCGCTCGGTCCGGAGGAAAGAGGCTCCCATGCGAAACCGAGTGGCGCCCCGTGCCGCTGCCGCCGCCGTTCTTGCGCTCCTTCCGGCCGTATCCGACGCACAGGCGCCGTCGCCGCGCTTCGTCGAACGGGACTGTGGGTTCGAGAACCTGAACTCGGAACAACAGGCATTCCTGCGCTGCGGCACGGTCGAGGTGCCGGCCCGGCACGCGGCGGCGGATGCCGGCGGCACCTACCGCCTCGCGGTAATCGTCGTCCGCGCCGGCCGACCTCGCGCCCGGCCTGAGCCGCTGCTCATCGTCCACGGCGGCCCCGGCGGCGGAGTGACCAATCTCGCGCCGCAGATGGTCCGCGTCCTCGCGACGAGCGAACTCGGCGACCGCGATCGCGTCCTCGTGGACCAGCGCGGCAGCGGGCAGGGCGTGCCCTCGGGGCGCGACGGCGGCGTCTGCCCGAACACGCGCGCCGAGCTGCTCCGCATCGTGGCCCAAGACCTGCCTCCCGCCGCGTACGTCACCGCCCGCGAGGCCGGGGTGCGGCTCTGCGCCGAGGCGATGCGGGCGCGCGGCTGGGATCCGGCGACGCTCGACGCCAGGAGCATCGCCGAGGACATGGAGGCGGTGCGCCTCGCTCTCGGTGTGGGGCGCTGGGACGTCTACGGCGTCTCCTACGGCGCGGTGGTCGCCCAGACGATGATGGCGCTGCATCCCGCGGCCATCCGCGCAGTGGTGCTTGATTCGCCGATGCACCCGCAGCCTGGTGACCGGGACCGCGCCGCGGGCCTCTCGTCTTCGGTTGCCGCGCTGGGGCGGCTCTGCGCCGCCGATATTGCCTGCGCGAGGAGGCATCCGCGCGGCCTCGAAGCGACGTTCCGCGCGGCGCAGGAGCGGCTTGGCCGTGAGGCGCTCGCCGTGCCCGTATCGCCCGATCTGCGCGTGGCTGACGACCGCATTCTGCTGAACCGGGCGGAGTTCGAACAGGCGGTGTTCCGCGAGCTTTACCGATCCGCGAACTACGGCGCGCTGCCTGAGATGATCCGCGCCGTCGCGGAGGGGCGGGGCGAGGGCGCCATCCCTCTGGCCGCGAGGTTGGCCGCGGAGGTCTCGCACGGGCTGCCGCGGGCGGTCATGCTGGCGGTCGCCTGCGGCGACATCGCCGACCTTCACCGCCCGCGCAGCCTTTCTCCCGCGGAGGCCAGCGGCATCGAGAGCGCCTTCACTTGGCGCTACTGCGACTGGCGCCCGCTGTCCGAGCGACCGCCGCTACAGCCGCGGGGCACGCCCATACCGACGCTGATCCTCGCCGGCGAGGCCGATCCGGTCACGCCCCCCGACTTCGCGCGCCGGACCCGCGAGACACTCGGTCCACGCGCCCAGCTCGTCCTGCTGCGAGGGGTCGGCCATGCGACCCTGGACGCCCGGAACCGGTCCCCCTGCGCCGCGCGGCTGGCCGGCGGCTTCCTGCGAGATCCGCGTGCGGCGCTGGCGACGGGTTGCGCCGCGCATCCGTCGCCCATCCGCTTTCCCCCAGGCGGTCAGGGGGCTGAGCACAGGCCGGATGACGCCGCTACGAGCCGATCTTCCGCTTCGGTCCGGCGCTGATCAGGGCGAATGGTCCGACACGCGCTGCAGCTGACGCGACGCGGCACCCCCGACCGGCGCATCGGCGCGGCTTCAGGCGGTGCTCGTGCTCGGGCGCGGACGAACCTAGCTGTCTTTGCGAGAGAGATTGTCCCTGGCAAGGCGGCTGATCACCGCGACAAACGCCACGGTGGCTGCGCGCGGCGCCCGCCGCCCATAGCTAGCGGTGCGCTGGCGAATGACTGCGTTGGCCGGCCTTGACCCGGAAGCTGACGGTCCGGCATTGGCCAAATCTAGCCGGACCGCTTTGCGGCCATCTGCGCCGTACGGACGGATCGTATCCGATCTCGTAAGCAGACATTCCGCGAAGCAGCGGTGGCTGCGGCGGGGGAGCGTGACCACCACCGTGGGCACCATCCGCGGGAACGACGGGATGGTGAGGGCATGGACCGGGACGGCTTAACTTCGAGCGACTCGTTACGATGCTTACCGGCGACTGGCCCGCGAGGGGCAGCGTAGCGTGAGCGTCTGCGGCCGTCGGGTCTGGAAACGGCGGGATTCTGGATTTGCTGGTCAAGCCTCACGCGTTTCCGGGCTGGCATCGGGCCTCAGTCGGCGCTGATGCGGCTTTCCCGAATTGTTACTGCCCATTGCTGCCGCTCCTGCACGATTCGCGCGCCGAGCGCAGCGGGTGTGTCATCGGCAGTCACCATCCCGTTCTCGGCCAGGGCGGTCACGACGGCGGGGCGAGCCAGCGCCTGACGCAGGGCGGCTGCCGTGACCTCCACGACACTTGCGCCACTCCGCCCGGGCAGAAAGAAGCCGAACCAGACCTCCATCACCAGCCCCTCATGCCCGAGTTCGCTCAGGCTCGGCACGTTGGGGAGGAACCGGCTGCGGGTTGCGCCGCTGGTCGCCAGTACGCGCAGCCTTCCGGCCTCGCTCGGCTGCCGAAGTATCCCCTCCGGCAGCACAAGGGCGGCGATGCGCCCGCCCAGCAGGTCCGTCATGGCGGGCGGCCCGCCGGCATAGGCGATGTGTTGCCAGTTCACGCCCGCGCGCCGGAACAGCGCAGCGGCGAGGATATGGGGCGGCGTGCCGGTGCCGGGCGAGCCCACATTGGCCAGGGCGGGATTGCGTTTCGCCCATTCCAGGAAGGCCGGCAGGCTGTCGATGCCCGCGGGCGTGGCGGGCCCGACCGCGAGCGCGAGCGAGGAGACCGCGGCGAGAGCGACGGGTTTGAGGTCGGTATCCGGCTGATAGGGGAGCCGGCTGTAGATGTGCGGGAAGGTGGTCGCAATATTGCCGGCGCCGAGTAGGAGGGTCGAGCCATCGGCCGGTCCCGCGATCAGGGCCTGCACCGCAATCTGTCCGGCCGCACCAGGCCGGTTCTCGACGACGACGCGCGGCGCCGGCCCGGCGGCGAGTTGTGCCGCCACCAACCGAGCCACCGTATCGGGGATGCTGCCCGGCGGTTGGCCGCAGAGGATCCGCAGTTGCTCGGGCAGGGATTGCGCGCGACCGGGACTGGCCAGGAAGGCTGCGCCCAGGCCCAGCATCGCTCGCCTTCCGTGTGGAGCGTGTTCGACGGTCATGGTGCGGCACCTTTCATTGGCCCAGGCGAAGCCCTTGCGCCCTGCGTGATTGGGCCATGGCGGATGACGTTCCGGGAAGATGTGCGATGCGGTATGGTGATGCACGGCAGGCATCATCAGGACGTTCCCATGAGGCTGCAGCGCATCGCCCATTTCATCGCCATCGCCGAGGCCGGCAGCATCCGCAGCGCCGCGCGCAACCTTGGAATGTCGCAGCCAGCGCTCACACGTTCCTTGCAGCAGCTCGAGGAAGAACTGGGCGTGACGCTCATGCGACGCGGCATCCGCGGCGCTGCCCTGACCGCCGCTGGCAGCAATTTCCTGGCCCGCGCCCGGGTCGCACATATCGAACTGATCCGCGCCAGCGAGGAGGCCAGGCTGAGCACGAAGGAGGCCACCGGGCAGGTCACCTTCGGGTTGTCCTCGGTGGCGGCCAGTCTGCTGCTGCCCGAACTCATCATCGGCCTGCAGCGACAGCAGCCTGGCATGCAGATCCGCATCATCGAATCCGCGCCCCCCAACTTGCTGCCGATGCTGCGCGAAAATGGCGCCGACCTGGTGGTGACGCGGCGCAGCGGCAACAATCTCGATGCCGGCCTGCAGTACCGGCCGCTGTTCGAGGTCTATATGCGCGTCGCCGCTCGGCCGGGGCACCCCTTGGCAGGCCTGCGGGATCTGCGCGAACTGTCGGCGGCCACTTGGTGCACCAACACCTCGCACGGCAGCCCCGATAACATCGTCTCCCTGTCGTTCGAAGCGATTGGCCTGCCGGCGCCGGTGCCGGCGGTGTGCTCGGCCGGTCATCCCGCACTGATCGACCTCGTCGCCGCCTCGGATATGCTGCTGGCACTTCCGCCGCCGCGGCTGCGCCAATGCGTGGTCGCTGGCCGGCTCATCGAAATCCCGCTGACGAGGCCGCTCGTGCCACTGCCCATAGGGCTCTACACACGCGCCGACTCACTACCCACCACGGCGGCCCGCGCGGCGATGCAGGCCATCGCCGGCATCGCGCGGCGTTACGCCGCCTCGGGTGAGTTGTGCAGCAGGGAGCCAATCACTGGAGGCTGAGGAGGGCCGGGCAGGCCAGCCGGACCCTAGCACCTAAGGCCGTGCCCACGCACGCTGCGGCCGCCATCGCATCACGATGATTGGCGACCAAGCTTGGCAGGGCGCTGGGGCGGCTACTGCATTTGACCGGGCGTATCGAGCCCTGGTCGGCCGCTGTCGCGGCACATCTCTCAGCGACCGATGAGGCCGAGAGCTGCCGGGGTCCCCACCTCCGGGTAGCGTCTGCTGTCCCGTCCGGCCACTGGATGACGGACCGGCCGCTTCCGGCCAGAACATGCCATAGCGGGCGCGCTCGGGCGGGCTGCTTTCGTGCCCGCTCACGAGAGCAAAGCAGATATCCGACCGGAAAGGGCCTACTGCCGCTTTCCGCCCCGCCCTAAGCGGCCGTGGGCTTGGCTGAGTTGGCTCAGTTGGCTCAGTTGGCTCTGTTGGAGCAAGGCAGCAGAGTTCGGCATAAGCCGATGCGTGTCCCCGCATCCACTGACAGTAGAGCCCCCAGAACCGCCGTTCCGGGGGCTTTGTTGCGTCTGGAGCCCGGCGCTCCAGCACCGCGGCCAACCGCCAGATCCCCATCGCCGATTGGTCGGGAATTTGACTCGCCTGTCGGAGGGGGCTCATTTATAAGAATTCGACTGCGACTTACTAGGCGACAGTGATCAGCTTCTGCGTAACCCGGCCGCCCGTTGGTCCGAGGGAAACGGAGAGGACACGGCCATGGAGTACGCGGATCGTACGGCTGATCGGATCGCGGGCGCTTGCCGCGCGCGTAGGGTGGCATTCGCTTCCTCGCGCGTAGTCTCGATAACGAGACCACGTTGGGCCGGACCCCATACACTAGCGTCATCAATTCGCTCCCCGCAGCCAATGTTCGGCGTCGATCCGGCGGCGCGCTTCACGCGCCGATGCCAGAGCGCAAGTGGGAACCCCCCATGGCCATAGCGATCGCCCTCATCCTGGTCGCCGTCGGCTCGGTCGCCTTCCACCTGCTGAGTCCATGGTGGTGGACGCCAATCGCATCCAATTGGACCTACATCGACGACACGCTGATCGTCACCTTCTGGATCACCGGCGTCGCCTTCACGGCCATCGTGCTGTTCATGGCGTATTGCGTGATCAAGTTTCGGCACCGCCCCGGGCACAAGGCTGAGCATGAGCCGGAGAACAAGAAGCTCGAGTGGTGGCTGACGATCGGCACGACGGTCGGCGTCGCGGCGCTGCTCGCGCCGGGGCTGATCGTTTGGCATCGGTTTGTCACCGTGCCGGCAGACGCGACAGAGATCGAGATCGTCGGCCAGCAATGGCAATGGACCTACCGTCTGCCGGGCCGTGACGGGCGGCTAGGCACCGTCGCTGTCCGCTTCATTGGTCCGGACAATCCACTCGGCATCGATCCTTCCGACCCGGCCGGGCAAGACGACGTGATCGTCGAAGGCGGCGAGTTGCAACTGCCCATCGGCCGTCCGGTGAAGGTACTGCTCCGCGCGATCGACGTGCTGCACAATTTCTACGTGCCGGAGTTCCGCGCAAAGATGGACATGGTGCCGGGCCAGGTCACCTTCTTCTGGTTCACGCCGACGCGCACCGGCACGTTCGAAGCAGTCTGCGCGGAGCTCTGCGGCCTTGGCCATGCGGTGATGCGCGGGCGCGTCGTGGTGGTGGAGCAGGCGGAGCACCAGGCGTGGCTCGAACGTCAGCCCACCTTCGCGCGCCGCATGGCCGCGGCGAGATAGGGCGGCCAGGAGGGGGAAACGATGAGCACCGCATCCGGATCCGTCGACCGCATCCCCGCAGCCGAGGTCCCCGATGTCGAGCTGTACCACCCCAAGAGCTGGGTCACGAAGTACGTCTTCACCCAGGACGCCAAGTTCATCGGCATCCAATACGCGCTGACGGCAACGGCGATCGGCCTGGTAGCGCTGGTGCTGTCCTGGCTGATGCGGCTGCAACTCGGCTTCCCGGGCGTCTTCGATTTCATCACCCCGGCCGAGTACTACCAGTTCATCACCATGCACGGCATGATTATGGTGGTGTATCTGTTGACCGCGCTGTTCCTCGGCGGCTTCGGCAACTACCTGATCCCGCTGATGATCGGCGCGCGGGACATGGTGTTCCCCTACATGAACATGCTGTCCTACTGGATCTATTTGCTCGCCGTCCTGGTGCTGGTGGCGAGTTTCTTCGCGCCCGGCGGACCGACTGGCGCGGGATGGACGCTCTACCCACCGCAGGCGATTCTGTCGGGCACGCCAGGCGGGCAGGATTGGGGCATCATCCTGATGCTGCTGTCGCTGATGCTCTTCATCATCGGCTTCACCATGGGCGGGCTGAACTACGTGGTCACCGTGCTACAGGCGCGCGCGCGCGGCATGACGCTGATGCGCATGCCGCTGACCGTCTGGGGCATCTTCACCGCGACCGTTATGGCGCTGCTTGCCTTCCCCGCGCTGTTCGTCAGCGCGGTGATGATGCTGCTGGACCGCCTGCTCGGTACCAGCTTCTTCATGCCGGCGCTGGTCGAGATGGGACAGCGGCTGAACCACGAGGGCGGCAGCCCGCTGCTGTTCCAGCACCTGTTCTGGTTCTTCGGCCACCCGGAGGTCTACATCGTGGCACTGCCGGCCTTCGGCATCGTCTCCGACCTCATCAGCGTCCATGCGCGGCGCAACATCTTCGGCTATCGCATGATGGTCTGGGCGATCATCATCATCGGCGCGCTAAGCTTCATTGTCTGGGCGCACCACATGTATGTCAGCGGCATGAACCCGTATTTCGGGTTCTTCTTCGCCACGACTACGCTGATCATCGCGGTGCCGACGGCGATCAAGGTCTACAACTGGCTGCTGACGCTATGGCGCGGCGACATCCACCTGACCGTGCCGATGCTCTTCGCGCTCGCCTTCATCGTCACCTTCGTCAATGGCGGGTTGACCGGGCTGTTTCTCGGCAATGTCGTGGTGGACGTGCCGCTGTCGGACACCATGTTCGTCGTCGCCCATTTCCACATGGTGATGGGCGTAGCGCCGATCTTCGTCATCTTCGGGGCCATCTACCATTGGTACCCGAAGATCACCGGGCGGATGCTGGATGAGGTCATGGGCCGCATCCACTTCTGGGTCAGCTTCCTCGGTGCCTACCTGATCTTCTTCCCGATGCACTACATCGGCCTGCTGGGCGTGCCGCGGCGCTACCACGAGATCGGGCAGACAGCCTTCGTCCCGGAATCCGCCCATTCGCTGAACGCCTTCATCACCGTCATGGCGCTGATCGTCGGTGCGGCGCAGATCGTCTTCCTGTTCAACCTGGCCTGGAGCGTCCGGCGCGGCCGGCCCGCGGGCGGCAACCCCTGGAACGCCGCGTCGCTCGAATGGCAGACGCCGCAGACGCCGCCAGCGCATGGCAATTGGGGGCAGGACCTGCCGGTGGTCTATCGCTGGGCCTATGACTACAGCGTTCCGGGCGCGGCGCAGGACTTCATCCCGCAGAACCAGCCGCCGATGAAGGCCGCGGAATGAGCGCCATCATCCTCTACGTCGCCGTCATCGGCACGATCGCGGGCTGGTGGCTTTCGCGGCAGCGGCTGATGGCGAAGCCGTGGCTGGAAGTCGGAGTGGCGGGCGAGGCACCCGGCACTGGTGCGTCCGAGGTGCCGGCGGCCAAGCTCGGGCTGTGGGTGTTCCTCGCGGTGGTGGGCGCGCTGCTGACGCTGTTCATCAGCGCCTACCTGATGCGCATGCACATGTCGCAGGATTGGCGTGCCCTGCCGACACCGTCGATGCTCTGGTTCAACACGATCCTGCTGGTGCTCAGCAGCTTCGGCCTGCACCGCGCCCAGGTGGCGGCGCGCCTCGGCTGGAGGCAGGGAATCGAGGTCGGCCTGGTTGCCGGCGGTCTCGCCGCGCTGGGCTTCCTGGCCGGGCAATACTTGGCCTGGCAGCAGGTGATGGCGGAGGGATTCGGCGTCGCCACCAACCCGTCGAGCTCCTTCTTCTATCTCATCACGGCGGTGCATGGGCTGCATCTGGCGGGTGGGCTCGTCGTCCTGGGTCGGACCACCTTCCGCGCGGCGCGCGGTGCGGGGCTCGCGCAGCTCCGTCTCAGCGTCGAGCTTTGCGCGACCTACTGGCATTTCCTTCTGGTGGCCTGGATCGCGCTGTTTGGCTTGCTGCTGCACGGGTAAGGGAGGTCCGCGACGATGGAAGGCATCGCTCAGACGCAAGCCGCCCAACGGCCGGATGGCGTGGAAGGCTTCGTCGCGGATTGGAGTTCCGATCAGAGGGCGTTCAAAAACGTCTCCTGGGGGAAGGCCATGATGTGGATCTTCCTCCTCAGCGACACCTTCGTGTTCGGCTGCTTCCTGCTGTCCTACATGACCGTGCGCATATCGACGCGGGCGCCGTGGCCGAACCCCAGCGAGGTCTTCGCGCTCGAGATCTTCGGCACGCATATGCCGCTGATCCTGATCGCCATCATGACCTTCGTGCTGATCACCAGCAGCGGCACCATGGCGATGGCGGTCAATTGCGGCTATCGCCGCGACCGGAAGCGCACTGCCATCCTGCTGATCGTGACCGCGCTGCTGGGCGCGACCTTCGTCGGCATGCAGGCCTTCGAGTGGTCGAAACTGATCCATGAGGGCGTGCGGCCCTGGGGCAATCCGTGGGGCGCGGAGCAGTTCGGTTCCGCCTTCTTCATGATCACCGGTTTCCACGGCACGCATGTGACGATCGGCGTGATCTTCCTGTTGATCGTCGCGCGCAAGGTCTGGCGAGGCGACTACGACACTGGCCGGGCGGGCTTCTTCACCAGCCGCGGCGGCCGCTATGAGATCGTCGAGATCACCGGCCTGTACTGGCACTTCGTCGACCTGGTGTGGGTCTTCATCTTCGCGCTGTTCTATCTTTGGTAGGAGGCGAGGCATGGCGCACGCAGCGGATGCACATGGAAGCCACGGCGCGGCCGTTCATGCCTCGGTCGTGCATGAGGAAGGCCAGCAGCACCCGATCCGGCTCTACCTCGTGGTCTGGATCTGGCTGTTCGTGCTCAGCACCTTCTCCTACCTGGTGGACTTCTTCCACCTGCAGAGCCTGCTGCGCTGGTCGCTGATCCTGCTGTTCATGATGCTGAAGGCCGGGCTAATCGTCGCCGTCTTCATGCACATGAAGTGGGAAAGGCTGGCGCTCGGCTATGCCATCCTGGTGCCGCCGGTGGCGATACTGGTCTTCGTCGCCATCATGGTGCTGGAAGCCGACCACACGCTGCTGTCACGGCTGCAGTTCTTCAGCCCCAATCCCGGCTGAACCGTGGCCCGGCGACCCACGGGTCGCCGGGCCGGTCGGATCAGGCATCCACCACGCGGCGATACAGGTGCCAGGTGGCATGCCCCAGCAGCGGCATTACGACCGCGAGGCCGACGAAGAGCGGCAGGCATCCAAGCGCGAGCAGGATCGCGACGATGACGCCCCACGCAGCCATCGGGACCGGATTGCGGAGCACGGCCCGCATCGACGTCCGCACCGCCACGCGCAGCCCGACATCGCGATCGAGCAGCAGCGGGAAGGAGACGACGGTCAGCGCGAGGATCAGCAGGGCGAAGAAGAACCCGACCACATTCCCCCAGAGGATCAGCCGCCAGCCGGCGCCGGTTGTCAGCACCTGCCCGAGCAGAGCCCAGAAGGATCCGGGCAGCTCATTGCCCATCGTTGACCGATAGACCGCCTGGGCCGCGAAGAGCCAGGCGACGAAAATCACGCACATCACCACGCCGAGCGACGCGATCGAGCCGATCGCCGGCGAACGCAACACATCGAAGGTGTTCAGCCAAGTGGTCGGCAGCTCCTTTTCGTGCCGCCGGCTCAACTCGTAGATCCCGATCGCGGCGATCGGTCCCATGAGCGACAACCCCGCGACCAGGGGATAGAGCAGCGGCAGCAGCGCGCCACCGGATGCCGCCCTCGCCGCGACGAAGCCAACGATCGGGTAGATCACCCCGAGAAACACCAATTGGGTCGGCATCTCCATGAAATCGTCGTAGCCCTTCGCCAGGGCGATCCGGATGTCCGAGAAGCCGATTGTGCGAACAACAGGCTCTGCCTGTTCAGTGTGGGCCTCGGAAGCCAGCGAGACCTGGGCCATCGCATTTCCTCCTCATGCTACACGCAGCCCCCCATCTGGCGTCGCGGAGGACGGCCTGGGAGCCCATGACGCTCGAGGTAGGCAAGTGTCCGTCGAACGACAGGGTCACAGGCCAACAACTGCAAGGCATGTAGTAGCAAATCGGGCGGCGCTTCGCACGCGTCGATAACGCCTCAAGTATGATGGATCTCAAGAATTCGATGTGCGCCTGTCCGTCCGCCGACGTGGCGGCCATATCATTGCTGGGCCGTATGTACGACGTCACCGGCGCCGCCGACTGCAAAGCGGTCGGGCGAGTTGCGGCGTTCGCCAAGGCGCGCAACGGTCATCGCGTAGAACAGCGCCGCCAATCCGAGGAGAACAACCAGAAGCGCCCGCGATCGCAATCGCCGGCGCAGCATTGCCAGCCGCACGACATCAGTGTCGTTGCGCGGGGGTTCGGTACTGGATTGGCGCTGGCCGTTCGTCATCCGCCGCGCGTCCCAACGGTGGAACCTACACCATGATACCCGACTGAAAGGCAGGTTCACGGACTCCTGTGCGGCTGCGGGCGGTGGCGCGGCCATTTTCCTCCGCCCCGATCCCTGTCGAGGCGCAAGCCGTGAAGTGGCCCCGCCAAGCTGAGACGACCAAAGGCCACAAACGGCGCCGCGATGCCGCCGACCGATTGGTCGCCTGGGCTTGTTGCGCCAGATACTGCGGACGAGAGACTGACCCCGCGGCAACGCAGGCGCACAACGGGCCAGTGCCGCAATCGCGTGCGGCGTAAGCCGATGCGTGCCTCCGGATCCACTGTTGCCGGCCTCGAGACCATGCCCAACTTGCGCGATGCCACGAATGGGCTTTCGCGTTCACGGCACGTTCCGGCCCGAACTATGGGGCTTGACGCCTGGGCACCTGCGCTTGGAGGCTATCCGCAACGCCGGATCGCCTGGGGCAGCCGTGTCCTCTCCACCACTCACGGCCACCGCAGAGCAAGGCAAGGGGGGATGCATGGCCCGGATCACTGGGCCGTTCGTTCGCCTTTAGCCGGTCCGCATACGGGTCGGATATCAAGGGAGAACGCCGTTGCTCACCCATCGTCGAACGCTTCTTGCTGGCGCCGGTGCGCTCGCCGCAGGCCGAACTTTCGCGCAGGGCAGTGGCGCGCCTATCCGACTCGGCCTTCTGCACGATCTTTCCGGCCCCTTTGCGGGTGCGGGCTCCGTGCCGCTCGCTGCCGGCGCGGAACTCGCGATCGAGTTATTCAACGAGCGTGGTGGCGTCGATGGCCGGATGGTTCAGGCGGTTTCCGCCGACAGCCAGAGCCGCGCCGAGGTTGCCATCAATGAGGCCGAGCGCCTGGTCAGCCAGGAACGGCTCGACGTCATCATCGGCGTGTACAGCTCCGCCCATGCGGTGCCGCTGTCGCAACGCATGCAGGCGCAGGGCAAGATCCTCTGGATCAACAGCGCCATCGCTTCGGCGGTCCTCCGGGGTAAGAACTTCACCCACGTGTTCCGGCCGACGGTGCATTCGGACCAGTACGGCGAAGGCAGCATCGAGTTCCTTGCCGAGCATTGCGAGCGCACGACGCGGATCGCCCCCGCCAACTTCAAGATCGGCATCATCTACGAGGACGGACCCTACGGCGTCGGCGTCGCGACCGCGCTTGAGGAGAATGCGCGGCGCGTGCGCATGCCGATTGCGCTGAAGGAAGGCTATTCGGCGACAGCGCCTGACCTGTCCACCCTGGTGACCAAGCTGCGGCGCGAGCGCCCCGACGCCATCCTGCAGGTTGGCTACAACCCGGACATCACGCTCTTCCTGCGTCAGGCCAAGGCCGGCGGGCTGCGGACGCGCATGGTCATCGGCCACGGCGCGGGCTACTCGCAGATCGACCGCCTTACCGAGACCTTCGGCGCCGAGGTGAATCATTTCTGCAATGTCGATCCCGCCGGCACGCAGATGCTTGATCCGGCGCGCCTGACGCCCGAGGCGCGGGAGCTGCAGCAGATCCTGTTGACGCGCTATCGCGCCCGCACGCAGTCGAATGACCCGCCGACCCACGCTTCCATGGGCTTCAACAATACCTGGATCTTCCTCGAATACGTCCTGAAGCCGGCGGTGCGGCAGGGCGCCGGGTCCATCGATGCCCTGCGCCGTGCGGCGCTCGGCGTCGACATTCCGGTGGGCGGCACCATCCAGGGCTACGGCGTGAAGTTCAATCCGCCCGAGCATGAGATGGCCGGCCAGAATTCCCGAAGCATCGCTGTGGTGATGCAGTTCGAGAATGCGCGCTCCAAGGTCGTGTGGCCCACCCCGATCGCCGGCGGCCCGCCGGTGATGCCACTGCCCGCCAGCAGCCCCTTCGCCCTGCGTTGAAGGTGCATCCGGTGCGGAAGCCAAAGCGCTCCCTCCCTGGGGGAGCGGCCGCATGACCATGCTGCAGGTCTCGGGACTGACGAAATCGTTTGGCGGCTTCACCGCCGTCGACAATGTCAGCTTCGTGGTTGAGGAGGGCGAGATCCTCGGCCTCCTCGGACCCAATGGATCGGGCAAGAGCACGACCTTCAACTGCATTGCCGGCATGCTGAAGCCGACAGCGGGCAGCGTGAAACTGGCCGGCGCGGAGATTGCCGGCCTCACCGCGGACGCGACCTGTCGCAGGGGGATCGGCCGGACCTTCCAGATTCCCAGGCCCTTCCGCGAATTGACATTGCTGGAGAACGCCACCCTGGCCGCGCATTTCGGCAGCGGCGGACATGTGTCGCATGACGAAGCCGAGGCGATCGCACGCGATGCGCTGACGCTAGCGCAACTGCCGACCGATCCTAGCGCCCGCGTGGGCGGCCTTGGTGCGGCGGGGCTCAAGAAGCTGGAACTGGCGCGCGCTATCGCGACGCGCCCCAAGCTTCTCCTCGCTGATGAATCACTCGGTGGCCTCGACGCTGCGGAGATGCGCCAGGCGGCGGATATGCTGAAGCGGATCCGCGACGAGCGCGGCATCACAATCGTCTGGGTCGAACACATCATGGGCGTGCTCCTGTCCGTCGTGGACCGGGTGCTGGTGCTCGACCATGGCGCCGTCATCTTCGAGGGGACGCCACGCGAAGCCCAGCAGGACGAGAAGGTGGCGGAGGTCTATCTCGGACCGCCGGAGACGCGGGCCGCATGAAATCCAAACATCGGGAGGGGGTTCAAGGCTGATGGAGGGGGATACTCTCAGCCTCGAGGGCATCCGCGCGGGCTATGGCGATTTCCAAGCCTTGTTCGACGTCGGCCTCAAGGTCGCGCCGGGCGAGGCCGTGGGCGTCGTCGGGCCGAATGGCGCGGGCAAGACGACCCTGCTGCGCGTGATATCGGGGATGCTGCGGCCCAAGGCCGGCACGGCTCGCTTCGGCGCTGCCGACCTGGCGACCTTGCCGGCCCATGCGCTGCCGGCGATCGGCATCGCGCATGTGCCGGAGAACCGCCGCCTCTTCCCGCATCTGACGGTCGAGGAGAATCTGAAGGTCGGCGCCTACATCCCCAGCGCACGCCGGCGCTTCCCCGAGCGCATCGACTATGTCTTCGGCATGTTCCCGCGCTTGAAGGAGCGCCGGCGCCAATTGGCCGGCACCATGAGCGGCGGCGAGCAGCAGATGTGCGCGATCGGCAGGGCGCTGATGTGCAGCCCGCGGATCCTGCTGTTGGACGAACCCTCGGCCGGCCTGGCGCCGCTCGTTGTCGCGCAGGTCTTCGCGCTGGTCGAGCGTATCCGGGCAGAGGGTCTCACGGTGCTGATCGTCGAGCAGAACGTCGCGCAGGTCCTGCGCGTCGTGGACCGTGCGTATGTGCTCGATGCTGGCCGCGTCGTGGCCGAGGGCACCTCCGCGCAACTGGCCTCGGATCCGATGATCCGCAGCGCCTTCCTGGGAGGGCACTGAGTTGGATCCGTTCCTGCTGGAAGCGATCGTCAACGGCATCCTGCTTGGCGGCGTCTTCGCCCTGCCGGTGCTGGGCCTCAACCTGGTCTTCGGCGTCGTCGACGTGGTCTGGCTTTGCTATGCCGAACTGGTGATGGTCGGCATGTACTGCGTGTGGTTCCTGCATACGCAGGCCGGCTGGCCCTTGATCGCCGCCTTTGCCGTCTGCCTGCCGGTGGTCGCCGTGCTTGGCCTCCTGCTGCATCAGCTTGTGGTGCGGCCCTTGCTCGGCAGTCCGCCGATCACACAGGTGCTCGCCACGGGCGGCGTGCTGTTCATTCTGCAGGGGGCAGCGATGCTGACCTTCGGCACGGATTTCCGCTCCCTCGGTGTGGAGATGCCGCCGATGGAGATCGGCGAGATCTTCGTCTCCGGCACCAAGCTGGTGGCCTTCATCGCCGCGCTTGTCGGGGCCGCGGTGCTCTGGTCCTTCCTGAAATTCACCTATGTCGGCACGGCCATTCGCGCCATCGCACGCGATCGCGAAGTGATGCCACTGATGGGTGTCAATCCGCGCCGCATCTATCTGGTCGCCTCGGCGATCGGCGGTGGCCTTGCTGGTCTGGCGGCCTGCCTTCTGGTCGTTCAGCTCGACGTGCATCCCTTCATCGGGCTGAGCTTCGGCCCGATCACCTTCATGATCTGCGTCATGGGCGGTCTGGGGAACATGCTTGGCGGGTTCCTCGCGGCGTTCCTGATGGGCGTCATCATCTCCACCGGCGGGTTCTGGTGGAACACGGAGATGAGCTACGTCGTCGCCTTCGCCTGCTTCATCGTCGTCATGTTCGCCAGGCCGCGGGGGCTGTTCGCTCGATGACCCGAATTGCGATCGCGCTTTGCGCCCTACTTGCGGCGTTGCCCATCCTTGGCTTGCCCGATTATTTCCTGCACCTCGGCATCGCGACCATGCTCTCGGCGCTGAGCTGCACGGGCTGGGCGCTGATGGGGCGCTTCGGGCTGGTATCCTTCGGTCATGGCGCCTTCATCGGCATCGCAGCCTACACGATGGCGCTGCTGTGGAACGATATCGGACTGTCGCCCTGGATCGGTCTGCCCGCCGGTGTTGCGCTTGGTGTCGCGGCCGCTGCGCTGCTGGCCTATCCCTGCTTTCGGCTGCGTGTGGTGGGGCACTACTTCGCGCTCGTCACTCTGGCTGCCGGCGAGATCGTGCGCATCCTGATCGTCGCCCTGCGTGACCATACGGGCGGGTCACTGGGCATGACACCGCGGCTCGCGCCGGACAACGCCATTGCTGCCATGCAGTTCAGCAAGCAGGGCTTCTGGTGGCTGGCCGTCACGGCATGGGCCTTCGGCATCCTGGTGTGGTGGTGGATCGATCGCAGCATGTCCGCCAAGGCGCTCGCGGCCATCAGCGAGGATGAGGACGCGGCCGCCGCCATCGGCATCCGCGTGACGCGCGAAAAGATGATGATCACGCTGATCTCGGCGGGGCTCGCCGCGCTTGGCGGTGCGCTGGGGGCGCAGTACCGGCTTTACCTGAATCCGGAATCGCTGGCCGGCATTGGCATCTCGCTACAGATCGTCTTCGGCGCGCTGGCAGGCGGCATGTACTCGATGCTTGGCCCGACTGTCGGCGCCGCCTTCACCATCGCGTTGGAGGAGACCCTGCGCGTCGCCTTCGGCACGGCATTCATCGGCGCGGCGCCGCTGGTCTACGGCATTCTGCTGGTGCTGTTCATCCTGTTCCTGCCGCGCGGGATCGTCGGCTGGTTCGAGCGGCGACGATAGCGCGATCTCGGATCGGCGGGGCGACGATCAGCCGCCGACCGCTTCCGCCGCTGGACCACCTGACTTCCGTCGTTTCTTCCATTCGTCCAGGCGCTGCAGCACCACGAAGAAAGATGGCACGAACAGCACGGCAAGGCAGGTCGAGGCCAGCATTCCGCTGAACACGCTGATGCCGAGCGAACGCCGCGCATTCGCCCCCGCCCCGGTCGCCAGCACCAGCGGCAGAACGCCGAGGATGAAGGCGAAGGACGTCATCAGGATCGGCCGCAGCCGCATCCGGGACGCCTCGACGGCGGCCTCGAGGATCGGTTTGCCGTGGATCAGGCGTTCTTCCCGCGCCACCTCGACGATCAGGATGCCGTTCTTTGCCGAGAGCGCGATCAGCAGCATCAGGCCGATCTGAACATAGAGGTTGTTGGCCGCCCCCACGGCCGACAACGCCAGTACTGGCCCGACCAGCGCCAGCGGCACGGCCGCAAGCACTGACAGGGGCAGGATCCAGCTCTCATACTGTCCGGCAAGGCACAGGTAGACGAGCAGCAGCGACAGGGCGAAGACGTAGATCAGCGTATTGCCCGTGACATTCTCCTGATAGGACATCGCCGTCCATTCGAAGGAGACATCGCTCGGTAGCACGCTGCGGGCGATGCGCTCCATCGCCTCCATCGCCTGGCCTGAGCTGAAGCCCGGCGCCGGACCGCCGACGACCGTCGAGGAAGCATACAAGTTGTAGAGTGTCACGAGCGGCGGCCCCACCGCCTGGCCCATCGAGGCAACGGCACCGAGCGGCACCATCTGCCCGTCCTGGCTGCGCACATGCAGGTTCAGCAGATCATCCGGATTGAGCCGGAAGCGTGAGTCCGCCTGGACATAGACCTGAAGCGACTGGCCGAACTTATTGAACTGGTTGACGTAGGAGGAGCCGACATAGTCCGTCAGCATTGCGAAAACATCGCCCACAGGCACGCGCAGTTGCTGCGCGCGCTCGCGATCGACGGTGATCGTGACCTGCGGCGCATTCGCACGGAACGTCGTGAGCACGTTGCGCAGCGCCGGTTCCCGGCCGGCACGGTTGAGGATCTCGCGCGTCAGCGCATCCAGCTTGCCGTAGTCGAAGCTGCCGCCAAGCAGTTCGAGCTGCATCTGGAAGCCGCCGGCATTGCCAATGCCCTGAACGGGCGGCGGCGGCAGCACGACCGCCCGCCCATCCTGCAAGGCCGCGAGGTCGCGCGTCAGCCGTTCGTACAACGGGAGCAGGCCCATCTCCGGATGCGGGTCGCGCTCAGCGAAGGGTTTCAGGATCACCCAGGCAACACCGGCATTGGAAAGATCTGCGAAGTTGTCGAGTGGCGACACACCCGCGAGCGCGATGAACTGCTGTACGCCCGGCACCTGCTGGACGATCTGGCGCGCCTGTTCCAGCGTCGCTGCCGTGCGGCCGAGGGCAGCACCTTCCGGCAATTCGATCGACAGCAACAGGTAGCCCTGGTCGTCGATCGGGATGAAGCCCGTCGGGATGCGCGTCAGGCCCCAAAGTGCACCGCCGGAAACCAGGAGCGCAGCGACGACCATCACGCCGCTGATACGCACCATGCGGGCGACCAAAGCAGTGTACCAGCGTTCGAAGGCGTCGTAGACGCGGTTGAAGCCACGGTAGAAGAAGTTCCGCTTCTCCGGCGGCACGGGTGTGCGCAGCCACATGGCGCATTGCGTGGGCTTCAGCGTCGCGGCGTTGACGGCGCTGATCAGCGCAGTCGCGGCGATCACCAGTGCGAACTGCGCGAACATCTGGCCCGTCAGGCCGGGGACGAACGCCGCGGGCAGGAAGACGCTCATCAGCACGAGGGTGATGCCGATGATCGGGCCAAACAGCTCGCGCATCGCCTCGATGGCCGCCTCGACGCCGTTCTTGCCGCCCTCGATATGCTTGGTCACGCCCTCGACGATCACGATGGCGTCGTCCACCACGATGCCGATGGCGAGCACGATGCCGAAAAGGGTGGTCAGGTTCACCGTGAAGCCGAGTGCCGCCATGCCTGCGAAGGCACCGATGATGGTGACCGGGACGGTGGTCGCCGGCACCAGTGTCGCGCGGAAGTTCTGCAGGAACAGGAGGATGACGATCAGCACCAGGATACCGGCCTGATACAGTGTCGAATACACCTCGTTGATCGAAGCGTTGACGAAGGTGGTGGTGTCGTAGGGGATCGAGAAACGCATCCCCTCCGGGAAGCGCTGCGACAACCGCGTCATCGTCTGGCGGATGGTCTGCCCGACCTGCAGCGAATTGGCTTCCGGCGTCTGGTAGATGGCGATGCCGGCTGCCGGACGCCCATCCAAATGGAAATCCTGCGCATAGTTCTGCGCGCCGAGTTCGACCCGCGCGACGTCTCGCAGATAGATCAACCGGCCGCCCTGGCTGGTCTGATCCTTCACCACGATGCTGGCGAATTGCTCCGGTTCGTTCAGTCGGGACTGGACATTGATTGCGTATTGGAACTGCTGCGTCGAAGGTGCCGGCGGTGCGCCGACCTGTCCGGCGGCGATCACCTGGTTCTGCTGCTGGATGGCATTGATGACGTCGGCGGGCTCGAGGCCGAAGGAATACAGCTTCTCCGGATCCATCCAGATCCGCATCGCATAGAGGCCGGCACCGAACACCGTGACCGAGCCGACGCCTGGCAGACGGGCAAGCACATTCACTAAGTTGATCGTCGCATAGTTGCTGAGGAAGCCGCTGTCGTAGCGATTATCGGCTGAGTCGAGCGCCACCATCTGCAGGATGGCGGTGTTCTTCTTCTGCACGTTCACGCCCTGCGCCTGCACCGGCGTCGGCAGCGAGGCGAGCGCGAGCGACACCCGGTTCTGCACCAGCACCTGCGCCGTGTCCGGGTTGGTGCCGATGCGGAAGGTGACCGTCAGGCGATAGGTGCCATCCGGCGCGCTGGTGGACGACATGTAGAGCATGCCGTCAACACCATTGACCTGATTCTCGATCGGCAGGGCGACAGTGTCGATGACGGTCTGTGCCGTGGCACCCGGATAATTCGCCGTCACCATGACGGTCGGCGGTACGATGTTGGGGAACTCGGAAATCGGCAGCCGGAACAGCGACACCGCGCCGAGGACAACCAGCACGATCGCCAGGACATTGGCGAGGACCGGCCGCTCGATGAAGAACTTGGACATGCGGTGTCCTTCCTACTGCGGCAGCGTCGTGGGCTGCGGCTGCACGCGCAGGCCCGGAGATGCGCGCCACAGCTCGCCCACCACGATGCGGTCATTGGCCGCAACGCCGCTGGTTGCCACCTGCCAGGCGCCGACAACCGGCCCGAGCTGGACATAGCGCTTCTGCACCGTGTCGTTCTGGTCGACCAGCAGCAGGTAGCGCCCGCCCTGATCTTCTTGCAGCGCGCGCTGCGGCACCAGCAGCGCGGATTGCAGCGTGCGGCCCATCGGCAGGCGCACGTTGACGAACACGCCTGGCAACAAGGTCCGGTTCGGGTTTTGCAGCAGGCCGCGCACGAACAGCGTCCCCGTCGCGGAATCAATCTGTGGCGCGACGTAGTTCAGCGTGCCGCGATGCGGGAAGCCGCTCTCGCCCTGCAACTGAACCTCGACCGGCACGCGCTGCATCTCGGCGAGCGTCAGGCGGCGCTGGTCGAGATTCGCACGCACCTGCTGCGCCTGCTGCGCTGAAATGTTTACCTCGACATAGATCGGATCGAGTTGGAGGATTTCCGCGAGCACCGCATTCTGGCCGCTGCTGCCGACAAGGTTGCCCGGGTCGATCAGGTGGCGACCCATCTGCCCGTCGAAGGGCGCGCGGACCTCGGTGTAGCTCAGGTTCAGGTTGGCGATATCGACCTGGGCCTGTGCGTTCATGATGTTCGCCTCGGCCGCGGCGCGCTGATAGACCCAGTTGTCTACCTCGATCTGTGTCGCGGCATTGCGGCGAACCAGGGCGGTGTACCGGGCGACCTCGGTCGTCGCATGGGTCAGCGCGGCGCGCTGCAGCTGGAGTTGCGCCTGCGCCTGGCGTAGCTGGGCCTTGTATTGATCCTGCTGGATGGTGAACAGCAGGTCACCCCGACGCACCAGCGCGCCATCCTCGAAGTGAACTTGTTCCAGATAGCCCACCACGCGGGCCACCAGGTTCACCTTATTCACCGCCGCGGCATTGCCGGTCAGCGTCATCGTCTCGCCGACCGATTGGCTGCGCGGTGACGTTACGGGGATGGTGGGCGGCGCCTGCGGGGCCGTCTGGGCCGTCGTTGGCGGCGGCGTCTGCCGTGCGGGCGCCGGCGGCGCCGTCGGGCGCGGCGTTGCCGGTGTCGCGGCGGTTCCGGCCGCGCCGGGTTGCGCCGGTGCGGCCGAAGTCCCGCGCCCGGTCACGTCATCCCACAAGCGGTCGATCAGCCCTTGCGCGCCTGACCGCTCCGCCGCGAGGGCGATCGGCAGCACGAGGGCGGCGATGATCGCGATCCGCCGCGTCGGCATGCGACGGGCCACTGTGAGTCCACGGAGCAGAGCCTGATGCATGATCATCACCATTGCGGTGCGCGGATGTCGGGGCCACGGTCTGCGGGGCCGGGGAGGCCGGGGGCGGCGGGCTGCGGCGTGCCGCTCGGCGGCAGCAGCCGTCCCCAATCCGTGCGCGCGCGCATCTGGTCGCGCGTCGCGTCATTGACGAAGTCGTTGCCTTCGCGCAGTTGCCAGCCACCGCCGAGCGATCTGTACACGGTCGTCAGCGACGTGGCGCGGTTGCCCAGCGCGACCGCCAGGCTGTTCTGCGCGGCATAGACGTTTTGCATAGCGGTCAGCACGGTGGTGAAGTCACGCGTGCCCATGCGGTACTGGTCCATCGCGATGGATAGCGCCTGCTCGGCGGCACGGACGCTGCGGCGGAGCAGTACCGCCTGCCGCCCACCCTGGAGGTAGCCGCTCAGCCCATTCTCGACATCGCGCTGCGCGCGCAGCACGGCGTCACGATAGTCGACCAGCAAGCCCTGCAGCCGCGCATCCTGGACCCGGACGTTGTTGGTGATCTGCCCGTAGTTCAGAATCGGCCAGGAGAAGCTGGCTCCGAAGGCGAACTGGATCGCGTTGGACGTGAACATGTCCGACACGCGATTGGCGCCGACATTGCTCGCCTGTGACCCGAAGACGCCGGTCAGCTTGAAGGCCGGGTACAACTCGGCGAGCGCCATGCCGATCTGCTCGCTCTGCGCGGCCGCGCGGAGTTCGGCGACGCGGATGTCGGGACGGCGGCGGACCAGATCGGCGGGGATGCCGACCGCGACTGTCTCGGGCGGCGTCGGGATATCGGGCCGGCCGGCCAGCAGCGCATCCATCGGTTGCGGGGCGAGGCCCAGGAGCACCCGCAGCGCCGCCTGGCCCTGTTCCAACTGTGCCGTCAGCTGCGGCACGGATGCTTCGGTCTGCGCCAGCACGTTCTCGGCCTGCGCGACGTCGAGGGCGGTGCTGACCCCGCCACGCCAGCGGTCCCGCGCGATCTGCAATGCCATCCGCTGGCGGACGACATTGGCCCGTGCAATGGCGATCTGTGCCTGCAGGGTGCGGATGCCGATGTAGGTCGAGGCCACATCGCCCACCAGCGTCACCAGCACGTCATCGTAGCGCGCGATCGAGGCCAGGTAGGCCGCATCGGCCGATTGCACGCCGCGGCGGAAGCGCCCCCAGAAATCGAGCTCCCAGGCCGCGCTGGCGGACAGCGCCCCGCGCCAGAACTCGCCGAGCCCCACCTGGGTCACGCCACTCGGGTCGCTCTCGCTCGGCCGCAGGTAGGTCAGGCCGCCGCCGACCGACTGCGACTGCGGATAGAATTCACCTGCCGCGACGCCCAGTTGCGCCCGCGCTTCCAACACCCGCGTGCCGGCCGAGAGCAGCGTCAGGTTCTGCCGGTACGCGGTGTCGACCAGGTCGTTCAAGGTCGGGTCGTTGAAGACGGTCCACCACCGTTCATAGGTCGCGCGATCCGTCACCACAGCGGGTTCGCCTGCCTGAAGCCAACGTTCGGCAAGGGTCGCGGTCGGCTCCGTGAAATCGGGCCCGACCTTGCAGGCCGCCAGCGGCAGCAGGACCGCCAGCACCGGCGCGCGGATTCGGAAGAAGACCGAACGTATCATGGGACCCGAGCCTGAGATTCATGCGGAGAATACACGTTGCGCATCCGGCGCCGAATCCCGCCGGGCGCTGCGGGGTGTCGCGCCATCAGGCGCCCGCGCCGTCCCGGGCCATCGCGGCAACCGATTCCGCGCGGGCACGCTCGATGGCGCGGGAGAATTCCGACCAGAGCATCCCGGTCGGGAGGAAGGGCGGCTTGCGCAGGATAGTCACGGAAAGCTCCGCGCGCTCGGCAGCGAGATCGAAGCGCAGTTCGACCTCCCCCAGAGGCGTGTTCCCGGCAGCCGTGCCGGATCGCTGGTCCTCGTCGATACGGAAGGCGACGCCGGCGACATCAACCCGTGCAGCGATCCGCTCCAGCATGTCGAGCGTCACGTCGTTGAAGATCTGGCTGGACATACGCGCGCGGGCTCCAGGTATGCGGACAAGGACGGCGCCGTTCGGATGACGCGGCCGACAGTAGGTTCGTGCATCTTCACGGCTTGTGAAGGCGCCCAGCCTCGTTGTCGCAGCAGCCGCCAGATTCGGTCCAGCCTGTCCGCAGGCGGAAGATTGCGGATCGGCGCACGGTTTCGTTCATCAGGACGGGCGCAGATTGCGCCGTCCCCTTCGCCGCGTGACGACCGGGCCAGGATGTGGGGCGGTGCGACCGCTCCCAGGCTGTGCAGGGCTCGGCGAAACGCGCCCGCGCGGCGGTCATGGCGCCGCCGTGGCTGACGACCTCGCCCACCATCACCAGGGCAGGTCCGCCGCGTGACCAGCCCTGCGCATCGTGTGCAACCGAGGCGAGGGTGCCCGCCAGGACCCGCATCGCCGGCGTGCCTCCATTCTCGATGACCGCGGCCGGCGTCGAGGGATCCAGCCCGGCGGCCACCAGCCCCACCTCCAGTTCCTGCAGGGTCGAGATGCCCATGTAGACCGCAAGCGTCTGGCCGGGCCGTGCCAGGCCGGCGAAATCGACGTCGAGCCGCCCCTCACGCGTATGCCCTGTCACGAAGGTGACGGCGCGCGCCGCATCACGATGCGTCAGCGGGATGCCCGACTGCGCCGCACAGGCGAGCGCCGCGGTCACACCCGGCACAACCTCATGCGCAATGCCGGCTTCCGCGAGGGCGGCGGCTTCCTCCCCGCCGCGACCGAAGACGAAGGGGTCGCCGCCCTTCAGCCGTACCACGCGCTTGCCGGCCCGCGCGAGGCGAACAAGCAGGGCGTTGATTTCCTCCTGCGGCAGGCAGTGATTGGCGCGCGCCTTGCCGACATAGATCCGCTCCGCGTCGCGCCGGGCCATGTCCAGCACGGCGTTGGAGACGAGCCGGTCATGCACGATGACGTCGGCCTCTCCGAGTAGTCGCAGCGCGCGGAGCGTCAGCAGGTCGGCGGCACCGGGGCCGGCGCCGACCAGATGGACCACGCCGGCCGGCGCAGTCTCGGCGGTCTGCAGCGCGGCCAGGAAGGCAGCTTCCGCTTCACCGGCGCGGCCGGCCAGTGCGAGGTCGGCGGGCGGCCCGGCAAGCACGCGTTCCAGGAAGCGCCGACGCGCGTCGAGGTCCGGCAGCGCGCGCCGCACCGTGGCGCTCATGCGCCCGGCCAACGCGGCCAGCGCGCCGAGCGCGGGCGGCAGCGTCGCCTCGATCGTCTGGCGCACCATGCGCGCCAGTACCGGCGCGGCGCCGCCCGTCGAAATGGCGATCGTCACCGGATCGCGGTCAACGATGGCGGGCATGATGAAGGAACAGAGATCCGGCCGGTCAACGATGTTCACGGGGATGCCGCGCCCCTGGGCCGCGGCCGACAGCGCGCGCAGATCCTCCTCAGGCGCGTCGGCGCCGATCGCCAGCGCGACACCGTCCAGCAGCGTCGGCGCGAAGCGGGCGGCGCGATGCACCGCAGCCCCTGCGGCGGTGAGCGGTGCGGCCTTGCGCTCGGTGACCTCGCCGGCACCCAGCACCAGTACGCGACGCCCCAGCAGGTCGAGGAAGGCGGGGAAGTGGCGCATGGTCAGACGATCTCCCGTGCCAGCAGCGACGCGATCTCGGGCTTGCAGGACCCGCAGCCGGTGCCGGCGCGCGTCGCCACGCCCACCCCGGCGACATCCGCCGCGCCACAGCCGGCAATGGTCGAGGCGGTGACGCCATGGCATGCACAAACCATGGGCGAGGGCGGCGGCCCGTCGGCGCGGCGGCCGACCAGCAGCGCGGCGCGGTCGGCCGGGGCAAGCAGCCCGGAGGTCATCAGCGCCGCCAGCCAATCGCGCGGCGGCAACAGGGCGGCGGGGGCGACCGCGACAAAGCCCGTCAGCACGCCTCCCGCCAGCGCCGCGGCGCGGAACACGTTTGCGACCGGGTCCTCCAGCACGGCCCAATCCTCGGCGGGCAGCAGGGCACGTAGCCGGGCGAATGCCTCGGCTGGGGCTTCCTGCCCGGCGAGTTCATGACGCCAGGCCCCCCCTTCGATCGGCGCGGTAGCGCACCATGTGGCGATGTCGGGCTCGCAGCGTTGGGGCGCGAGCAGGAAGCCGTGCCACGCCGCCGCATAGGGAAGCACGCGCAGCGGCGTGTGCTTGAGTTCGGGCTGTCCGCTGATCGGATCCGTCGCGGCAATTAGCGCCGCATTGATGCGCGCGGCGGGGGCGAATTGCGCCGTCCAGTGCATGGGCGCGAAGGCCGTGCCGCGACGCTGTCCGCTATCGCGCGCAAGGCGCAGCACGGCGGCGCCGGCGGGCGTTTCCGCCCGGACCAGGGCGCCCTCGGTGAGGTCCGGCAGGTCATCCGGATGCAGCGCCATCACCGGCTCCGGTGCATGGGCCATCAGCCGAGGCACGCTGCCGGTGCGCGTCATCATGTGCCACTGGTCGCGCAGCCGGCCGGTCAGCAGGCGCAGCGGAAAGTCGGCATCGGGCTGCGCGATCGGTGCCCGAAATGGGGTTGGCACCAGGCGCGCACGGTCGGCGGGAAAGCCGCCGGCGGCGAAGTAGCGCTCGGCGCCCGGGCCTTGCGCGGGGACGGGCCAGCGCGTCGGCTGCATGACGGCGTAGTCAGCATCCGCTGTCCCGGCGAGCCCCGAGATATCGAACGCGCGCCGCGCCGGCCGGGCAAGGCCCGTGACCGCGGCATGCTCACGGAAGATCGCCGCGGGGCCAGTCCAGGCAAAGGCGTTCGCATGACCGAGGCGCTTCGCCACTTGCGCGACCGCCCACCAATCGGGCTTCGCCTCGCCGGGCCATGGCAGGAAGGCGCGCTGCCGGCTGATGACGCGTTCGCTGTTGGTGACAGTGCCGTCCTTCTCGCCCCAGGCCAGTGCCGGCAGCCGCACCTGTGCGAAAGCCGCGGTGTCCGAACGCTGCGTGACCTCGGAAACCACGAGGAAGGGCGAGCCGGCCAGCGCACCGCGCACCGCATCGCCCTCGGGCAGGGAGACGGCGGGGTTGGTCGCCATCACCCACAGCGCACCGATCTCGCCGGCGCCGAGCGCGCGGAACATCTCGACGGCCTTCAGCCCAGGCTTCGAGGCAAGGCGTGGCATGTCCCAGAAGGCGGCGAGTGCCGCGTGCTCGCCGGGCCTTTCCCAGTCGAGATGCCCGGCCAACACGTTCGCGAGTGCGCCGGTCTCCCGCCCACCCATCGCATTGGGCTGGCCGGTGACGCTGAAGGGGCCCATGCCCGGCAGGCCGATCCGCCCGGTGAACAGATGGGCGTTGATGATGGCGTTGGCCTTGTCGGTACCGGCGCTCGACTGATTGACGCCTTGGCTCCAGAGCGTGACGACGCGTGGTGTCTGCGACCACACGGTGCAGAAGCGGACGATGTCCTCGGCCGGCAGGCCGGTCAGCGCGGGCGCCTCCGCGGCGATGGCGCGGGCGGTGGCGAGTGTTGCCTCTATGCCTTCGACATGGTGCGTGAGGAAGGCCGCGTCGCCGAGGCGGCGCTCGTCGAGATGCGCCAGCAGCGCGGCGAAAAGCGCGACATCGCCGCCGGGCGCGATGGGCAGGTGCAGGTCGGCCCCTTCGCAACTCGCCGTGCGGCGCGGATCGATGACGACGATGCGCATCGCCGGCCGCGTCTCCTTGGCCGCCATCACGCGCTGGAACAGCACCGGATGGCACCAGGCGAGGTTGGAACCGACGAGGACCAGCAGATCCGCCTGCTCCAGATCGTCATAGACGCCGGGCACCACGTCCTCGCCGAAGGCACGGCGATGCGCGGCGACCGCGCTTGCCATGCACAGGCGCGAATTGCTGTCGATGTTGCCGGTGCCGAGCACGCCCTTGGCGAACTTGTTCGCCGCGTAATAGTCCTCGGTCAGCAACTGGCCGGAGACGTAAAGCGCGACGCCATCGGGCCCGAGGCGTTCAAGCGCCCGGCTGAAGCCTTCCGCCACGGCATCCAGCGCCGCATCCCAGGACGCACGCTTGCCGCCCACTTCCGGATGCAGCAGCCGGTCGGTCAGCGACAGCGTCTCGCCGAGCGCCGCCCCCTTGCTGCACAGGCGACCGCGATTGGCCGGATGGTCGGTGTCGCCCTCGATCGCCGCGCCGCCGCGCCCATCCGGCGTGGCGCGCACGCCGCAGCCCACGCCGCAATAGGGGCAGGTGCTGCGCACCGTCCGGGCGGCGAGGCTGCCATCCATCAGTAGACATCCCGCTGGTAGCGGCCCTGGCGCGCCAGGGCGACGATCCAGTCGCGCGCCTGGTCGGCACTCATGCCGCCTTCCGATTGCGCGACGCCGCGCAGCGCCGCATCGACATCCTTCGCCATGCGGGAGGCATCGCCGCAGACGTAGAAATGCGCGCCATCCTGCAGCCAGCGCCACAGATCGGCGGCGTCTTCCGCCATGCGGTGCTGGACGTAGTCCTTGCGCGCGCCATCGCGGCTCCAGGCCAGTGACAGGCGGGACAGCGTGCCGGCCTTCCGCCAGGCCTCGATCTCGCCTTCGAAGAGGAAGTCGGTGGCGTGCCGGCGATCGCCGAAGAACAGCCAGGACCGACCCTTGTCGCCGCGCGCCGTACGATGCTGCAGGAAGGCGCGGAAGGGCGCGATGCCGGTGCCAGGGCCGACCATGATGATCGGTGTGGTCGCGTCGGCGGGCAGGCGGAAATGACTGACCTGGATCTCGGCGTGCAATGGCGCATCCGGCGTGGCGCGATGGGCGAGGTGGCAGGAGGCCACGCCGTCCCGCGCGCGCCCGCGTCGCGCGTCTCGCACCACGCCGACGCAGAGTTCCACGCGCTCACCGACCGCCGCCTGCGAGGATGCGATGGAATAGAGCCGCGGCTTGAGGCTCGGCAGGCTGTCGAGCAGCGCCTGCAGCGGCGGCCGCGCCGAGGGGAAGGCGGTCAGCAGGTCGAGCAGGTCGGCATCGGCCGGCTCGGCACCATCATCGCCATCCGCCAGGGCGTGCAGAGCCGTTGCGTGCGGGCCATGCGTCGCCGCACCCGCCAGAAGGTCGAGCGTGCGGTCGAGAGGACGCGCTATGTCCAGCACCGCGGTCAGCGCCTCGCGCAGCGTGGTCTCCGCGCCGCCGGCGCGGACCGGCATGGCGGGCTCGACATGCAGCGCGGCGATCACCGCATCCACCAACCCTGGGTCGTTCGGGCAGGCCAGCGACAGGCTGTCGCCCGGTTCGTAACGCAACCCGCTGCCCGCGAGGTCGATCACGACATGCCGAACATCCTTCTCCGACCCCGCACCCGTCAGGCGGGTAGCGGCGAGCACCGGCACCGGCACGCCCTTCGGTTTGACGACGGCTGCGGAAGCAGGCGTCGCGGCGACGACCGGCGCCTCGGCGAGCATCGCCTTCAGCGCCTTCTGCGTCGCCTTGGCGCCCGGCACGCAGAGCGCGGTCGAGGTCTCGGCGCCGGAGGCCAGCGCCTCGGAATAGGTCTGGCAGAGGTAGCCGCACTGTCCGCAATCGAGCTGTGCCATCGCTGCCATCAGCCGTCGGTTCAGCGGGCGGCCTTGGGCGAGCGCCAGCCGTTCGTCGAGTTCGAGCGACGGATCGTGCCAGGGGAACTCCTCCGCCGGTGCCGGCGGCGCGGCGGAGGCGTTGGTCGCCCCTTCAGCCGCGCCGCCGTACAGCCCCGCGAGGAATCCGTTCAGCCAGGAGCGCTGGGCCGCCGTGAAGGGCGCGCTGTCCGGGATGAGCGGAACCGGCGCGGGGCCGGGAAAAGCCGTGGGGATGATCGCGTTCATGCCGCTTCCTCGACGCGCGCATCGGCGAGTGCGGTCAGCGCCGCGTCGTCCTGCCTGGCGCAGAACAGGTGGAAGGTCTCGCCCGCCACGCGCTGCGTGAGCCAAGCCTGCAGCAGGCCGAGCACGACCGGGCCGAGCTCGTCATGCGCGACCTTCGGGCGGATCAGACGGCCAATCTTTTGTTCCGGACCGGCGCCGCCGCCGACATGCAGGTCGTAGCCCTCGATGAGGTCCTCGCCACGTTCGACCTTCGCGCCGAGCAGCCCGATATCGGCGATGTAGTGCTGCGCGCAGGAATGGTGGCAGCCGGTCAGGTGGATGTTGATCGGCTGGTCGATGGTCAGGCGCTGTTCCAGGTACTCCGCCAGTTCCGCCGCATGACGCTTGGTGTTGCTGGCGGCGAACTTGCAGCCGGCATTGCCGGTGCAGGCCACGAGGCCGCCGCGGATCGCGCTTGCCCCATGCGTCAGGCCAAGCGCAGCGAGGCCTGCCAGCGCACCGTCCAGCCGGTCGGCCGGCACGTCGCTGATCAACAGGTTCTGCCAGACGGTCAGGCGGATGGTGCCGGATCCGAAGCGCCGCGCGACCTCGGCAAGGCCGCGCAGCTGCGCGACCGTCAGTCGCCCGAGTGGCGTGACCACGCCGATATAGGACAACCCGTCCTGCTTCTGCGCATGCACGCCGACATGGCCGTGCTTGGCGGGCGGCGCAGACGGGTGGATGGCGGTCTCGTCCATCCGTTCCAGCGCACGGCCGAGGCGCTGCTCGACCAGGGCGAGGAAGGCGTCGATGCCCAGTCGGTCCAGCACATATTTCAGCCGTGCCTTGGCCCGGTTGGTGCGGTCGCCCTCGGCGATGAAGACACGGAGGATGGCGTCGCAGACCGGGATGATCTCGGCTTCCGTCACCACGACGCCTGTGCCGCGCGCGAAGTCGCGATGCCCGGTGATGCCGCCGAGGGTCAGGCGGAAGCGCAACCCCGCATCCGTCGCGACGGCGGACAGCGCGATGTCGTTGGTCTCCTGCAGCACCTCCACGGCGCCGCCGCCGGCAACCGAGATATTGAACTTGCGCGGCAGGGCGAACAGGTCGCGGGTATGCAGGATGTGATGGTGCAGCGCGCGGACGGTGGGGCGCGTGTCGATCAGCTCGGCCGCGTCGATCCCGGCCGTCGGGCTCGCCGTGATGTTGCGGATGTTGTCGGCGCCGGTGCCGCGCGGCAGCAGCCCGATATCGCCGAGGCGCATCACCACCTCCGGCCCCTTCGATGCCGGGATCTCGCGGAACTGGAGATTGGCGCGGGTCGTCACATCGGCATAGCCGCCGGCGCAATCCGCCGCGATGCCGGCGATGGCATCCAACTGATGCGCCGCAAGGATGCCGCCCGGGATACGCAGCCGGCACATGAAGGCATCCTGCGCGGGGCCGACGAAGAACAACCCATGATAGCGGCCGATGAAATCGTCAATCGGCTTCGGAAACTTCCCACCGTCTGCTCGCGCTGTCAGTTCGTCCCAACGATCGAGCGGATGCTTCTCGCGCTTCGCTTCCTCCTGCAGCACCAACTTGCCGCCGCGCGCGATGGTCGCATCCTGCGCGGCGCGCAAGGCATCGGGCGGGCCGCCGCCTTCGCCGGCGGGCAGCAGGGACCCTCGCCGCGCCTCGACACCGGCCATGAAGCCCTTGAGGTATTCCTGCTGCTCCGGATTGAAGGGGGAGTCGTTCATCACGCAGCGTCCTGGAAGGCCGGGCCGAAGGGCAGCAGGTCGCGCATCGGCGCGACGTTGCGGCCCTCGGCCATCAGGGAAAGGTAGAAGGGCGCATCGGCGGTATCGCCATAGAGCACCGCGCCGATGAGCCTCCCGCCGCGCAGCCAGAGCCTGCGATACCGACCGATCGCATCGTCTGACAGGGTGATCGCCTCGGCGTCGGCAGGCTCGATCTCGCCGGCCGACCAGACATCGATGCCGGACACCTTCAGCGCGGTCGGGTCGGGGCGCGGGGCATAGATCGCGGCCTCCCCACGCAACGTCGCGGCTGCCGTCTCGGCCATGGCGAGCGCCGGCGCGACCAGGCCGCAGACCGTGCCGCGATGTTCGGCACACTCGCCGATGGCGAGCAGGCCCGCCACGCTCGTCCGCATCGCGTCATCCACCACGATGCCGCGCGACACATCGAGGCCCGCCTCGCGCGCCAACGCCACCGAGGGCCGCACGCCGACTGCCATCACCACCATCTCGCAGGGGATGCGACTGCCATCGGCCAGGCGCAGGGCGCGAACCTGGTTCTCGCCTTCGATCGCCTCGGTCTTCGCCGGCATGGCGAAGGCTAAGCGGCGTGTCGCACCGAGCTGGCGCGCGAGCAAAGCGCCGGCGGCCGGATCGAGTTGGCGTTCCATCGGCCAGCCCACGGCATGGACGACCGTGACGCGCCCCCCGCGCTGGGACACCGACGCCGCGGCCTCGAGCCCCAGCAATCCGCCGCCGATGACTGCGACGCGCGTGCCAGTGGTGACGGATCGCCGCATCGTCAGCACATCCGCCATGCTGCGATACAGATGCACGCCCGGCAGATCCGCTCCAGGCAAGGGCAGGCGCACCGCCTCGGACCCTGTCGCGATTACCGCGCGGTCGAAGGCGATGACCTCGCCGCGCGCCGTGGTGGCACGACCCGCCGGGGCATCCAGGGTCGTGATGCGTGTCGATGGGCGGAAGGTGATGCCGAGCGTGCGCAGCCGCGCGGCATCGTGGGTGATCAGCACGGGCGCGTCGGCGTCACCCGACAGCACGCGGCCGAGGGCGACGCGATCGTAGGGCAGTGCGGCCTCGGTGCCGCACAGCGTCACCGCCAACCCCGCTTCCGCCGCGCGTTCCGCGCAGCGCGCTCCGGCCGGCCCGGCGCCGATCACCAGCACGCGCATGGTCAGGCGGCCGCCGGCAAGGCGTGGCGCTCATGCAGGAAGCGCAGCACCGCTTCCCGCGCCGAGAGGAAACGCGGGTCGGATGCCAGCGCGAGGCGGTCGCGCGGGCGTGGCAGATCGACGTCCAGGATCTCGCCGATCGTCGCGTTTGGCCCGTTCGTCATCATAACGATGCGGTCGGACAGCAGCACGGCCTCGTCCACGTCATGGGTGATCATCATGACGGTGGTGCCGAGCCGGGCATGGATATCCATCACCTGGTCCTGCAGATGCGCCCGTGTCAGGGCGTCGAGCGCACCGAAGGGCTCATCCAGCAGCAGCACCTTGGGGCGCATCGCCAACGCACGGGCGATGCCGACGCGCTGCTTCATGCCGCCCGATATTTCATGCGGCCGCTTCTGCGCATGCGCGTCCATGCGCACTAGGGCGAGGTTCTCGTGGGTCCACGCGTCGCGCTCGGCGCGCGACATGGACCGGCCCACGGTGCGGTCCACGGCGAGGCGGACATTCTCGTAGACGGTCAACCAGGGCAGCAGGGAGTGGTTCTGGAAGACCACGGCGCGGTCGGGTCCGGGCTCGTTGACCTCGGTGCCTTCCAGCACCACGCCGCCGAGCGTTGCCGGCAGCAGCCCTGCGACCACGTTGAGCAGCGTCGACTTGCCGCAACCCGAGTGGCCGATCACGGCGACGTACTCGCCCTGCTTCACCTTGAGGTCGACGCCGTTCAGCACGGGCACCGTACCGGTGCCGAAGCGGACGACGACGCGGGAGATGTCGAGGAATGTGCGTTCCATGGCCGGCCCCTTCACTGCGCGGAGGTGCCGCGGGTCACCGCGCGGCCGATCAGCGCCATCACGCGGTCGAGGAGGAAGCCGACGACCCCGATATAGACCAGCGCCACGATGATGTCGGAGAGGTTGGAGGAGTTCCACGCATCCCAGACGAAGAAGCCGATACCCACGCCGCCGATCAACATCTCGGCGGCGATAATGGCGAGCCAGGACAGGCCCACGCCGATGCGCAGGCCGGTGAAGATGTAGGGCGCGGCAGCGGGGACGACGATCCGCAGGAACCAGTCGAACGGCGACAGCCGGATGACGCGCGCGACGTTGCGGTAGTCCTGCGGCACGTTGCGCACGCCGACCGCGGTGTTGATGATGATCGGCCAGACCGCGGTGATGAAGATGACGAAGATCGCCGAGGGCTGGGCCTCGCGAAAGGCCGCAAGCGACAGCGGCAGCCAGGCGAGCGGCGGCACGGTGCGCAGCACCTGGAACAGCGGGTCCAGCGCGCGCATCGCGAAGCGCGACGATCCCACCAGCATCCCCAGCGCCACCCCCACCACGGCCGAGAGCGTGAAGCCCACGGCAACGCGCTGCAGGCTCGCGAACAAATGCAAGCCGAGGCCCTTGTCGAGCCCGCCGCGGTCGTAGAACGGGTTGAGGATCAGCTCCTTCGCATCCGCCCAGACGCGCGAAGGTGGCGGCAGCGTCGCGGCAGGTCCGCCCGCGGCCCATTCCCATACGGCGGCGAGGCCCGCCAGAAGCAGGATGGGCGGAATGATGACGGCCAGTGTGTGCTGGACATGCGGGCGCATCCGGTCCGTCAACGTCGGCCCGCGGCGTGGCGGGGCCGACGCGGTCGACGTGCCCGCGGCCTCCGCCGCAACAGGGGGTGTGATGGCGTTCATCACGCCGCCCCCGCGCCGAGCTTCTTGATCGCGAGGCTGTCGAGATAGGCGCGCGGGTTTTCCGGGTCGAAGACCTTGCCATCGAAGAAGGTCTCGCGCCCGCGGGAGGTGCCGGTGGGCGTCTCGGCATTCGGCACGCCGGCGCGCGCGGCCGCCGCGCGCCAGATGTCCTCGCGGTTCACCTCGCCGATCAGCTTCGTGGTGTCGGTGTCCTCCGCCAGTACGCCCCAGCGGATGTCCTCGGTCAGGAACCACAGATCATGCGACCGGAACGGGTAGGAGGCGTGGTCGCGCCAGTACTTCATGGCGAGGTTCGGGTTGGTCACCTCGCGCCCGTCGCCGTAGTTGATGACGCCCTGCGTGCGGCCCTGGATATCGCCGGGTGGTACGTTGAACCAGGCGCGGCGGCCGAGAATCTGCGCCAGCTCGGCGTGGTTGGCCGGGGTGTCGCACCAGCGCGCCGCCTCGATCACGGCGGCCGTCAGTGCCTCGGCGGCACGCGGGTGCTGCTGGACGAAGGCGCCGCGCAGCGCGAAGGACTTCTCCGGGTGATCCTGCCACAACTCGCCGGTCACCAGCGCGGTGTAGCCGAGGTTCTGGTTCACCAGCTGCGCGTTCCACGGCTCACCGACGCAGAAGGCGTCCATCGTGCCGACGCGCATGTTGGCGACCATCTGCGGCGGCGGCACGACGATGGTCTGCACGTCCTTGTCCGGGTCGATGCCGCCTGCCGCAAGCCAATAGCGGATCCACAGATCGTGGGTGCCGCCGCGAAAGGTCATGGCGAATTTGCTCTCGCCATTCAGCGCCGGTCGCAGCACGGACGCATCGAGCCGCGTGCCGAGCGGCTGGTGCTTCTTCGCCACCGAGATGGCCTGGCCGTTGGTATTCAGCCGCGCGAGGATCGCCATCGGCACCGGCTGGCTGTTCTGCGTCACGCGACCGGTGTGCATCAGGTAGGGCATGGGCGTGAGGATGTGCGCGCCGTCGATGCCGCCGCGCTCGCCGCCCAGCACCAGGTTGTCGCGCGTCGCGCCCCAGGAGGCCTGCTTCGCCACCTCGACATCCGGCATGCCGTGCTTGGCGTAGAAGCCCTTCTCTTTGGCCACGATCAGTGGCGCGGCATCGGTCAGTGCGATGTAGCCGAGCGTCGCCTTGCGCACCTCCGGGGTGGTGGACGCTTGCGCGAAGGCACCGCGGGGCAGGGCAGCCCTTGCGGCGGCAAGCAGCGCGGCGGTGCCGGCAAGGGCCGCGCGGCGGCGGATCGGGGTCTGGCTCATGCGTCGGACTCCAGCATCATGGGGAGAAGAGGGGAGGGCGCGGCCTGGCCGATTCCGGGCCTCGGGGAGACCCGCGAGGCGGCGCGTTCCCACAGGTCGGGCCGCCAGGGCGCGAGCGCCTCGGTGTCATCGGCCGCGGCGTGGCCCCAGCGGCGCATCGCCGCGAGCCAGGCACTGGCTTCCTCCCGGCTCGGGCAGGAGGCAGCGCGGAAGCGGATCGGAGCAGCGATCACGCGCGGCGCCTCGCCCGGCGGCGTGGCGATGCGCCCCTCCAGCGCGGCGGCGATGGTCGATCGCGGAAGTTCAGGAAAGGCGCGTTCCTGCAGGATGCGCGCGGCGGCATCGCGATTGGCCGGGTCGTCGAGCCAGATCGCGGCCTCGATCACCGCGGCGGTGACCGCAAGGGCGGTCTCCTCGTCGCGTTCGGCGACGCCATCGCCAAAGGCGAAGACCTTTTCCGGATGGTCGCGCCAGATATCGGCTGTGGCGAGCACGAAGCGGCCCGCGCCGGTCGCCACGGCGTGGCTGCCCCACGGCTCGCCGACGCAGAAGCCTTCGATCGCACCATCGGCCAGGGCGCGCGCCATGCGCGGCGGCGGCACCACGACCAGGCGCACATCATGATCGGGGTCGAGCCCCCCGGCGGCCAACCAGTGGCGCAGCAGGTAGTTGTGCGAGGAGAAGGGGAAGACGACGGCGATGGTCGGCGGCGGCAGGCCTTCCTCGGCGCGGGCGTGCAGCGCATCGGCAAGGCGGCGCGGGTCGAGCGGCGCGTCGAACGGGCCGATCGCCGCGGCCAGGGCTGGGGAGAGGATGAAGGTGTTGCCGTTGCGCGCGAGGCCGGAGGTGACCGTCAGCCGCCGCCGCAATCCGCCCGCGCCGGTGGCGAGCGCAATCGCCAGTGGCCCGAGCAACTGCGCAGCGTCCAGTGTGCCGAAGGCGAGCTTGTCACGTAGCGCCGCCCAGCCGGCCTCGGCGGAGAGCACCACCCGCACGCCGTGGCGGGGGAAAAGACCCAAAGCATCCGCGACCACCAGCGGCGCTGCATCAGTCAGCGGGACGAAGCCGATGCGCAGGGGGCGCGATGCCGGACGATCCACGTGACGCTGCTCCGGACGGGATGTCGTTCATCCCGCAAGGGCAGCCCGCCGTTGGACCACCAGGTCGATCGCAGTAGGGTCACGCCGACCACGCCGTTGCGGCCGGTGACGCGCCGCATGGTGCAGCGCACACAATTCTTGCCCCAGGGTGGCGCGGCAGCGGAAGGGAAAATTCGATCGAAATGTGGGCAAATCAGGCGCGCAAGACATGATATGGACGAAGATTAGCCAATATGGCTAATTTTCCGTCAGTATCTGCTCCGCGATTGCCACCATTTTGAGCCCGCGATCCATCGACCAGCGCCGCATCAGCTTATAGGCCTCGGGCTCAGAGAGCCGTCGGCGCTGCATCAGGATGCCCTTGGCGCGTTCGATCACCGTCCGCTCGGCCAAGGTGGCTCGCGCCTCGTCGCGCTCCGCGCGCAACGCCTGGAAGGCGCGGAACCGGCGGATCGCGACCTCCAGCACCGGCCGGACTCGGGCGGGGGCCAGGCCTTCCACTACATAGGCGGCGACGCCGGCCTCGAGCGCCGCCTCGATCTGGTCCGCATCGCCACGGCTGGCGAAAACCACCACGGGACGGGGTTCGTCACGGTTCAGCACGCGCATGCTCTCAAGCGCGTCGCGCGAGGGGTCATCGAGGTCGCAGACGATGATGTCGGCCTGGGATTCGCGGACGAGCCCGATCAGGTCGGCGGTGTCGGATGACACGCCAACCACCACGAAGCCGGCGGCTTCGAGTCCGGCCTGCACCTGGCAGGCGCGGGTGGCATCGGTGTCGACAAGCAGCACGCGCAGTTGCACGACTCCCGCTTCATGATCGGGCCGCGCCGCTGTTTCCCTGCATCGTTTATGCCCTGGATCGGGTGCCGCTGAGAAGGGTGGCGTGTCCTTGCGCCATCGTCTCCGAGGGCAACTCGCCGAACAGGTCCCGGTATTCCCGGGCAAACCGGCCCAGATGCCAGAAACCGTTGCTGAGCGCGGCGATCTTCACATGGGAGATGGAGCCGCCGCTGGCGCGCAGGGCGGCGCGGGCCAGATGCAGCCGCCGTAGCCGCAGATAGCGATGCACGGACATTCCGTGCACCGCGACGAAGGCGTTGTGCAGCGTGCGCATCGGCACGCCGAGCGCCTGTTCGAGGTCGTCCGAGTAGAGCGGCGTGCCCATCCGCGCGGCAAGCGCCTCCTCGGCCTGGGTGACCAGCGCGACGCGGCGCTGCACGGCGCGGTGGGCCGCATCCCGATGCACCGGATGGCCCACCGCAGCCAGGCTGAAGCGCATGGCGTCCTCGGCCATGGATTTCCGCACGGCGGGCACGCCCATCCGCGCGGGATCCCGCGCGGCGAGCAGCGAGGCCTCCGCCAGGAATCGCGACAGGGCTGCGTGCCCGATGCCACCCCGGCGCAACAGGAATTCCCCGTCCCGGGGTAACGTCGCCGCGGGGACGGCGGCCTGCAGCACCTCGCCGTGGAAACTGAGTGCGCCCCAGCGGATCGGATCAAGAACGCGCGCGAAGACCGGTGCGCCGGCCGCGAGGTGGAAAATGTCGGTTGAACGCACCGCCGTGCCGTTCACCTGCGTGCGTCCCTCCGGCAGCGCGATGCCGATCAGCAGCACGGATTGGTCCTTGGCGACCTGGCCTCGGCTGATGTGTGCGTGATCCGCCGCCACCTGGAGGCGGATGGGTCCGAGATCGATGGCCGTGAGTGTTGCGGCAAAGGGTGCGGGGGCGAGGCGCAGATACTCGACCTGCACGTCGCGCAGGGCCGCAGCCAGATGGTCGGGGTCGTCGATGGACGCCACATGGACCGGCGGGGGGGTGTCGTACCCGTCCAACTGCTCGCACTCCCTGACCGCCCTGGCCTGGATACGATGCCGGTCTATGCGCCCCCGGCCGGACTCGCAATGACCGCATTGACCGCCGGCGGATGGTGCGTCCCACTGCGGGTCCGGATCGCCCGGCCCGTTCGGGAAGGGGCCGGGCTCTGATGCCGATCTGCGTCGCGGATCATGATTGCCGCGACGCGTGATCGGATGGGGGACGCCGGAGCGATTCCCTTCCGTCGCCCCTGTCCGCAACGAGGATGCCGCCATGACGATCGCCCACTGCCGTATGCCCCGCCGCCTCACCCTGCTCGCGCCTTTTGTGCTCGCGGGTTGTGCCGGCGATCTGCCGCAAGCGCCGCCGCCCGCCGACGCGGTGCCCTCGCCGAGCCTCTTCACCCTGTCCCCGGGCACGCCGGTGGATGGGACGGTGCAGCTGACGCTGCTGCGTGGCTCGACGACAGCGCGGGGCGTGTTGAGCACCAACGCGCAGACCTTCCGATTCACCATCAGTGGGCTGTCCGTGCAGGACGGTGCGCCCGCGCGGGCGACGGTGACTGGGCGCGTCTTTGGCCTGCAGCGCACCGGGGATTTCGCCGGGACCTATCGCGATGTCGGCGGCGTCGCCTCGGACCTCGGCGCGGCGCTACGCCTTGGCAATGACAATCTGGTGCTGATGGAACTTCGCTCGGCGCCGGCGGGGCTCGCCCTCGGCGTGCCGTCCGGGAGTGCGATGGTCTCCCTGATGCCCTGAGCCGGCCGGGCGCCGCCAGCATGAACGAGGTCGATCCGGTGAGCGGGATCGTCGGCTGGGGGCATTCCTGGGCAGTGGGCGCGCCCATCATCGTGCTGACGGTCGTGGTGCATGTGCTCGGCCTTGGGTTGATCCGCGCGGCCTTCCATCGGGCCTACCGGCGGCGCGACCAGTCGATCCGCGGCCAGGTGACGCATTTCGCCCTGATGATGAGCGTGACGGTCTCGCTGGTGACGCTTCTGCATGTGCTGCAGGCGGCCCTCTGGGCGGCCGCCTTCGTCATTACCGGGGCCATGCCGAACGCTCACCGTGCCATGCTCTATTCGATCAGCGCGATGACCACTTTCGGTCACGCGCCGATCTATCTCGCGCCGCATTGGCAAATGCTGGGCGCGTTGGAAGCGCTGAACGGCGTTATCCTGTTCGGCCTGTCCACCGCCTTCCTCTACGCCATGATCCAGCAGGCCTGGCCGGGCGGCAAATGACAGGGCAGGGCCGCCATCGCGGCCTGCACCCGTGGCATGGCGGCGCGCCCGCGCTCTCAATTGTTGTAGTAGTTGTTCACCACGGTCGGCGGCTGGCCGTAGTTGTAGACGGTGGCGGCCGCCGGCGGGCGGGAGGCCGCGGCCGCCCCCATGGCTGCGCCCGCAACCCCCCCGACGATGGCGCCGGCCGCGAAGGTTCCAGCCGGGTTGTAATACGGCACGGGTGCCGGCACGGGCGGACGATAGTAGCTGCCGTAGTGATAGGCGCCGCCATAGCCGTGATAAGCATAGGTCGGATGGTAGCCATAGGCGCCGGTGCCGCCGGCATGCCAGTGGTTGCCCCAGGCGGTGGTGCCGCCGGCGTGCCACCACACCAGTTTCGCACCGGGGACTGCCTCGCGCAGCGCATCACGCAGCGCGCCGGCAGCGTCGATCGGCGCGGCGCCGGCCGGCAGCACCGCCAGCCCCGCCATTGCCGTCAGAAGAAGGAGCTTCCGCATCGTCCGATCCTTCGCGTCAGCGGTTGAGGCCATGGTCCTGCACGAGCTTGCGCCAATCGGCGAGGCTGCGCTCGCAGAACTGCCGATCCGGCTCATGGGAGGAACCCGCGCCATAGGCGGAAACGAAGCGGAAGGCCGCATTCGCGCCCATCTCGGCGATCAGGATGCTGTTGAAGGCGAGCAGGGCGCGCTGCGCCGCCGGCTTCTCGGCCTCCGGCAGGCATTGGATGGCATGGCCGGCCATCAGACCGAGATTGGTCAGGCCGCGATCAAGCCCCTCGACGGTGACGGCGGGCGGCGTCTGCGCCGTGGCAGAGGTCGCGAGCCCGACCGCGAGAAGAGCGGATGCCAGAAAGCGCATGCGTGCGTGTCCCAGGACTGAGGTGAGCCGAGGGCACAATCCTAGCCCGGTCGCGCGGCCGGATCGATCCGATAACGTGCGGTGCCGCTGAGCTGGCTCCGCACGTCCTCGTCAGCGACGTCAGAACCCGTAGAGCCGGGCCGGATTCTCCACCAGCACGCGCTGCCGATCCGCCTCGCCTGGCACCCAGGCGCCGAGCAGGTCGAACAGCACGCCGTCCTCGGGCATCCATTCCGACATGGACGGATGCGGCCAGTCGGTACCCCACAGGCAGCGTTCCGGCGCGGCGGCGAACAGCGCGCTGGCGAAGGGCGCGACATCGGCGAAGGGCGGCCCGGCCGAGGAGATGCGGTAGCCGCACAGCTTCACCCAGGCGCGCCCGCTGCCCAGCAGCCGCAGAAGCGCCCGGAAGCCGGGTGCATCGACGCCATCGGACGTGCGTACGCCGCCCATGTGGTCGATCACCACCTCGACCGGCAGCGCGGCGAGGCGCGGTGCGAGGTCCGGCAACTGTTCCCCCGTCGCATAAACCTGCAGGTGCCAACCGAGCGGCGCGATCCGCCGCGCCAGCGCCTCCAGCCCTTCGAGCGGCGTGCCATTGCCACTGACCGCATTGAAGCGGACGCCGCGCGTGCCGCCATCATGCAGCGCGCGCAGCGCCGCGTCGTCGATCCCAGGATCGACCACCGCGACCACCCGCGCACGGTCCAGCCCGAACTGCGCCGCCGCATCCAGCGTGCGGTGATTGTCGGTGCCGTAGACGGAAGGCTGCACGATCACCATGCGCTCGATGCCAAGCGCCCCCGCGACGCGCAGATACTGAGGGATCGGCGCTGCCTGGGGGTCGTAGTGGCGGCCGGCATCGAGGGGAAACCGGTCATAGGGACCGAAGATGTGGAAGTGGCAGTCGCAAGCGAGTGCCGGCGCGCGCCAGGACGGCCGCGGCACGACGTCGAGAGGCGGCAGGCAGGACTGCATCACGCGGCCCCGGTCAGCTCGCGCCGCACGATGGCAGCGCCGTCCACCATGGCGCGCATCTTCCCGTCCGCGACGTCGCGCGAGAGGTACTTCATCCCGCAATCGGGGGCGAGGATGACGCGCTGTGGGTTCACATGCGGCAGCGCCCGGCGGATGCGCGCCGCGACCGTCTCGGCCGATTCGACGCGCTGGTCGTTGAGGTCGATGACACCGAGGATGATCGACTGGTCCGGCAGTCCCTTCAGCACGGAGGTGTCGAGGTTCGACTGCGCCGTCTCGATCGAGATCTGGCGCACCTTGCAGCGGCACAGCTCAGGTAGGAAGGAATAGCCATTCGGCCGGTCATGCGCGTGGGCGGCGTAGCCGAAGCAGATATGCAGCGCCGTGGTGCCCTCGATGCCGTCCAACGCGCGGTTCACCGCTTCCACGCCGTACTGCCGGGCCTTGTCGGGGCGGGCCTGCAGATAGGGTTCGTCCATCTGCACGATGTCCGCGCCGGCGGCGAAGAGGTCGCGGATCTCCTCGTTCACGGCGGCGGCGTAGTCGAGCGCCATCTCCGCCTCGTCCTTGTAGAAATCGTTCTGCGCCTGCTGGGCCATGGTGAAGGGGCCGGGCACGGTGATCTTCACGAGCCGGTCGGTGTTGGCGCGCAGAAAGGCCACGTCGCGCGCTTCCACGGCGTGGCGGCGGCGGATGCGGCCGGTAACGCGCGGCACCGGGTTGGGCTTGCCGGTGCGGTCCATCGCCGTGCCGGGATTGTCGAGATCCACCCCGTCGAGCGCGGTCGCGAAGCGGTTGGAATAGGATTCACGCCGCATCTCCCCATCCGTGATGATGTCGAGCCCGGCCTTCTCTTGCGCGCGGATGGCGATCAGCGTCGCGTCGTCCTGCGCCTGTTCGAGCCTCTCCGGCGCGATGCGCCACAGCTCCTGCACACGCACGCGTGGCGGAAGGCGCCCATTCAGACGCTGCCGGTCGATCAGCCAGTCGGGTTGCGGATAGGAGCCGACGAGTGAGGTCGGCAGCAGCGTCGCGGTCATGGTGATTCCTCCGTGGTTCGAGGCTAGCCTTGACCGTTCAGGCGGGCCAGGGGTCGGCGTTCGGCTCGCCGCCACCGCTGCGCCGGCGGCACGCCCGTGCCAAACTCGGCTCAGTTGGACTCAGGGAGGAATGACATGACCAGTCTCACGCGTCGCGCGGCGGGCCCTGCCGCTGCCTCCGCAGTTGCCGCCGCGGCGATGCCTTCTGCCGCCTCCGCCCAAGCCGCGACCGAGCCACAGCAGGCGCCGGGCTTCCATCGCTTCAAGGTCGGCGGCTTCACCGTCACCGTCCTCAATGACGGCTTCGCCAGGCGCAATGTCGATGGGTTGGTGCGCAACGCGCCGCTCGATGATGTGCGTGCGGTGCTTGCCGAATCCTTCCTGCCGACCGACCACTACATCGGCCCCTACAACGTCACCGTCGTCGATACCGGCCGGCAGCTGGTGATGTTCGATGCTGGCACCGGCGGGCAATTGACGCCGACCGCCGGGCGGCTCGCGGCGAACATGGCGGCCGCGGGGATCGATGCTGCCCGCATCGGCCTGGTGGTCATCACCCATTGCCATCAGGACCACATTCACGGCCTGACGACGGCGGATGGGACGGCTGTCTTCCCGAATGCGGAGATTGCGATCTGCGAGACGGAATACGCCTGGTGGGCCGATGCCGGGAACGCCGCGCGGGGCCCCGAGGGCCAGCGCGTGAACTTCGCAAATTTCGCCCGCCGTTTTGCGCCCTATCAGGGACGCGTCCGCCGCTTCGCGCCTGAGGCAGAGATCGCCCCGGGCATCCGTGCCATCGCCGCCCATGGCCACAGCCCCGGCCACACGGTGGTGCAGGTCGCGGACGGCAACGAGCAGTTCCTGATGCTTGCCGACATCACCCATCGGCCGGAACTCTTCGCCCGGCGGCCGGACTATGTCTCGATCTTCGACTTTGACGGGCCGGCGGCGGCGGCGTCGCGCCGGCGCATCCTCGACCGCGCCGCGGCGGATCGGGTGCGCGTCACCGGCTATCACTTTCCCTTCCCATCCAACGGCTTCATCGCGAAGGACGGCAACGGCTTCCGCTTCGTCGCCGCCGACTGGAACGCCTGACGCGCGATCAGCCGACCACGCGGTCGAACATTGCCGGGGCCGGCTCGACGCCGAGCCCCGGCCCGCTCGGCAGGCCGTAGAAGCCTTCGGCGCAGGTCATGTCGCCAGCCAGGTAGCGCAAATTCGCATCGAAGATGCTGTGCTGGTATTCGTGCCAGGTCAGCGTGCGCAGCGTGCTCGCCGCCTGCAGACTGGCCGCCATGAAGATCCCGACCCCGATTGCCGCATGCGGCGCGACGGCGATGTGGAAGGCATGGGCCAGCGTGCCGATGCGGGCGAATTCGGTGATACCGGTATGGCCCATCTCCGGCTGCGCCACGCCGCAGCAGCGGCGTTCGAGGCGCGGCAGCCATTCATGGATGGTGCGCAACTCCTCGCCCAGCGCCACCGGCACGCCGATCGCGCGCGCCACCAGCGCCTGGCCCTCGATGTCCTCGGGCGCGCAGGGCGCCTCGGCGAAGGCCAGGCGATGCGGTTCCAGCCGGCGGATCAGGCGGATCGCCTCGGGTGCGGTGTGGCGCCAATGCAGGTCGGCCATGATCTCGGGCGCTTCGCCCAGTGCCTCGCGCAACGCAGCCATTTCGGCGACGACGCCGTCATCGGCCACCGCGGCGGCGAACTTCACGGCGCGGAAGCCACGCTCGATCCAATGCTGTGCCAACTCGCAGCGTTCGGTGAGCGTCGCGCGGGGCAGCCCGGAGACATAGGCCGGGATGCGCTGGTGTCGCCGCCCGCCAAGCAGCGTCGAGACCGGCACGCCGAGCCGCTTGCCGAGAAGGTCCCACAGCGCGATGTCCACCGCTGCCAGCGCATCGAGGTAGAAGCCGCCGAAGAAGCCGCGCACGCGCATCAGGTCGTAGAGATCCTCGTGGATCGCCGCCGGCGCGGAAGGATCGCGCCCTTCCAGCACCGGCGCGATCACATCCTCGATGATCTCCTTCACGGCGCCGGGGGCCACGATGCCGTAGGTTTCGCCCCATCCGACGGTACCGCTCTCCCCCTCGAGCCGCACCACGACGGATCGGTCCTTGGTGGGATAGAGCGTGCGGTTGCCACGACGCACGATGTATCCGCGGCGGTTGACGCTTTCCCCCTCGCGCAACGGCCCTAGGTACGGCTCGTCCCGCGGAATCTCGACGATCAGCGCCTCGACCTTGCGGATGGCGTCGATCGCGCTCACGGCAGGGGTATCGGCAGCACGGGTGCCGCGGTGGCGAGCAGCGCGCCGATCTCGGCGACATCCGCCTCATCCGGCACCGGGCCGGCCGCGCGCGCGGCCGTGTGCGCCAGAATGCCACGGCGACGTAGCACTTCCTTGGTCACGCGCACGCGGAAGACCATCTGGCTGCACAGCAGCGGCAGGGTCGCGTCGTAGATGCGGCGCGCGCCGGCGGCGTCGCCCGCACGCCAGAGCGACCACAGAAGCGCATGCGCATCCGCGACCTCGAGGGCCGGCATGGTGCCGCAGGCGCCGCGCGCGAGTTCATCCATCACGAAGCGCGCGCCTGCCCCACCGAGCACGCCGTCCAGCCGATCCCCCGTCGCCGCGAGGATTCGCGAGACATGCTGGCCGCAGGGTAGCGTCTCCTCCTTCACGTAGCGGATGGCGGGGACCGCGCGGCACACGGCGGCGACCGCGTCCGGGGCCAACCCTGCGCCGTTCGGCGGCGGCGCGTTTTGCAGCATGATCGGCAGGCCCGGCACGCCGGCGGCCATCGCGGCGAAGAAGGCTGATTGCTTGGCGACATCCTGGCCCGCCCCCGGCGGTGCCATGACCATGGCCGCGACGGCCCCGGTCGCGATCCCCTCGCGTGCCCGCGCGGCCGCTCGGTCCGGATCGGCGTCGGAAGCGCCGACCACGAAAGGCAAGCGCCCGCGCAGTTCCCGGCCGAGTGCGGCGACCATCCCAGCGCGCTCCTCCGCACTCAGCGTCTCCACTTCGCTTGCCATGCCGGGATAGACGACGCCCTGCACGCCCGATGCGACGGCGAAATCGATCAGCTCCGCGAAGGCTGCCTTGTCCGGCGTGCCATCGGGCGCGAAGGGTGTCGGCAGCACCGGGAAGACGCCGTGCAGGGACGCCATGCGCAATCTCCTCCGTGCTCCGCCGTTGACCGTGGCGAAGCGCCCCGCAACGATGCCGCAGCAGAACAGCGGAGGGAATGGACCATGGCCGCAACACGGCGTGCCCTGCTGGTGGCCAGTGCCCTGGCCGCTACGCCGCGCCTCGCCCCGGCCCGGACCGCTTGGCCGGACCGCCCGGTGCGCTTCATCGTCCCCTTTCCGCCCGCCGGGGCGGCCGACATTGTCGGGCGGATGCTGGCTGCCCGCCTGCAACAGGTGCTCGGCAGGCCCTTCGTGGTCGAGAACCGTCCCGGCGCGGGGAGCTCAATCGGCGTGGACCTGCTGGCCAAGGCTACGCCGGACGGCCATACGATCGGCCTTATCAACATCGCGGCCAATGCGATCCTGCCGGCGGTGCGACGCCAGCCGCCGCCCTACGACCCGATCCGCGACTTCGCTCCGGTCTCCAACCTCGCCGTCACGCCGGCGCTGCTGCTGGTCAATCCGCAGAAACTGCCGGATGTATGGACCGTTGCCGACCTCGTCGCAGCGGCGAAGGCGCGGCCGGGGACGATCAACTACGGCTCCTCCGGCGTCGGATCCTCGCTGCATCTCGGCATGGAGCTGTTCCAGCAGAAGGCGGGAATCCAACTGACGCATGTGCCCTTCACCGGCGGCGGGCCGATGCTGCAGGCGATCCTCGCCGGCACGGTCGAGACGACGCTCGACGTCGCTGCCACGACCTCGCAGGTGATCCAGGAAGGGCGGCTGCGCGCGCTCGCCACCACCATGGCGACGCGCATGCCCGGCTTCCCGGACGTGCCCGCTCTGAATGAGACCTATCCGGGCGCCGAGCTTGCCTCGTGGCACGGGCTCGCCGCGCCGGCCGGCACGCCCGCGCCGGTCGTCGCACGGCTGGCTGCCGAGACCGCGGCCTTCCTCGCCCTGCCGGACACGGCCGAGGCCTATCGACGCCAGTTCCTGGAGATGCCCGCGCAGACGACGCCGGAAGCCTTTGCGGCCTTCATGGTGCGGGAACTCGAGACCTTCCGCGGCCTCGCCCGCAGCGCCAACATCGTTCTCGAATAGACCCAAGGGGGGCTACGCGTTGATCAACAGGGAAGCCGACTACGTCATCCTCGGCGGTGGTTCTGCCGGCTGCGTCATGGCCGGGCGCCTGTCGGAGGACCCGGCATCGCAGGTTGCCTTGCTCGAGGCCGGCCCCTGGGACCGCAATCCCTGGATCCACATCCCGATGGGCTTCGCGCGGCTCTACGTGACGCGGAAATTCGACTGGAACTACCAGACCGAGGCCGAACCCGAACTCGGCGGCCGCAGCCTCTACTGGCCGCGCGGGCGGGTCATCGGCGGGTCCGGCAGCGTCAATGGGCTGGTCTTCCTGCGCGGATCGCCGCGCGACTACGATCGCTGGTCGCAATCCGGTGCGCGCGGCTGGTCCTATGACGACTGCCTGCCGGCCTTCCGCAAGCTGGAGACCTTCGCCGGCCCGGACAGCGAATTCCGCGGCAAGGATGGCCCGGTGCAGGTGGGCGAGGTGCCGGAACCCTCCGAAGGCTGCCGCGCCTTCGTCCAGGCCTGCACGCAGCTTGGCTTTGAACGCAACCCAGACAACAACGCGGCGTGGTTCGAGGGCGTCGCGCCGAACCAGCTCAACGTCCATCGCGGCTGGCGCTGGTCGCCGGCCACCGCTTACCTGAAGCCCGCATTGCATCGGCCGAACCTGCGTGTGGAAACCGAACGGGTCGGCCAGCGCATCCTGTTCCGTGACGGGCGCGCCATCGGCGTTGTGGTGCGCGGACCGCAAGGTGAGGAAACCTGGCTGGCGCGGCGGGAGGTCATCGTTTGCGCCGGCGCGATAGAAAGCCCGAAGCTGCTGATGCTGTCAGGCGTTGGAGATGGCGCGGCGCTGCAGGCGATGGGCATCCCCGTCACGGCGCATGCGCCGGAGGTCGGCAAGAACCTGCAGGACCACTTCATGGTCCGCTACGCCTTCCGTACCAAGCCTTGCGGTACGCTGAACGAGATCATGGCGAACCCGATGCGCGCGGCGGGCCTTGGCCTCGGCTGGTTCCTGCGGCGGAAGAATCAGATGGCGGTCGGCGCCTCGGAAGCCAGCCTGTTCGCGCGCGTCCTGCCGGGGTCGGAGGAGCCCGAGGTGCAGTTCCAATTCGTCAACTTCAGCCTGGGCGACCAGTCGCGCGGGGCAAGTTCGCTCGCGAAGTATCCCGGCTTCACCTTCAACTACTGTGTCTGCCGGCCGGACAGCCGCGGTGAACTGACCCTTCGCGCACCGAGCGCGGACATCAAGCCGGTGATCCGTGCGAACTACCTCTCCGCGCCCTCCGACATCCGCATCATGCTGGAAAGCCACAGGCTGGGCCGGCGCATCGCCGAGACCAAGCCCTTCGCCGGCCTGATCGAAAGCGAAGAATTCCCAGGTGCCGGCACGCAGACGGACGACCAGGTGCTGGACTACATCCGCGCCAATGGCGCGACCGTCTACCACCCTTGCGGCACCAACCGGATGGGCTCGGATGACCGGTCGGTGGTGGACCCGGAACTGCGGGTGCGTGGCGTGTCCGGCTTGCGGGTGGTGGATGCGTCGGTCTTCCCGCTGGTGCCGTCGTCCAACATTCACCCGGCGGTGCTGATGCTGGCCGAACGCGCGGCGGAGATGGTGCGCAAGGCCGCGTAGAGGACGGCTGGGGGAGCATTTCGTCCGCCATCCGATACCCATTGGCGCTGCCAAAAGCCCAATGGGTATCGTGGCGTCACACAGGCGCGATGCCGCCGGCCGCCTTCGAAGGGCAGAGCCGCGCGGCTCTCGCGATCCGTTCCTATGCGCGCCTACGGATCATGCCGAGGCCGGCCAAGCCGAGGCCGAAGAGTGCGAGCGACATGGGCTCCGGCACCGGCACCACCTGCTCAATCGAGCCGATGCTGAAATTGTCGAAGGCGAAGACGTCGCCGGTGCCGCCGGTCGTGAGGAAGGCCACGCTCGTGTACTGAACGGCCGTGTCAAAGAAGCCGAAGTACAGGACGGAGCCGTCCGCGCTGTTTGCTGCCGCGGCGGGAATGTTCAACGTGGAGAGATTGCCGCCCGTATCCGTCAGTTGCAGGGCAACAGTGCCGGCGAAGTCGCCGATATCGATGCCGTAGAAGCCGAAGGCGGCGATCGGCGCGCTGAAGGTGACTTTGATGCCGCCGGTGCCGGCCTGGGCCTCCCAGAACCTGGATGACGTGGCGGACGGCACGCTGTATCGGCCGAATCCGTTCGTCGTGCCCGGCGTGACGATGGAAACGCCACCAGGGCCGGTAACGGTCGCCGTGCCGGCGGCGCCGAAGTTGATGGCGAGTGGAGCACCACCGGAACGCGCTTCGAAGGTCTCCGTGCCGACACCGGACAGGTTCGAGAAGAAGGCGTTGCGGGCGGCGTCGGCATTGGGGGTGGAGGCCAGTGGAACCGCGCCGTTGCCGTTCGCGTCAATCCCGGAAAATGTGGTCGGCGCGGCCTGCGCGCCTGCGATCCCCATGGCCGCGAAGAGGAGTGCCGGGAGCGTAAAGCCTTGTCTGCCAGCGCGCATCTGGAGGTTCCCTTCTGTACGGCCGGCGGTGAGCTCAATCCGGCCCCATGCCCCTGCAGCAATTCGCATGCCGTTACATTTTCTGTTGATATATCAAATAATTGAAACCCAATGGCGCTGATGAAACCGCCGGATGTAAAGAAATCCAACAATCGGAGAACAAGGCGCCGGCGTGTGGCGGGCGTTCCCATGCCAAAGGCCCCGGGACGAAGCCACTACTTCCGTGCGGGCAATCCGGCAGTGATGGAGTTGACACAAGGTTTCGTGGCAGGCGCCGGAAGGGGCGCCGGCCGGCGGCTCAAGCCTCGACGCTGGTCGTCATCGCGGCGCCGACCGGCGATGGGGCGGCTTCCTCGGTCAACACCCGCCAGCTTCCACCCATCAGCACCTCGCTCGGGCGGAAGCGGGCCTTGTAGGCCATCTTCCGGCTCTCAGGCACCCAATAGCCGAGGTAGACGTAGGGCAGGCGCAATTCGCGCGCGCGCTGCACCAGCCAAAGCACGATGTAGGTGCCGATCGAGCGCTTCTCCTCGCCCGGATCGTAGAAGGAGTAGACGGCCGACAGCCCGTCGGAGAGCCGGTCGGTCAGGCAGGCGCCGAGCAACCGGTCGGTGCCGTCGCGCAACTCGACGATGCTACTACTGATCGGCGTGTCCTCGACCATCGCGCGGTAGTCGTAGAAGCCCATCGCGGCCATGTCGCCATCGGCGTGCCGCGCCTTCTGGTATCGGTTGAACAGCGCGAACTGTTCGGCGCTCGCACGCGGGGGCATCTCGGCGGAGACGATGCCGGCATTGTCGCGGGCGACGCGTCGCTGCGTCCGATCGGGTTCGAAGGCGCGGGCGTCGATGCGGATGGGAATGCAGGCCTGGCAGCCCGGGCAGACCGGCGAGTAGGCGATGTTGTGGCTGCGCCGGAAGCCCGCGCGCGACAGCCTGTCGTGCAGCGCCTCGGCATCCGTGCCCGAGAGTTCCGTCACTACCTTCCGCTCGGTCCGGCCGACCAGGTAGGGGCAGGGAAGCGGTGCGGTCGTGTAGAAGAACTGCGGTCGGCGGGCGGAACGCTGCAGCATCGGTGGGTCCCTGGTGTCCTGCCCGCGAAGCTCGCCGCGTGCCGCGGCGAAAGGTGTTGAAGCGCAGGCCGCCGGGGATGAAGGCCGGCGGTCCGTGATGAAGGCCGCCGCGCCCGCGGTGCCCTCCGATATCCGCATGCTAGTGTCGGCGTCCCGGGGCCCGGAATCAACCACTGCCCGGGATCATGGCAGCAAGCGCAGGCGACCTGCCGGTTCCCCCTGGATCGGACCCAGCCGCAGCAACGCACCGTCGCGCCAGGCCTGCAGCAGGTCCGACCAGTGGCGGCTCATCGGATGGCCCGACTGGCCGGTCGCGATCACCACCCACGCTCCCGCCGGGTCCGACAGGTCGAAGACGCCGCGGAACCCGGCACCGTGGATATTGCCGAACTTGCCGTCCGCTTCGGCGCGCAGCCCCGCCCGGTTGACCGTCTCGCCATCCCCGGCCGACGGGGTCACGAGGCGGGTGAGGCTGTCGATGCCGGGGATGAAGCGGAACAGCGGGTGCTCGAACCGGGCCTGGTGTGCGGCGGCCCAGCGCCATGCGGAAGGATCGGCCCCATGGATCGGCGCAAGGTCGGCGACCGCCCGCCCCAAGGCTGCCGACAGCAGCGGTCCGCAGCCAGGCGCGCCACACCAGGCCTGGCCGCGTTCCGGCACCGTCAGCAACCGATGTAGGAACTCCGGGCTCGCACGCCAGGCATCATCCTGCACGCCGGCGCGCGCCAGGATGTCTCGGGCAAACCGGCCAAGGGTCGCATGGAAGATCAGCGGCTGCGGCCGCTGACCCTCCATTGATCCGTCCCAGGCGGCAAGCAGGTCGTAGGCCGCCCCGCCGGCGCCATCCGGCCGCGGGGCCGCCAGGATGGCCGGCAGCACCTCACGCGCGAACAACGATACCGTGTCGCCCTGCATGGCCGAGAAGTCGGAGGGCTCCAGCCGCGGCCGTGCCTCGAGCATCGCCCCGATGCGGCGGAAGCGCCAATCGCCAAACCAGTCGCGGCCGAGGAAGGCGGGATGGCCCGGCGGAACGATGCGGTTATTGGCGTTGGCGAGGAGGTTGCTCGTCGGGTTCTCGACGTGGGGCAGGGCAGTGAAGGGTAGGAAGCCATCCCAATCGGCCCGCCCGTCCCAACCCGGCACCGGCCGGCTGCCATCTCCCGACCGGCGCAGCGGCACCCGGCCTGTGAGGTACATGGCAATGCCCCCTCCGGCATCGGCGACCATCAGGTTCTGCGCGGGGCTGCTGATCAGCCGCGCAGCGTCGCGCGCCGCCTCGATGCTCCGGGCGGCATTCAATGCCAGCAGCCCCGCCGCGGCGGTGTCGCCCGGTGCGAGGCTCGCCATGGCAAGCGCGAGAACCGTGCCGTCCGGGCGCCCCTGGGGCGCGTCGAGATCCGAGATCACCGGGCCATGCCGCGTCTCTCGCACCGTCACCGGGACGGGATCGCCCCAGCGGACGCGAATCACTTCCTCACGCGTCGAAAAAGCGCGGGGGCCGTCCGGGGTCTGGTAGGCGGCGGGGCCCGCCAGACGCTCGATGAAGATGTCCTGCGTGTCGGAATGGGTGGTGGTGAAACCCCAGGCCAGGCGCTCGTTCCGCCCGATCACGATGCCGGGAACGCCGGGGGCCGTCGCGCCGGCCAGCACATGCCCGCCTGGCAGTTCGATGCGCGCCAGGTACCACAGGATCGGCGCGGTGTAGCCAAGATGCGGGTCGCTTGCCAGCAACGGTGCGCCGCGCGCCGTCCGCGGTCCGGTGACGGTCCAGGCGTTGGAGGCCATGGCCGGCAGCGGCGCATCGAGCGGGAAGGTCGGCAATTGCGCGACCAGGCCCTCAAGCCCGTCCAGCCGCGATGCCGTAGCCTGTTCGTCCGGCATCGCCGAATGCGCCGCGGTTCCGCGCGGCCGGGAGGGTTCATCCGGTCGGCCGGGCGATGCATCGATCGGCCAGAGGTCCTCCAGCCGATCCGGCGGCAGGATCGCCGCGAGGCGCGCACGGTCGAGCTCGGTGCGCCAGTTCCCCGACAGCCAGAGACCCATCACCTTGCCCCAGAGCAGGCTGTCCACCGGCCGCCAAGGCTCCGGGGCGCCGAGCAGGACGAATTCCGGCCCGGCGAAGCGCCCGCGCACGGCGATCCAGGCGTTCACCCCGGCCGCATAGGCTTCGAGGCTGCGTCGTGCCTCGGGCGGCAGGGCGGCGAGATCGGCCTCGGCCCGCGGCACCAGGCCAAGCATGCGCATGTACCGGTCAAGTCGTACCGCCGGCGCCCCGGTGATCTCCGCCAGGCGCCCGGCGGCGCCGCGGCGCATCGAGTCCATCTGGAACATGCGATCTCTCGCATGCAGCCAGCCCAGCGCGGTCCAGGCATCCGAGTCGGAGGCCGCGGTGACATGCGGGATACCGTGCCCGTCAAAGGCGACATCGACGGTGGCCGACAGGCCGGGCAACACGAGCCGCCCATCGCGCGCCGGCAGCGTCCACCAGACCGCGCCGAGGAGCAGAATGGTTCCCGTGACGGCAAGGAGGATGAGGGCCGCTGCCGCGCGGCCTGCCCAACGCAGAATCAAGGACATGGCGTCACAATGGGTGCGCATGGCGCGGAACGGAAGCCCGGGCTGCCTCTCCCGGACCGGGGTCCTTCCGTGGCCCTGGGTGATTCCAACCGATCGTGATCTGCTCTAACCCCAAGGGCATGACGATGCCGCCCCGCTCCCATCTGCTGCACGAAGCCGGTGGTACCCGAGTCTTCCATCGGCCGGGACGCACCGACTGGACGTTGGTCACCTTCGGGCCGCGGCAGGCTCATCTCGTGGGCGACCGGTGGTGGGGCGTGGGCCTGGGCCGCCGCGAGGGGATCGATGTCATTGGCGTCGCGGCCACGGCCTATGATTGGTATCCGCGCGACATCATGGCCGAATTGCTGCCCGTCATCCGGGCGGCCGCCAAACCGGCCATCGTGACCTATGGCTTCAGCATGGGCGGGTATGCCGCGCTCAAATACGGCTCGGCCCTCGGCTCACGCGGGGTGCTGGCGCTATCGGCGCAATACTCGATCGACCCGGCGGATGGGACGACCGGCGAGCGGGGGATGACCTACTTCGATCCGCTTCGCCACAGGGACATGCGGATCACGCCCGGTGACTATCCCGATGGCGCGTTGCTGCTGTGGGATCCTGAAGCCCAATCCGACGACCGCCATGCACGCGCTATTGCCCGGCTTCCGGGGATCCGGGCGGTGAAGCTGCGGCTTGCCGGGCACGCGACGCCGGCGATCTTCTCCGAGACGGGACGGTTGGTCCCGGTGGCCGAGGCATTGCTCGCCGGCCACCACGACGATGCCGTCGCCGGCATTCGCGCGGCGCGACGCGAAGCACCGACCGTGCTGCTCGCCGCCTCGGCGCTGCTGGAGGCCCACGGCCACCCGCGCTGGGCGGCGCTGGCGCAGCGGCAGGCCGAACGGCGCTCGGTCAATGACGGCCGTGCCATCGAGGCCCGTGCGCGCGCCTTCGCCCGGATCGGCGACGAGGTGCGGGAGATCGCCGCCCTGCGCGAGTGGCTGGCGGCGACACCAGGGGATTTCGAGCCGCGCCTGCGCCTGGTCGAGCGCCTGATGGCGCTGGGTCGCCCTGCCGAGGCGGAGGACATCGCACGGCAATCCATCGCGGCCGGCCTCGCCGATGATCGCCTGCGTGATGCCTTGCGGGAGGCCGCCGCTGCGGCGCGGCTCGCCCGGCCCCAGCAACGGCCCATCATCGCGGCTGCGCCGGCGCCGCAGCCCTCCGCCGTGCGCCCTGCGCCACGGCTGCTGGGGGAAACCGCGAGCATCCGGCTCTGGCACTGGCCGGGGCAGGGACCGGGCACCCTGGTGGTGTTCACGCCACCGAGCGGCAAACCGGCGGGGCCTGCCGATTGGTGGGCGTACGGCCAGGCGGCGCGGTCGGGCTGGAGCACCGTCGCTTTTGCGGCCCACCAGCCGAGCTGGTACCCCGCCGACGAGATGGCGACGCTGCTGCCGCTGGCATTGCAGGCCATGCCACCCGGCCCGCGCATTACCTACGGGCTCGGCATGGGCGGCTATGCGGCCTTGAAATTCGGCCGCGCCCTCGTTGCCGAAGCGACGCTCGCGCTGTCCGCGGCCTATTCGATCGATCCTGCCGACATGCCCGATGATCCACGTGCGCAGCGCGTGTTCGATCCACGGCGCAATGCCGGCATGGCGGTCCGGCCGGCCGATCTCAGCCTGTTGCCGATCATCGCCTTCGATCCTCTGGTGGAGCGGGATACTGCCCAGGCGCGGCGCCTGGCCGCGATGCATCGTCTGCGCGCCGTGCCGGTCCCGCGCGGCGGGCAGGGATTGGCGACGATGCTCGTGGAGACGGGGCGGCTTGGCATGCTGCTGACCGTGGCGCTTGAGGGCGACGGGGCAAGGGCCGTTTCGATCCTGCGTGAGGCGCGCCGCGCCTCGGCGACCCTGCGCGCCGCCTTGGCCAACGCGCTCGAGGCGCGCGGCCACGGCACGTGCGCGGCCGCCTTGCGGCGGCCCGTGGCGGCTGCGCCCGTAGTGGCCAACGAGGGCCGTCGCCTGGCGATCCAGGCGCGCGCCTTGCGCGTGCAGCGCAAGCATGAGGCCGAGGCGGCGGTCACGCGGCAATGGATCGAAGCCGAACCCGGCTCTGTCGCGCCACGTCTGCATCTGATCCAATGCCTGCAACTGCTTGGCCGCCACGAGGATGCCGCAGCCGCCCTGTTTGAGGCGATGCGCGCCGGGCTGCGCGATGACAGGCTGCACCTTGCCCTGGTGCGGGTGCTGCGTCACCTGGGCCGCACCGACGAGGCGCTGGCGGCGGCGGAGGCCGCGGTGGCCGCGATGCCGCGCGATGCCGATGCTCTGGCCCTGCTTGGCGAGATCTATCTTTGGGCGAGGCGGGAGGCGGATGCGGAGGCCGCCTTCCTGCGTGCACTGCGGGAGCTGCCCGGCCATCGTGCGAGCCGACTCGGCCTCGCGGCGATGGAGCCGGCGTCACCGGATGGGTCGGCCGGCATCCACCTTGCGGTGCTGATCGACCTCCTCGCCACCGGAGCGGCGCCGGAGGCGGAGTGGCTGCGAGCGATCGACCGGCTGTGGCACTCCGGCCGGGTTGATAGCGCGCTCCATGCGGCCGCTGCCGGGCAACGCCTGCACCCGCGTGCGACGGTCCTGGCGCAGCGGCGCGGGCGGATCCTGCTCGGCGCGGGGAGGGAGGAAGCCGCCGTCGCCTGCTTCGAGGAACTGACACGGGCGGCACCGGAGGAGCTACAGGCTTGGCATGGCCTGGCCGATGCGCTGATGGTCCTGCGCCGGCATGCCGACGGACGCGATGTAACCGCTCGGGCGGCCGTGCTGCATCCGCAGGATGCGCTGATCGCGACGCGGCATGCGGCATTCCTGCTGGCGTTGGACGACGGCGTTGCAGCGGAGCGCGAAGCTCGCCGCGCGGTCGAACTCGCCCCGGCGACCGATGGCGGTCATCTCATCCTCATCGATGCATTGCGCCGGCAGCACCGCAACCGCGATGCGATCGGCCACGCGCGATCCGTGCTCGACGGCCCCGGCGGCAGCGTGCATGTGGCCCTGCGGCTCGGGCGCATGCTGCTGGACGACAAGGACTACGATGGCGCGGCCGAGACCTTCGCCCGCGCAACCGCGATGGCCGATCCGCCGCGACAGGCCTGGGTCGGCCATGCCGAGGCGCTGGAGGCCGCGGGCCGATTGGCCGAGGCCGAGGAGGTCGCGCGGACCGGCCTGGTGGCGCAGCCCGAGGCGCGGGAACTGCGCGCCCTCCTCGGTCAATTGCTGCTTGGGCGAGGGGAGGCGGAGGCCGCGCGCGACGCCCTTGCCGAAGCCATCGAGGAGGACGCCGGATCGCCGGCGGTGAGCCTGGCCATGGCCGACGCCTGGCTGCGCCAGGGCCGGCGGCGGGAGGCGCTGCAACTGTTGCTGTCGGCGGTCGCCGCCGCGCCCGGGCATGTCGAAACCGAGGCACGCCTCGGCCAGCTACTGTTGGATGACGGCCGCTATGATGAAGGCGCGGCATTGTTCGAGCGCGTCACCGCAGCGGCGCCGGACCTGCCCGCCGGCTGGGTTGGCCTGTCCGATGCGGAGCGCCTGCGCAAGCGAGTGAAACCAGCGCTCGAGGCCTATCGCCGCGCCGTGGCGCTGGGGGCGGATGCGCAGACCGTCCGCGCGCTGCGCTTCCGGCTGTTCGGGGAATACGACTGACAGGCCGGGGCTACGTCCCCGGCCGGCGGCTACAGCCCGCAGGCCGCGTCCAGGAAGGCACCGTCGAGCGTCCCGGCCGGAGCCGCCTGGAAGCCGCCGCGGCGGCGTTCCGCATGCACCGGATCCTGCGCGTTCGGCTTGGCGAACCACGCACCTTCGAGTGGCCGCCATTGCCGCTGCGCACAACGGTACTCGCCGACGAAGCGCACCGACTGCGCCCGGCCGCCGGTTTCCGGAATTGGAATCGGCTCGCGCAGGTTCAGCAGGATCCAGGCGCGACGCACCGCACCGGTGGTGACCAGGCCGCGATCCTGCACATAGCCGCCGGTGATGGTGCCATCGGTGCTGAGCGTGGAGATCGGGCGCCAGCCCACCGGGGGTGGGGGCGGCGGTGGCTCGGCGGCCGGCGGCGGTGGTTCCGCCGCACAGCCGGCCAGCAGCAACGCCAGGACCGCGAGCCGACGCATCGGCGTCACGCCATGTTCACCATGATGGTCTTCTTGTGCGTGAAGTGCTCGAGCATCGCTTCCAGCGAGGCTTCCTTGCCGAGACCCGAGGACTTCACCCCGCCATAGGACAGGTTCGCCTGAACCACGAGGTTCTGGTTGATCTGCACCAGGCCCGCTTCCAGCCGATGCGCGAGATCGAGCCCGACCTTGAGGTTGTTCGTCCACAGCGAGGCGGCGAGGCCGTAGTCGGAATCATTCGCCTCGGCGAGCACGGCTTCGGGGCTGTCAAAGGCCTGGATCACGGTGACGGGCCCGAAGATCTCCTCCTTCACCAGGCGGCTGTCCTTGGTCAGGCCGGTGAAGATGACGGGCTGGATGAACAGCCCCTTTTTCAGCGCCGGATCCTTCGGCATGGCGGAACACACATGCGCGGTCGCGCCCGGCGTCGCCGTGCCTTCGGCGATGAAGCCCTTCACCTTCTCGAGCTGACCTTCGCTGACGATGGTGCCGATGTCGGTCTTCTCGTCGAGCGGATCGCCCATCACCATCCCGTTCACCGCATCGGTCATCGCCTTCACGAAGCGGTCGAAGATCGGGCGCTCGACATAGATGCGCGACGCCGCCGTGCAGGACTGGCCCTGGCGCGTGAAGCGCATGGAGGTCAGCGCGCCGGACACCGTCTTGTCGAAGTCGCAATCGGCGAAGACGATCATCGGCGACTTGCCGCCGAGTTCGAGCGTAACCGGGATCAATTTCTCAGCCGCGGCACGCGCAACGATCTTCCCGGTTTCGACCGAACCCGTGAAGGTCACCTTGCGGACCAGCTTGTGCTCGACCAGCGGCGCGCCGCATTCCGGGCCGAAGCCCGAGACCATGTTGAACACGCCAGGCGGCAGGACGCGGTTCATGATCTCGCAAATGCGCAGCACGGCGAGCGGGGCTTCTTCCGCCGACTTCACCACGACCGCATTGCCGGCCACGAGCGCCGGCGCGACCTTCAGCGCCATCAGCAGCATGGGCACGTTCCACGGAATGATCGCGCCGACCACGCCAAGCGGCTCGCGCACCGTCACCGACAGCACCTTCGGGTCGAAGGGCACGCTCTCACCCTTCAGTTCGGAACCCAATCCGCCGAAGAACTCGAAGACATCGGCGACGACGCCGGCCTCGACGCGGGATTCGGTGCGCAGGGCCTTGCCGGTTTCCAGCGCGATCAGCCGGCCGAGCTCATCGACATGTTCCTTGAGCAGCTGGGCGCATTGATGCACCAGCGCGCCGCGCTTGCGGGCCGGGACCTTGGCCCATTCGTTCTGCGCCTTGGCCGCGTTCTGGACAGCGGCATCGACATCCGCGGCGTCGCCTTCGGCCGCGCGGGCGACTTCTGCACCGGTCGCCGGGTTCACCACGGCGAATGTCTTGCCCGAACGCGCCGGCACATAGGCGCCGCCGATGAAATGGACACCTGACAGCGCCTTGGCGAGCGCGAAAGGATCGGCGGACGGGGCGGCGGGGGTGGGGTGCGGACGGTCGAGCATGGTGATCCTCCCGGAGTGGTTCGCGGGGTCTGTGATGGCGCCGGACCATGCGCCGGGGGGCGCTTTGGGGCAAGGCTAGGCTGGCAATGTCTCCGGGCCCGGCAGGTCCAGCGCGCAGGATCGTGACGGGCTCGAGTACCAAAGGCCACGGCCACAACAGCCGCTGAGCACCAGCAGGGCGGCCAGCAGTATCAGCGGTCGCGCAACTCGTTTCATCGTTCGATCCTCACATCGGCGGCGGCTGCGACGCGGCGCCACCGTGCGACCTCGTCGTGGACATGGCGCGCAGCCGTTGCGGGCGTGCTGTCGGTTACCGGTTCGGTACCGATCCCACGCAGCCGTTGGGCGAGGTCGGGGTCGGCCAGGGCGGCGTTGAAGGCGGCGTTGAGCCGAGCGAGTACGGGAGCCGGTGTGCCGGCCGGTGCGGCGGCCAGGATCCAGGTTTCCGCATCGAAGCCGGCGATGCCGTGATCCGCGATGGCCGGCAGGCCGGCGAGCGGCCCCTCGGCACGGCGGCTCGCGCGCGCCAGCGCCCTGAGCCGACCATCGGCCATGGCGCCGGCAACGGTGGGGACGGATTCGATCATGAAGGTGATCTCGCCCGACAGCAGTGCCTGCAGCGCCGGCCCGCCACCGCGATAGGGCACATGCTCGACCTGCAGCCCATACCCGCTGCGGAACCATTCGCCCGCGAGATGCGGCATGGAGCCCACACCGGCCGAGCCGAAATTGTGCCGGCCGGGTTCGGCCCGCAATCGCGCGAGCAGCCCTGCGAGGTCGGTGATGCCGGATTCCGTCCTTACCACCAGCACAAAGCCTGTCACGCCGAGCAGCGCCACCGCGGCGAAGTCGCGTTCGGGGTCATAGGGCAGGTCGCGGAACACGGCCGGGTTGACGCCATGTGTCGCGGCTACCGCGAGCAGCAGTGTCTGTCCGTCAGGGGCTGCGCGCTTGACCTGTTCGGATGCCGTGGCGCCGCCCGCGCCGGGCCGGTTCTCCACCACGACCGGCTGGCCGAGATGGGCGGCGAAGCGTGGCGCAATCAGCCGTGCGCCGAGGTCGGTGGACCCGCCGGGTGCGAAGGGCACCACCAGCGAAACGGCGCGGCCCTGGGCCATGGCCGAAAAAGGCGCGAAACCAATTCCCGCGATCACGCTGCGGCGGGCGATCGTCATGGCGGCATTTCCCCCGGATCATTGCTTTGCACCTATCAAAGCGTGCCGCGGGACGAAGGCCAAGCGCTGGTGCACGATGGCTTGCCGCGCTCGCCTCGCCGCCTATAAGCGACAGGACTGACGAGGGAATTCCGCATGACCACCGCCGCCCCGGGCCCGCTTTCGGGTCTTCGCGTCCTCGACCTCACCCGCGTCCTGGCAGGACCGACCTGCACCCAGATGCTGGGCGACCTCGGCGCCGAGGTCATCAAGATCGAGCGCCCCGAAGCCGGTGACGACACCCGCGGCTTCGCGCCCCCCTTCTGGCCCGAAACCAAGGAGAGCGCCTATTTCCTCGGGGTGAACCGCAACAAGAAGTCGGTCACGCTGGACATGGCGAAGCCGGAGGCGCAGGCGATCCTGCATCGCCTGCTCGAGGGCTGCGACATCCTGGTGGAGAACTTCAAGGTCGGCGCGCTGGCGAAGTATGGCCTGGGCTGGGATCAGCTGAAGGACAAGTATCCGCGGCTGATCTACTGCTCCATCACCGGCTTCGGGCAGACCGGCCCCTATGCCCCGCGTCCGGGCTATGACGCGCTGATCCAGGCGATGGGCGGCGTGATGTCCCTGACCGGCGAGCCGAACGGCAGCCCGCAGAAGGTCGGCATCCCGGTCGCGGACCTGTTCGCTGGGCTTTATGGCTGCATCGGCATCCTGGCCGCGCTGAACCACCGGACCGCGACGGGGCAGGGGCAGCAGATCGACATCGGCATGCTCGACACCCATGTGGCGTGGCTGGCGAACCAAGGCATGAACTATCTCTCCACCGGCGAGAACCCGCCGCGCCTGGGCAACCAGCACCCCAATATCAGCCCGTACCAGGAATTCCCGACCAAGGACGGCTACATCATCCTCGCGGTCGGCAACGACCCCACCTTCGAACGCTTCTGCAAGGCCTTCGGCCAGGCGCATCTGCTGACCGACGAACGCTTCGCCACCAATCCGAAGCGCGTCGCCAACCGCGACCTGGTGACGCAGACGCTGACGCCGGTGATGAAGTCCCGCACCACGACCGAATGGGTCGAGGCGCTGGAAGCGCAGAAGATCGGCTGCGGCCCGATCAACACGCTGAAGGACGTCTTCGCCGACCCGCATGTCCAGGCGCGCGACATGACGCTCGAGATGCAGCACGGCAGCGGCGCGACGGTGAAGGTCATCGCCAACCCGGTGAAGCTCAGCGCGACGCCGCCGAGCTATCGTTCGGCCCCGCCCGTGCTGGGCGAGCACACCGAGGCGGTGCTGTCGGGTATCCTCGGCATGAGCGCGGCCGAGATCGAGACGCTGCGCGTCAAGGGCATCCTGTAGCCGGCGCAGCCGGCGGGAAGGGGGTTGGGGTCATGCGCGACGGCGCGGTTCGTTGGCTCTCGCCTGCCGGCTTCTTCACCATGCGCTGGTGGGAATGGGGCTCGGAGGACGGCACGCCGGTAATCTGCGTGCATGGCCTGACGCGATCCGGGCGCGATTTCGATGCGCTGGCGCGGGCGCTCGCCGATGCCGGCCGACGCGTCATCTGCCCGGACCTGCCCGGGCGGGGAGCCTCCGATTGGCTGCCCGTGCCCGCGCTGTATCAGCCGCCCACCTATGTCACGGCGCTGTCGCACCTTCTGGCGCGGCTGGATGGCCCGGTGGACTGGGTGGGCACGTCGCTCGGCGGCATCTGCGGCATGGCGATCGCGGCGACACGGGGCAGCCCGATCCGGCGCCTGGTGCTGAACGATGTCGGCGCCTACATCCCGCAGGAAGCCATAGCTCGCATCGGCGAGTACATGGCCCTGCCGCCCGAGGTTTTCCCAGACGTCGCGACGCTGGAGGCCCATCTGCGCCGCGTCCATGCGCCGTTCGGCGCGTTGACCGACACCCAGTGGCGGCACCTGGCCGAGACTTCGGTCCGCACGGTCGAGGGCGGGGTCATGCTGCACTACGACCCCGCCATCGCCGATCCGATCTGCGAGCAGGAACCCCAGGCCGTGGAGATGCAGGGGCTGTGGCAGTTGGTGCGCCAGCCCGTGCTGCTGATCCGCGGCGCGGAGAGCGACCTGTTGCTCCCCGAGACCGCCGCCGCCATGGCGGAAGCTGCGCATGTGCGCCTCGCCGAGATCGCCGGCGCGGGCCATGCGCCGGCCCTGATGGATGCCGGGCAGGTCGCGCTGGTGGCGGAATTCCTGGCTCAGTAGCCAGGTCGCGGCGTCAGCTCCAGTACCACCTGATCGAGGCCGCCATCGACCAGCAGTTCGGCGCCGTTCACGTAAGCGGCGCGCGGGCTGACGAGATAGGTCACGGCGTCGGCGATGTCCTGCGGCGTGCCGACGCGCCGCCCGGGCACCATGGCCGAGCGCCGCTCCAGGATGCCGGGCGCCTGGTAGAAGGATTCCGACAGCGGGGTGCGGATCAGGCCCGGGCTGACGACGTTGCTGCGGATGCCATCCGGCCCCCATTCCAGTGCCAGTTGCCGCGACAGCATCGCGACGCCAGCCTTGGATGGGCTGTAGGCACCGCTGCGCGGCTGCGGGTTGGATGCGGCGATGGAGGCGATGTGCACGAGTGCGCCGCCACCGGCTTCCAGCATCTGCGGCCGCGCCGCCTGCGCGCAGAGCAGATAGCCTGTCAGGTTCACCGCCATCAGCGCGTTCCACGCCGCGAGCGGGATCTCGGCGAGCGGCCCAGGCCGCAGAATGCCGGCATTGTTGACCAGGATCGTGGCAGGGCCGAGCGCCGCGCGCGTCGCCGCGAAGGCTGACGCTACGCTTGCTTCATCCGTCGTGTCGCAGCCGGTGGCGAAGGCCTTGGCGCCGGCGCCGCGTAGCGTCTCGGCGGCCTTCGCCGCGGCATCTGCGTCGCGGTCGAGCAGGGCGACCGCGGCACCGGCGGCTGCGAGCTCAGCTGCAATCGCTCCGCCGATGCCGCCTGCCGCACCGGTCACGATCGCGACGCGTTCCGACAGTCCAAGCCAGTCTGAAGCCATGTGGTGGTTCCTCCCGTGTGGGAGGTTCGCGCGGTGCTATCGGGACGTCTACCCGGCGCGGTGCGCCGCGACGGTCAGCCGCGGCCGAGCCCAAACCGCCGGCGCAGCTTCTGCCAGGCTGACAAGGCGCCGACCGGCGCAGCCGGCAGCGGCGGCAGCCGCGCGGCATTCGCGGCCGCCATCAGCGCCACGCGCTTTTCACGCAGTGTCGCGACGCGCCGCCAGGCGCGTGCCTGTTCCTCCGACCCCGGCGCGGTCCGGCGATAGACCATCAGCGCCTCCACTTCCGCCCGGTGCAGGCGGATGGCGACGACGCCGGGATCCTCGACGCGGTCCGATGCGCCATGCCATGGCCGCCGGAGTTCCTCGGCAGGCGGCAGGCGCGCTTCAGCCATGGCGGAGCCGTTCGGCGGCCTCGACCGCGAAATAGGTCAGCACGCCGTTCGCCCCGGCGCGCTTGAATCCCATCAGGCTCTCCATCACCGCGCGCTCATGCTCGATCCAGCCATTCTGCACCGCGGCCATGATCATCGCGTATTCGCCCGACACCTGGTAGGCGAAAGTGGGCACCGCGAAGCGATCCTTCACGCGGCGGACGATGTCGAGATACGGCATGCCCGGCTTGACCATGACCATGTCGGCACCCTCGGCGAGGTCGAGCGCCACTTCGCGCAGCGCCTCGTCGGAATTGGCCGGGTCCATCTGATAGGTCTTCTTGTCGCCGCGCAGCGCCTTGCCTGAACCGAGCGCATCGCGGAACGGCCCATAGAAGGCCGAGGCATATTTCGCCGCGTAGGACATGATCCGCGTGTCGATGAAGCCCTGCGCGTCGAGCGCGCTGCGGATCGCGCCGATGCGCCCGTCCATCATGTCGGATGGCGCGATCACATCGATGCCGGCCTCGGCCTGATTCAGCGCCTGACGGACCAGGATGGCGACGCTGTCGTCGTTGTGGACGTAGTCGCCCGTCCGTGTTTCGCGGATGACGCCATCATGACCATGGTCGGTATAGGGGTCGAGGGCGACGTCGCCGACCAGCCCCACCTCCGGGAAAGCGCGCTTCAGCTCGCGCGCGGCCCGGCAGATCAGGTTGTTCGGGTTCAGCGCCTCCGTTCCCTCGGCGTCCTTTGCCTCAACCGGTGTGGCGGGGAAGATGGCGATGGCGGGAATGCCGAGCTTCGCCGCCTGCTCGACATGCTTCGCCACGCGATCGACCGTCACGCGGGTTTGGCCGGGCATCGAGGCGACCGCTCGTTCCTCGTTGCTGCCCTCAATCACGAAGATCGGCCAGATCAGGTCATCGACGGACAAGGTGTTCTCGGCGACGAGGCGCCGCGTCCAGGCGTCGCGCCGGTTGCGCCGCATGCGGATGGCCGGATAGGCCCCCGGCGCCGCGGCTTCGGCCGCGACGCTCGCGTGACCCAGGCCGAGGCGCCGGTCCGCGTTCATTCGGCGGCGGCCTTGAGCCCGGACCCGGTGGCCGCTGCCAGCGCCTGATCGAGATCGGCGATGATGTCATCCACATGCTCGATGCCGATCGACAGGCGGACGTAGGACGGCGTCACGCCGGTTGCCTTCTGGTCCTCCTCGGAAAGCTGGCTGTGCGTCGTCGTCGCGGGATGGATGGCGAGGCTGCGCGCGTCGCCGATATTCGCGACGTGGTAGAACATCTGCAGTGACTCGATGAAGCGGCGGCCGGCCTCGGCACCGCCCTCCTTGAGTTCGAAGCCGATCAGGCTGCCGTAGCCGCCCTTGAGATGGGCGTCGGCGCGGCGCTTCGCCTCGCCGCTCATCAGGCTCGGGTGGATGGTCTTGGCGATCGCCGGGTGGCTGGCGAGGAAGGCCGCGACCTTCAGCGCATTCGCGTTGTGGCGTTCCATGCGCAGCGGCAGGGTCTCAAGCCCCTGGATGGCGAGGAAGCAGTTCATCGGGGCGAGCGGCGCGCCGAGGTCACGCAACAGGCAGGTCCGCATGCGGATGATGTAGGCCACGGGACCGAGTGGCTTGACCGCCTGCGTCCAGACCGCGCCGTGATAGGACGGGTCGGGCGTGTTCAGCGTCGGGAAGCGTTCCGGATGCGCTTCCCAGTCAAAATTGCCGCCATCGACGACAACACCACCGATCGCCGTGCCGTGGCCGCCGATCCACTTGGTGGTGGAATGCATCACGATCGCCGCGCCGTGTTCGAGCGGGCGGCACATCACGGGGGCTGCCGTGTTGTCCATGATCAGCGGCACGCCGAGCCGGCGGCCGACCGCGGCGACCTCGGCGATCGGGAAGACCTCGAGCTTCGGGTTGGGCAGCGTCTCTGCGTAGTAGCAACGCGTCTTCGCATCGGTGGCACGGGCGAAGTTCTCCGGGTCGGCCGGATCGACGAAACGGACCTCGACGCCGACGCTCTTCAGCGTGTTCGCGAAGAGGTTCCAGGTGCCGCCGTAGAGGTCAGTGCTGCTGACGACATTGTCGCCCGGCTGGCAGAGATTCATCACCGAGAAGGCCGTCGCCGCCTGGCCCGAACCGAGCGCCAGGGCGGCGACGCCGCCTTCCAGCGCCGCGATGCGCTTTTCCAGCACATCCTGCGTCGGGTTCATGATGCGTGTGTAGATGAAGCCCATCTCCTGGAGGGAGAACAGGCGCGCAGCATGCCCGGTGTCCTGGAACTGGAAGGAGGTGGTCTGGTGGATCGGCACGGCGACCGATCCGGTGGAGGGATCCGCGCGCCAGCCCGCATGGAGCGCGATGGTTTCGGGATTGGTCCAGGTCGGTGCGGACATCGGTGCCCTCCGTTGCGGCGTTCTTCCGGGCATCAAGTGCCACGGGCCGAGGCGTTGCGAAAGAGAAATGCGGGCTTGCCGCCAGCAGCGACGATCGGAGATGGAACTTCGATCACTGTGCGATCTCGAGGTAAAAATCTCTCCGATCCGGTATTGTATCGGAATCCGAAACCCGCGGCCATGCGGCTTCAAGCCGCGAGTTGGCGCCCGAGTTCGGCCCAGATACGCGCCCAGCCGGCGTCCCGGCCGAACTCCTCGGCGGCATCCCCGGCATCTGGCGGAGCGCCGTCCCAGCGATGCAGCGCCGCCATGACCAGCGCCGCGGAGACGAAGCCGCGCGTCCGATAGGCCAGGGCCGGCGCGGTCGAGACCACATCAGGCGCCATCGCGTCGCCGATCCGCAGATGGGCGATCTGGGCGCGCAGCGCGATCTCGCGCGCCGGCCGTGCCGCGGCTGGCCGACCATGCTCGATGATGAAGGCGGGACGGAGACGGCCCCAGGATCGCGGGTCGAAGAAATCCGCGATGCCGGCGCCTGAGATGGCATCCCGCTGCACCGCCAAAGGCCCGTCCGTCGGCCATGCCGGCAATGCGGCCCCGCCGTCCGGCGTGAAGAGGGTCACCGCCCGCCCCAGCGTCGTCGACAGGAAGGCAAGCACCGGCAGCAGTTCCGCCGCGGCCGCGTCCTCGGCCAGCAGCGCCACCGGACCGGGCGCCGCGCCACGCAGCGCGGCGAGCAGCCGGCATTCTTCCGCACGCCAGAGCATTGGCGCCGAGACGCGTTCGGCCCCCGCCGCTTGGCGGATCGCCGCCGCGGCGCGCGATGGGGCCTCCTCCAGCAGCAGGAAGCGCGGAAAGGCCCGCGCGAGACGGGCCAGCCGGTCATCGAGCCCGCCCTGCATGGCCAGCGCGGCGGCATGCGCGACGCCAAGACGCGTATGGACCGGCCCCTCGGGCATGGCCTGGGGCACGGTGGCGAACCAGGCGGCGAGGTGAGGAGCCGCCAGAAGTTCGGCAAGGCCCACGCGTCGCGCCCGCCCGTCCTCGAACAGCAACTGCGCGACGGACGCCGGCAGCGGGCCGCAGGCCGGATCTACCACAAACCGGCCGCGCGCAGCGAGCAGCCGCAAGGCGGCGGGATCGGCCTTGGCGGGGTCGCCGCTCAGATGCAGCGCCACCGGGGCGCGGAAGGCGGCGTAGCGTGCGACATCCGCCACATGGTCGAAGACGAGGTCGCCCAGGCGGACCTGGTCGAAGCGCAGGGCGATGATCACCGAGGCCGGCAATTCCGCGGCGGCCTGCCCTGCGTGCCGCAATGTCTCGGCGATGCTTGCCTCGGCCGCCGCGACCGAGCGGCGCGATGCCGCGGCGAGATCGGTGAGTTGCGACGGTTCGCGCAGCAGACGATGCGCGGCGCGCATCATGGCCTCGAAGTCCGGGCATTCATGGAAGGGATGGGTGGGGACGTAGCCTTCGAAGGCGTGGACGTGGCTGATCAGCGGCTTGCCACGTGCCAACGCCTCGCCGACCTTGATCTTCAGCCCTGTCGAAAAAGCCAGCGGCGCGAGCACCGCATCCACCTGGTCGTAGAGCGTGTCCATGCTCTCGACGGTGCCAAGCTGCCGCAGATAAGGCAGGCGAAGCCCTTCGAGCAGACTACAGACCGAACCGGCCACCACGATCTCGATCGGCAGCAGCGTGCGGCGCAGATACTGGTCCGCCACCTCGAGGAAACGGCGGATGTTGCTCGCATTGATGTTGTTGCGGCCGCCGACGATGCCCAGGCGCAGCACGCCATCCGCCGCGCGCGCATGCGGCGCCGGCGGGGCAGGGGGCTCCATGTGCAGCAGGGTGCGCACGGGCCGCTTCGTCAGGATGGAGAAGAACTCGGCCTCCTGGTCCTTGATCGCCCAGACCAGGTCGGCACGTTGGAGGCCGAGGCGTTCCTGCTCCTCGGTCGTATGGAAATACTCGGGGGCGAGGCCGTTCGCTGCGAGCAATTCGCGCCGGCCGGAGAAGCGGTCATGGGTGTCGAGGATGCGCAGCACACCGGCGGGGGCGTGTTCCAGCGCCTTCGACAGCCATGTGTAGTTCACCAGCAGCGCATCGTAGCGGCCGACCTTGAACAGCCAGTCGAGCATCTGCCCGATCGCCGGGTCCCACCAATCGTCGATCGCGTGGTCGGAGCCCGCTGATGGGCGGGTATGCAGGGGCCGCGTCACCGGGCAGTGGAAGACCTCCTGCCACTGCGCGGCCATTTGTGCCGTCGCGTCGCGTGGCAGGCGCGTGCGCCATTCCTCATCGGATGGATAGTGCAGCAACGCGACATGCGCGCCCTCGCGCTGCAGGGCGCGGTTCACCTGGACGATGCGGTTGCGGTTGCCGAGGGTGACCGGCCAGGTCGGCACCGGTGACAGGACAAGGACGCGCAGCCCGCGCCAGGAGCCGTCCGGCGCGGCTTCGGCCTCAGAGGTCATCCTGCTCGTCCAGCCCCGCGAGCAATGCGGTGACCGCGTTGTACACGGCTGCGGACTGCCAGCGGAAACCTGCGGCGTCGTCCCGTTCCAAGGCAAGGCCGCGCATGGTCCTGTCAGCCGGGTTGCAGTTGAGCAGGTAAGCCTTCATCCCTGCCCAGGCCTGGTCACGCCGCTCCATTGCCGCATTGGGCGCGCGCAGATAATCGGACACGGCCTGCCAGGCGGCGCGGCGGCGGAACCAGCGCTGCGTCAGCCGGTCCGGATCCACCCAATGGTCCACCGCGGCCAGCGGATCATAGGCGACAAGCCCGCCCAGCGCCCTGATGCGGTCGGTCATCGCGGTTTCCTCGGCCGACAGCAGGCTCGCCGCACCGCCGGTGCGCCCGAGCGAGGTGTCGAACCATCCGGCGTCGCGCAACGCACTGATACGGAAGGCGATGTTCGCGCCGGCGACCCATTCGCCTTCCGCCAGCAGACGGCGGCGCGGGCCAAGATCGACCACTGTGATGGCGCCGAGCATTTCATCCGGCAGCCAATCCGGCCGCGGAGCGCCCCACCATGGGCGGATCCGCCCGCCAACCACCTGCAGCGCCTCGCCGAACTGGTCGAAGCAGCCGGCGATGTTCTCCAGCCACACGTCGTCGGCGCGGGCGTCGTCGTCGAGGAAGGCGACGATCGGCGCACGGGCCAGCTGCGCTGCGACATTGCGCGCGTTCGACAGGCCGGGACGGGCCTCATGGCGCCAGGTCAGGTTGGGACGCCCGGCGAAGGCTTGTGCTTCCCGCACCGAGCGTGCGGCGTCGGGGGAATTGTCGATGACGATGACTTCGAAGCTGCCGGCCGGCAGGGTCTGCGCGAGGGCCGATTCGATGGCGCCGGGAAGAAGGTCGTAGCGTTCATAGGTGCAGATGGCCGCGGCGATGCGGCAGGGGTTGTAGGTATCAGTCACGGGCGATGCGCAGGCGCTGGAAAGCGACGCCGAGCCGGCGCTTGTCGGCCGCCCCGCGGTCGGACGGGGAATGGACGTGGGGCACGTGCAGCGTGACGCGCGTCGGACCGTCGCTGGCGCGAGCCGCGATCGGTTCGGAATGCAGGACCTTCGAGGTCCCCTCGCGCTGGAGTGCGTAGCGGGTCCCGTCGACTTCGATCGTCAGCTCCTTGGCATTGGCCGGGGTGCCGAAATGGAAGATCCGAAAGGTGGCGATGAGCGGGGCGGACCGGTCGATCCAGGCCTCGAAGTGGATGCTGTCGCCAGGGCCTGTCCAGCGGAAGGCGCCCTCGGGGCCCCATTCGAGTTGGTAGAAGCCGTCCTGGACGGGGAGGAGTTGGTCGGCGGCGATGTCGTAGCTCTGCGGCAGAGGCGCGGCGATGGAGGCCACGGACGGCGTCAAGGGCGACTCGCCTGACGCCGCGTCACGGATCTGCAGGATGCGCTCGAAGGCGTCGAGCCTTGCTCGGAGTTGAGCGACCTCGGCGCGCAGCAACGCGACGTCGGCAGCCTCCGAGTTCGGGGCGTCAGAAGAGTTCTGCTGGTTCAACACCGTCTGAGTCACTACCGGCACACAGATCCACCCATTGCGCCATCCGCTGCGCGCGGCGATCTTAGATTTCACCAGCCGGAGTTGGAAGCGTGCCGCGTCAAAAAAGCTGCTCACGCATTCAACGCTTGCGTGCCAGGTGTTGGCGGAAGAGACACGCTCTCCAACTCCCGCGCAGAGCAGGCCACGGTTGGCGCAACAAGGCAGGTGTATCTTGGATTCTGCAAACGCGGTCGAGGCATTCCTCGCCGATATCCCGAAGCTGCACTCATGGGACGGTGGCGCGACGTGGAACACGGGCGGCTTCACGCGTAGTGAGCTGAGCGCGATTATCGAAACGGTCGGTCGAGACGTAGGCGCGGGCGCCCATGTCGCCGAGACCGGCGCCGGCAATTCGACCGTTGCGATGGTGCTTGCCGGGGCCGACAACGTGGTCTCGGTTGCGCCGGACAAGCCCCTCTTCGAGCGCATTGCAGAGGCGTGCCGGCGGTTTGGTCGCGAGCCGACCGCGCTTCGTGCCTATGCCGCCCTTTCGGAAGATATGCTGCCGCGTTTGGCGGATAGCATTGAAAGCAGTGGCCGCTTGCTGGACTTTGCCCTCATAGACGGCGGCCACGGTTGGCCGACGGTGTTCGTCGATTTTTGCTACCTGAACCGGGTGTTGCGCCAGGATGGTTTCATCATGGTGGACGACATTCAGATTCACGCAGTGAAGGAATTGGCGCGCATGCTGATGGAGGACAGGAACTTCGTGCTTGTGAAGAAGTTCCGCAAGACGTTGCTATTCCGCAAGAAGACGGCCATTCGCTATCTGCCGGATTTCGGCGCCCAGCCCTACATCCGGCGACGCTCCAAGGAAGATCGGGACGCGGGCAAGCCATTCGAACTTTGAAGGCTTGAAAGCTCATAGCGCGATGGTGGTCGCCTTCGCGTAGGCGGCGTCCAAGTTGGACGACGCCGGCGGAACCCGTGGCCGAAAGGCGCACAGCGTTGACGAGCGTTCCACGAGTTCAAGCCATTCGAAGGCGGCATCGTAGCCCGGCCGCTTGTCGCTGACATCATGAAGCAGAATCGTGAAATCTGGGCTCCTGCTGCTGTCGAGCCACCATTGAAGGGTACAAAGGCAGCAGGCGATGCGGAAGCGACCGTCCACCAGCACCAGGTCGGGTTCTTCATTCAAGGCCTTCCAGACGGGCCACGGTGCTTCCGGGTAGGCGCGCCAGCGCGCCTTGTTCTGGCGCTCGACTGGAAATCCCCAACGTTCGACTGGGCCGATATCGGCATGAAGCAAGCGTAGCCTCGCATCAGCGACAGCCGCTTGAACAAGTGGGTCGTGCTCGAGCGAGCGTAGCCAAGCCGCGTCGGACTCGACTGAGACGATTCGCTTAACGCCTGCGCGCAATGCGAATGCTGTCGAGGCCCCGGAACCGAATTCGCAGACCCGCGATGCGGCGCGCAACCGGCGCTCGTACATCTGGATCTCGTCCGGACCCATGTAGGGTTGCGGATCTGCCTCTTGGGCAGGAATGGCGGCGTGTCTCATCGTGGGCTTCCATCTTCTCGCATCAGGCGCTCGGTGGCAGCCGCGACGCGTGCTGTTCATCAATACGGCAGAGCATGCGTCTGACCGGCTCGAGATCGGCCCGCCAGCCTTCGGAGAATGCGGGATTGTCGAACATGAGATAGCCGTATTGCAGGCCGCAGCAGGCACTGAGGCGTCGATAGGTCTCGTTGCGGCTGGGGCTCTGCGAGGCTCGGTTCAAGGCGCGCAGTTCGATCAGTGTTGCGTCGCTGTCGCAGAAGGCGGCGTTGGTCAGCCCCGCACCGTGCGGCCCAATGATGATGGAGGCACTCGCGAAAAGCGCGATCTGGTCCGTGAAGGAGAGGCTGCCGGGATCGACGGTCTCGAAACCGTGCGCGGTGACGAGATCGACTACCTCCGCCTCATTGTCTAGTGGCCGGGCCGGGGCATTCAAGCGCGTCACATAGAGCCGCCTCCCTGCCGGCCGTCCGGTCTTCCAGATGCCGATCTCATCGAGAAGCGGGCGCCCGGCGTGGGCTCTCCGCAAATGATCAGCCAGGCGACGGAAGTCCGGGTTCATGCGCGCGTGCTGATGGAAGCAGGAGTAGAGGCCGGTGCGCGGCAGCCAAACGAAACGTTGCGATGCGGCGCATGACGCGATGCCGAATTGGCCGGCCTGCCGTACGGCGAGATCGGCGATTGGCCGCCTGATCTGTGGCACGACACCCTGAATGCGGTCGGCGCGGATAGCAGAGGCGAAAACGAAGGCCTGAAGCAGGGCCTCGCTCATCATGTGGAAATAGACCGCAGATTGGATGTTCAGCAGCGGCAGATAAATCGCCGTTCCGGGAGCCTCGCGGCGAGGTGCCATTGTGGCGCAACCATGAAAATCACGATTCTCTCCTAGAGAGTGAAAATACGCCTTCCTTCTTTCTCCAGAAACATAAACTGTTTCTTCAATAACACTAAGCCCCTCAGGAGTTGGGAGGAAAATCGAACCATACCAGACATCGAGCAGTGCCGGCCGGTCGATGATGGCGATGTAGGCCGCATCCCAGCGGTGAGACGACTTGCTCGCAAAGTTCCTCGCATATGGAAGCGTGTGATCATCCGGCGCGATATGAGCGCTATAGCGGATTGGTATGCTGCCAGAGGTGGTGGTCCGGGTCAGGACAACGTCCGTCTCGCGGCGGTCGAGCGCGGCAAAGAGAGCTGAATCAACGAGAGGCGTGGCCGGGACCTCCTGCCACGTCAGTGACAAGAGGGGCAAACTCGGGAAATCATCCGACAAGGCGGCAGCCCGCTCGAATCCCGGTGAGATGTCAGCCAACGAAAGTGCTTCCCTTGTAGTGCTGGGATGCGCGCTCCGCGAACAACTTGGCCGGCATTTCCCGTTCAAAGGATTTTATGAATTCTGCAGTGTGCGGATTCCGTTGTTCTTGCAGCGTGGCGAAAACGGGGACATCTTGCGCGGAATTGCCGAATTCCGTCAGCATGGCGGCGATCGTTTCGGCTGGAGCTTTAACGAAATCCTCGAATTCAACCTCCATATAGCGCGCGCCCATGCCCTGCAGAATTGAGGACCAGGTCGCGTCCTGAACGATGAGGCGGCGCATATGGCGCTCGATCTCGTCGAAATCGAATGGGACTTCCGCAGGATCAATCTGCGCAACATCGGTGGAGATCCATTGCCCGGTCTTTTCGGCGAAATAGTAAGATATCGCTTGGCGCAATTTTGAGCGACGCCGGAGATGTACGATGAAGGCGCCATTAAATAGCGTCGCGAAACTCGGAAAGCTCCGAAATACGTCAAAATCCTCGAAAAGCAGCTTTGTGCCGAAGATGCCGTTTGGCGTCCGGTGTTTCTTGGATATCCAGGAAATATACTGCTCGGTTGAAATTGAATTCGGAGTATTGATGGTTCGGTAGAAGCCGCTCTTCCGGATGATATCCGGATTGAATGCTTCGATAGGGTGGCCAAGGAATTTCGTATTCTTCAGAAAATCGCAGAAAAGATTGCTTCCCGATCGCGCTGTTGTGCAGATAATATAGTTCTTTGTTTCACGCCAGGGCATCATATTCTTCTCGTCAGGTCCCGGTTCGACTTGCCTATCAAGTCGTCATCGGGGGCGATCGCAACGGTGGGCAGCGCCGTATCCTAAGGTGATCGCATTGGCGTGGGTCGGTATTCAAGGCCTCTCGGTCGCTGGCGGTGCCCCTCGGCGAGCCCCGGAGCGTAGATCGGAAATCGAGCAACAGTGCATTGCGCCAGCTAATGACGCTGTCACCTTCGCACGATCTCGGGTAACGACGGCTCCATCATGCTGCCCCTCGCATCCGACCATGCCGGCCTCCCCCTCAAGCTCGCACTTAAGGCAGCGCTTGAAGCCGAGGGCCGATCCATCACCGACCTCGGCACCCATGGCCCCGAGTCGGTCGACTACCCCGACTTCGCCGCCAAGGTGTCCGAAGCCGTCGCCTCCGGGCAAGCCCCCTTCGGCATCCTCGTCTGTGGGTCCGGCATCGGCATGGCCATCGCCGCCAACCGCCACCCCGGCATCCGCGCCGCCGTTCTGCACGATGCGACCGAGGCCCGGCTGACCCGTGCCCACAACAACGCCAACATCGCCTGCTTCGGCGCGCGCACCATCGGCGTCGAAACCGCCCTCGACGCCCTGCGCACCTTCCTCTCCACGCCCTATGAGGGCGGCCGCCACGACCGCCGCCTTGCCAAGCTCGACCCGGCGGGCGCAAAACCCGCGCCATGATGCGCCCCGCCCCCCGCCTCCTCCGCGCGCCGGACGGCCCTGCCGCCGGCAGCCCTCCTGAATCCTTCTTCCGCGCCTCCCTCGGTGCGGCGGACCCGGACATCGCCGCCGCGGTCGCGCAGGAGCTGGAGCGCCAGCAGGACGGCATCGAGCTGATCGCGTCGGAGAACATCGTCTCCCGCGCGGTGCTCGAGGCGCAGGGCAGCGTCCTGACCAACAAATATGCCGAGGGCTATCCCGGCCGCCGCTACTACGGCGGCTGTGAGGCCGTGGACGTCGCCGAACGCCTGGCGATCGAGCGCGCGACGAAGCTGTTCGGCTGCGGCTTCGCCAACGTCCAGCCGCATTCCGGCGCCCAGGCCAACCAGGCGGTGTTCTTCGCCCTGATGCAGCCGGGCGACACCTTCATGGGCCTCGATCTCGCCGCTGGCGGGCATCTCACCCACGGCTCACCGGCCAACCAGTCGGGCAAATGGTTCAAGGTCGCGCCCTACACCGTGCGGCGCGAGGACCAGCGCATCGACATGGACGAGGTCGCGCGCATCGCCCGCGAATCGAAGCCGAAGGTGATCGTCGCCGGTGGGTCGGCCTATGCCCGCGCCTGGGACTTCGCGCGCTTCCGCGCCGTCGCCGACGAGGTCGGCGCCTACTTCATGGTGGACATGGCGCATTTCGCAGGCCTCGTGGCCGGCGGCGCGCATGACAGCCCGATCCCGCACGCCCATGTGGTGACCACGACCACCCACAAGACGCTGCGCGGCCCGCGTGGCGGCATGGTCCTGACCAACGACGAGGCGATCGCGAAGAAGATCAACTCGGCGGTCTTCCCTGGCCTGCAGGGCGGCCCGCTGATGCATGTCATCGCTGCCAAGGCGGTGGCCTTCGGGGAGGCGCTGCGGCCTGAATTCCGGGCCTATGCCGCCGCCGTGGTGGCGAATGCCAAGGCGCTGGCCGAGGAACTGAAAGCCCAAGGCCTCGACCTCGTGACCGGGGGCACCGACAATCACCTGCTGCTGGTGGATCTGCGACCCAAGAAGCTGACGGGCAAGCTGGGCGAAGCGGCGCTGAACCGCGCCCACCTGACCTGCAACAAGAACGCCATCCCCTTCGACCCGGAAAAGCCGATGGTCACCTCCGGCGTGCGGCTCGGCACCCCGGCGGGCACGACCCGTGGTTTCGGCACGGCCGAATTCCGTGCCATCGGCAAGCTGATCGGTGAGGTGCTGGACGGTGCCGCACGCGCCAATGCCGAGGACGGTAACGCCGCGGTCGAGGCCGCGGTGAAGGCGAAGGTGCTCGAACTCTGCCGCCGCTTCCCGGTCTATCCGGGCTGAGGAGCCGACACGGATGAAGTGTCCCTTCTGCGGCGCCGAGGACACGCAGGTGAAGGACAGCCGGCCGGCGGAAGACGCCGCGGCGATCCGGCGCCGGCGGGCCTGCGCTGCCTGCGGGGCGCGCTTCACCACTTTCGAGCGGGTGCAACTGCGCGAGATCACGGTTCTCAAGACCGATGGCCGCCGCGTGCCCTTCGACCGGGAGAAGCTCGCCCGGTCGGTCCGCGTCGCCCTGCGCAAGCGCCCGGTCGATGAGGACCGGATCGAGCGGCTGGTCAATTCCATCCAGCGTCGCCTGGAAACCGAGGGCGAGACCGAGATCCCGTCGCGCAAGATCGGCGAGCTCCTGATGGAATCGCTGAAGGAGCTCGACCAGGTCGCCTATGTCCGCTTCGCCAGCGTTTATCGCAATTTCAGCGAGGCGAAGGATTTCCAGGCCTTCCTCGGGGAGCTCGGCGGCAAGGAGTAGCGAGGCGTGCCGCTGCTGATCCTGGCGCTGCTGCTCGGCCTTCTGTTCGGTCCGATGCTGTGGGTGCGCTGGGTGATGCGCCGCCACGCCGCCGATCGGCCGGACCTGCCGGGAACGGGCGGGGAACTCGCCCGGCATCTACTGGATGAGGCCGGCCTACACCACGTCGCCGTGGAGCCGACCGGCGAGGGCGACCACTACGACCCGGCGGCCCTGGCGGTGCGGCTGGGGCAGGACCATCTCGACAGTCGCAGCATCACCGCCGTCGCGGTCGCGGCGCATGAGGTTGCGCACGCCGTGCAGCATCGCGACGGGGCGCGGCTGTTCAGCCTGCGCATGACGCTCGCGCGCATCGTCACGCCGTTGCGGCTGGGGGCAATCGTGATGATGACGGTGGTGCCGCTGGGCGGCGCGGCGTTGGGGGCGGGACATATCGCGATCGGCTCGATGCTGCTGGCGCTGGCCGTCTTTGCGCTTTCGATCCTGCTGCAACTGGTCACTCTGCCGCTCGAATTCGATGCGAGCTTCACCCGCGCCCTGCCGGCACTGCGCGCGGGCGGGTACCTGGCGGAGCGGGACCTCGCCGCGGCCCGGCGCGTGTTGGGGGCCGCGGCGATGACGTACTTGGCCGCCGCCCTGCTGTCGGTGCTGCAATTGGCACGGGTCGTACGCCTTCGAGTTTGAGCGCCGGCCGGTGCCGGCCAGCCCTGCGCCGGGGCCGGATGGTCGTGGCGCGGCACAGGCGCTACATGCTCCTCACCCCATGTCGGACGACCTCCATCACATGCGCGCCGCCCTGGCGCTGGCCCGCCGGGGCCTCGGCAATGCCTGGCCGAACCCGGCGGTTGGCTGCGTGCTGGTGCGGCATGACCGCGTGGTCGGCCGCGGCTGGACGCAACCCGGCGGCCGGCCGCACGCCGAAACCGAGGCGCTGCGCCGCGCCGGCCCCAAGGCGCGCGGCGCGACCGCCTATGTCACGCTGGAGCCCTGTTCCCATCACGGCCGTACTCCGCCCTGCTGCAATGCGCTCGCCGAGGCTGGCGTCGCCCGCGTGGTCATGGCCATGCGCGACCCCGATCCGCGGGTGAACGGGCGCGGCCTCGCCATGCTGCGGGACGCAGGGATCGTGGTGGAGGAAGGCCTGCTGGAGGCGGAGGCCCGCGCGCTCAACGCCGGCTTCTTCCGCCGGATCGAGCGGGGGCTTCCGATCGTCACACTGAAGCTTGCTACCACCCTCGATGGCCGCATCGCCACCGCGACCGGTGAATCCCGCTGGATCACCGGCCCCGAGGCCCGTCGCGAGGCCCACGCGCTGCGCGCCCGCCACGATGCCATCCTGGTCGGCTCCGGCACGGTGCTGGCCGACAACCCCGACCTGACCTGCCGCATCCCGGGCATGGAGCGGGTCCCCATGCTCCGGGTCGTCGCCGATGCCCGGCTGCGCACTCCGGCCGCCGCGCGGCTGGTCACGACCGCCGCTGCCGCGCCGACCTGCATCATCACCGTTCCCGGTCATCCGCCGGCCGCGCTTGCCCCCTTCATCGCTGCCGGGGTCGAGGTGCTGACCGTGCCGCCCGCCGATCCGGGGCTCGACCTGCGGGCGCTGCTGGCCGCCCTGGCCCGGCGCGGCGTGACGCGGGTGCTGGCCGAAGGCGGGGCGGGCCTTGCCGCCGGGCTGCTGCGCGCGGGGCTGGTCGATCGCCTCGCTTGGTTCCATGCGCCCGGCGTCATGGGCGGCGACGGCCATCCGGCCGCCGAGGGCTTGCGTCTGGCGACGCTCGCCGCCATGCCTCGCTTCCGCAGGGTGGCCGTCCGGCCGCTCGGGGCGGATCTGCTCACCGAATACGAACCCATCGCGGAGGTCGCCTGATGTTCACCGGGATCGTGACGGCCCTCGGCACGGTGCGGGAGGTGCAGCCGATCGGCGGCGGGCACGATCTGCGCCTCGTCATCGGCACCGCGCCGGCCTTTTTGTCGGAACCGGCACCAGCCGCCCTTGGCGCTTCCATCGCCTGTTCGGGCGTCTGCCTGACGGTGGTGCATCTCGCCGCCGATGCCTTCTCGGTGGATTGCTCGGCCGAGACGGTGGCGAAGACGACGGTGGGCGCCTGGAAGCAGGGCGCGCGCATCAACCTCGAGCGCGCGTTGCGCATGGGTGACGAACTCGGCGGGCACCTGGTCGCCGGGCATGTGGACGGCGCCGCAACCGTGGTTTCCGCCACGCCGGAGAACGCCTCGGTGCGCTGGCGCTTCCGCCTGCCGGAAGCCCTGGCCCGCTATGTCGCGCCCAAGGGGTCGGTCGCGATCGACGGCGTTTCCCTGACCGTGAACGAGGTTGACGGAGAGGTCTTCGGGGTCAACATCATCCCCCACACCGCCTCGGTCACCACCTTCGGCACGCTGCAGCCCGGCGACAAGGTCAACATCGAGGTGGACATGATGGCGCGCTATGTCGCGCGGCTCCGGGAGTATGAGCGTTGAGCGCGATCACCGACACCGTCCGCACCTCCTTCTCGGACTTCCTCTCGCCGACCGAGGAACTGCTCGAGGAAGCGCGCAGCGGTCGGATGTTCATCCTGGTCGATGACGAGGACCGCGAGAACGAGGGCGATCTCGTCATCCCCGCGCAGTTCGCCACACCGGACGCGATCAACTTCATGGCCCGCTATGCGCGCGGGCTGATCTGCCTGGCCATGACACGCCATCGGGTCGAACAACTCGGGCTGCCGCTCATGGCGCAGTCCAACGGCACGCGGCACGCCACCGCCTTCACCGTTTCCATCGAGGCGCGCGACGGCGTCACCACCGGCATCAGTGCCGCCGACCGCGCGCGCACCGTCGCGGTGGCCATCAACCCCGATCTCGGGCGCGAGCACATCGTCACCCCCGGCCATGTCTTCCCGCTGGTGGCACGTGAGGGCGGCACGCTGGTCCGCGCCGGGCACACCGAAGCGGCCGTTGATTTCGCGCGCCTTGCCGGGCTCAATCCGGCCGGCGTGATCTGCGAGATCATGAATGACGACGGCACCATGGCGCGCATGCCGGACCTTGTCGCCTTCGCGCAGCATCATGGGCTGAAGCTCGGCACCATCGCCGACCTGATCGGCCACCGCCGCCGCACCGAACGCTTGGTGCGCCGGGTCGAGGAAGCGATCCTGCCGCAGGCGATCGGCGGCGAATGGCGCGCCGTGGTTTATGGCAGCACCGTCACGCCGGGCGAGCATCTCGCCCTGGTGAAGGGCGATGTGGCCGCCGGCGACGAGCCGGTGCTCGTGCGCATGCACGCGGCCTCGCTGCTGAACGACCTCGTCGCGGGGCGCACCATCGGCGAATTGCACGGCGCGATGCGCATGATCGCCGAGGCGGGTCGTGGCGTCGTCGTGCTGCTGCGCGACTGGCGTAGCGACGGGCTGTCGGACCAGATCCGCCGCGGCCGCGGTCGCACCACCGCGCCAGAGCTGCGCGACTACGGCATCGGCGCGCAGATCCTCGCCGATCTCGGCGTGTCGCGCATGATCCGCCTTTCCAACCATCCGCGGCCGATCGTCGGCCTCGAGGGCTACGGGATCGAGGATGTCGAGATCCGGCCCATTCCCATGGACAGCACCAATTGAGCACCCTTGATTCCCCCGAGCGTGGCCCGGCCGCGCTCGCCGGCCCGCCGCCGCGCATTCTCGTCCTCGCCGCGCCCTATTACCGGGATGTGGTGGATGGGATGCTGGGTGGCGCGCAGCGTGTCTTCGCCGATGTCGGCGCCGCGGTGGAGGTCGCCGAGGTCGCCGGCGGCTACGAACTGCCCGCCGCCCTCGCCATGGCGCTGAAGGTCCCGGGTCGCTGGGACGGCTTCCTGCTGCTGGGCTGCGTGGTGAAGGGGGAGACCGATCACTACACCTTCATCTGCGACGCCATCTGCAACGGCGTCATGAACGTCTCGACCGCATCCGCCGCGTCGATCGGCTTCGGTCTGCTGACCGTGGACAATCTGGACCAGGCCATCGCGCGGTCGCGCGACGACCGCATGAACAAGGGGGCCGAGGCCGCCCATGCGGTGCTGGCCCAGATCGGGCTCGCCCGCCGCTGGGGGATCGCCGGATGACGCAGCGCCCCAAGCCGACCGGCCGGCCGCGCACCGGTGCGCGCGTCGCCGCCGTGCAGGCCCTGTTTCAGTCGGAGCAGACCGGCGAGAGCGCCGAGACTGTCGCGCAGCAGTTCATCCGCCATCGCATCGGGGCTGGGCAGGGCGGTGACGCCTTCGAGGATGGCCGCGTGCCGCTCGCCCATATCCCGCTGTTCGAGGCGATCTTGAAGGCCGCCGCGACGCGGTCCGAGGCGACCGACGCCGAGATCCGCGCGCATCTGGCCAAGGATTGGACGCTCGAACGCCTGGATCCCGTGCTGCGCGCCCTGCTGCGTGCTGCGGCGGCGGAATTGATGGCGGGCAGCGAGCCGCCGGCCCGCGTGGTGATCAACGAGTACCTCGATATCGTGCGCGGTTTCCTCGATGAGGAGACGTCGCGCTTCGCCAATGGCGTGCTCGACGCCATGGCCCACGCGCTGCGCCCGCAGGAGTTCGGGGCGGCGCGGTGAGCCTGCCCGCCGAATTTGCGCTGATCGCACGCCATTTCCGCCCGCTGGCGGGGCAGGGGGCACTCGACCTCGCGGATGATGCGGCGGTGCTCGACATTCCCGCCGGCCGACGCTTGGTGATCGCGGCCGATGCGATGGTCGAGGGCGTCCACTACCTGCCTGGCGATCCACCGGAGACGATCGGGCGCAAGCTGCTGCGGGTGAACCTGTCGGACCTTGCGGCGATGGGGGCCGCCCCGCTCGGCTACCTCATGACGACCGTCCTGGCGCGCGGCACGCCGGAGGAGTGGATCGCCGGCTTCGCCCGCGGCCTCGCCGAGGATCAGCGCGATTTCGGCCTGACGGTGCTGGGCGGCGACACGGCGGCCACGCCCGGGCCGACCTGCCTGTCGCTGACCATCCTGGGCACCGTGGCGCCTGGCGCCGTGCTGCGGCGCGCCGGGGCGCGGCCGGGCGATGATGTCTGGGTTTCGGGCACGATCGGGGATGGGGCGCTCGGGCTGCGCGTCCTGCGCGGGGAATTGCCTGCCGATGCCGAAGGGCATCTGGCGCGCCGCTACCGCCTGCCGGAACCGAGGCTGGCATTGGGGCAGGGGATCGCGGCGATCGCTGCGGCTGGGATGGATGTCTCGGACGGGTTGGTGCAGGACCTCGGCCATCTCTGCCGCGCGGCGGGTTGCGGGGCGGAGATCGAGGCGGCGGCGGTGCCGCTGTCAGCCGCCGGGCGAGACCTGGTGGCTAGCGACCCGGCATTGTTGGCGTCCGCGCTGACCGGCGGCGATGACTACGAACTGCTGTTCGCTGCCGCACCGGGCGCGGCCGCGGCACTGCTGGATGCCGCCGCGAAGGCGGGCGTGGTCATCACGCGGATCGGCCGAATGGTCGCCGGTCCGTCGGAGGTCGCGGTCATTGCCGCCGACGGGCAGCCGATGGCTCTTGCACGGGGCGGCTGGAGCCACTTCTGAAGGCCAGCACCGAAAGATCGCGATCCAGGGGGCCGTTGCCCCCTGGCGGGGAGGTTCGGAGGGGCGGCGCCCCTCCGATCAGTACCGTCCGCCTGCGTTCGCCGGATTGCCCGGCCCCGGCGCGCCGCCCATCCCAGGCCGGCCGAGATTGCCGAACAGTGACTGCAGCAGCGACCGCTCGTTGCCCGGCACCGGCGTCTCGCGCGACACCATCTGTACCGGCCGCCCGTCGGCGTCGCCCAGTTCGCGCACGCCGCTGACCACGCCCTGCCGGTTGAAGGAGATGGCGACGACGCGCCGGTCCTCCACCATCAGGTAGCGGCCGGGCTGCAGCCGGGTCTGGGCGCTGATGTAGTACCAGTTGTCCTCGTCGAAGGTGCCGCGGGCGGAGGGCGATCCGAGCAGCGCCTCGACGTCCGAGCGCGTCTGCACCCCCGGCGTGATCTGTGCGAGCTTTTCTGGGTCCACGCGGTTGCCGCGCTGGACCGGGGCGGGGCCAAGCGTGTCCGTGATCCAGCCGCAGCCCGACAGGGCCAGGAGCAGGATCATCAGCGGCGCGAGACGGGATGCGTTGACCGAACGGATGTGGCGGGCCATGTCGCGGAACCGATAGACATCATGATGCCCCTGGGTCAACCATTCTGGGGCAGGAGCCATTCCACATCATGGGCATCCTCGCGATGTTCCGCCGCCGGCCGCATGAACGGGCCGGCTTCGAACTTTATGGCGCGGCCGTCGGCGCGGCGCGCAACCCGGCGCTGTTCGCCGTGCTGGGCGTGCCCGACACGCTGGAAGGCCGCTTCGACCTGGTCAGCCTTCATGTCGGCCTGTTGATCCGCCGGCTGCGCAACGATGGCGACGCACGCGGGCCGGCCCTGGCCCAGGCGGTGTTCGATGCCATGTTCGCCGACATGGACGTGAACCTCCGGGAAATGGGGGTGGGCGACATGTCTATAGGCAAGCGGGTGCGCGGCATGTGGGAGGCCTTTCACGGCCGGGCCCTGGCCTATGAGGCGGCGCTCGATTCGGCCGACCCCGAGGCGCTGGCCGAGGCGCTGGCGCGCAATGTCTGGCGCGGCGCACCGCCACCGGATGGCGCGGCAGGGCGGCTGGCGCAGCTTGCCCGGGCCCAGGCGCAGCATCTGGCAGGGCAGGGTATCGATGCGCTGGCGGCCGGACGCGCCGCTTTCCTGCCGGCGGAGGGCCTGATCCATGCAGCCTGAATTCCACCGTCCGATCGCCCTTGCGCGCATTCCGCCCGAGGGCCGGCCGGAGCATCTGCGCGCGACGCCGGCCGAATGCGCCGCGCTCGCGCTGCGCCTTGGCATCACGGCGGTGAACCGCTTTTCCGCGGAATTGCTGCTGAAGCCGGAACCGGGCGGTGGCGTGGCGATCGAGGGGCGCATCGCGGCCGAGGTGGTGCAGGATTGCGTCGTCACCCTCGAACCCGTGGTCGAGCAGGTCGAGGAGACGGTGCATCTGCGGGTCCTCGGCCCCGGGGAGCAGTACTCCGACGATCCGGACTCCCCGGATGAGGTCGATGCGCCGGGCGGGGTGGCCGATTTGGGCGAGGCGCTGTCCGAGCAGCTGGCGCTCGCCCTCGACCCCTACCCGCGGGCGCCCGGCGCTGTCCTGCCGGATGAGGTCGCGCCGGAGCCGGAGGCGCCGCCGGAGCCGCGCCCCAGCCCGTTCGCCGGGCTGGCTGCCCTGCGCGGGCGCAAATAGCCGTCCCGGCGGCCTGCGCGGCTTGCATATCAAGGGGGTGGGTGCTAATGGCCCGCCCTCCCGCTATCCTGCGTGTTTGTAGATGAAAGAGGCTCGGCGCCATGGCCGTTCCGAAGAAGAAGGTTTCGCCCTCCCGCCGCGGCATGCGCCGCAGCCATGAGGCACTGAGCGCCCCCTCCTACCAGGAGTGCTCGAACTGCGGCGAGCTGAAGCGGCCGCACCACGTCTGCTCCCACTGCGGTCACTATGATGGCCGTGAGGTGGTTGCGGCCGAGCGTGTGGGCCAGACCATCCGCTCCTGACGCGCGGTGTTGACCACACCGCGCAGGGACCGCTGATCGTGTCCCAGCCGAGCCCGCCCTTTGCGCTGGCGATCGACGCCATGGGCGGCGACGCGGCACCGGAGGTTGTGCTCGACGGCCTGGAAATGGCTGCCGAGCGGCACCCGGATGCGCGGTTCCTGCTGGTCGGCGACGAAGCTCGCGTCGGCGGTGCGCTGGCGCGCCGCAAGCGTGCTGCGCGCGCCTGCAGCCTGCGCCATGCGCCGGACTACATCCCGGGCGACATGAAGCCGACTGCCGCACTTCGCGTGCGCGGGTCGTCGATGCGCGTCGCCATCGATGCGGTGGCGGCCGGGGAGGCGGCGGGCATCGTCTCGGCCGGCAATACCGGCGCGCTGATGGCCCTGTCGAAGATCGTCATCAAGACGATGCGTGAGATCGACCGGCCGGCGCTCGCCGCGATCGGGCCTTCGGCGCGCGGCGACGTGGTGCTGCTCGACCTCGGCGCCAATGTGCAGTGCGATGCGCGCAACCTCGTCGAATTCGCCGTCATGGGCGACGCCTTCGCGCGCGCCGTGCTCGGCCTGACCAACCCGTCCATCGGCCTGCTCAATGTCGGCTCCGAGGAGCTGAAGGGCGATGACCGCGTGCGCGCGGCCGCCGAGACGCTGCGCGATTCGCATATCGGCGGGAATTTCCGTGGCTTCGTCGAGGGCCACGACATCACCGCCGGGACGACGGATGTGATCGTCACAGACGGCTTCACCGGCAATGTCGCGCTCAAGACCGGCGAAGGCGCGCTGAAGCTGATGCGCGATCTGCTGCGCCAGGTCTTCACCTCCTCCGTTCCGGCGCGGCTTGGTTATCTCCTGGCGCGCCCGGCGCTCGACCGGTTGCGCGAATGGATGGATCCGCGGCGCTACAATGGCGCGATCCTGATCGGGCTGAACGGCGTGGTGGTGAAGTCCCATGGCGGGACGGATGCGCTCGGCTTCGCGCATGCCGTCGATGTCGCGATGGACATGGTGACGCACGGCTTCAACGAGCGTATCCGTGAGGGCCTGTCCCGACTGTCCACGAACGGTCCGCGAATCGCGGCCGATCCTCGCTGAGGTTGCCGCCTTCCATGGTCTTGCGCGCCACCATCGCCGGCTGCGGCGGCTATCTGCCCGCGACGCGGTTGTCCAACGACGAGCTTGCCGCCCTGAAGGGGCTCGACACTTCCGACGCCTGGATCCGTGAGCGCACCGGCATCGGTTTCCGCCACATCGCCGCACCGGGAGAGACCGCGTCCGACATGGGTGCGGCCGCCGCACGCCAGGCACTGGAGCGCGCCGGCGTCGATGCGTCTGAGGTGGACGCCGTGCTGGTGGCGACCTCGACCCCCGATTCGGCCTTTCCCGCGACGGCCGTGCGCATTCAGGCGAAGCTTGGCGTGACCAAGGGCTTCGCCTTTGACCTGGCAGCCGCATGCACCGGCTTCATCTATGCCATCGGCGTGGCCGACGCGCTGATCCGCGCGGGCCAGGCGCGCTGCGTGCTGGTGATCGGCACTGAGGTCTATTCGCGCATCCTGGACTGGACCGACCGTGGCACCTGCGTGCTGTTCGGCGACGGCGCGGGCGCGATCCTGCTGCGCGCCGGGGAAGGTGCGGGCACCACCGACGATCGGGGCGTGTTGTCCTGCCACATGCATTCGGATGGCCGCTTCGGCGACATCCTGCATATCGAGGGCGGCGCGGGCTCGACCGGCGGCGCCGGTTTGCTGCGCATGGCCGGCAAGGAAGTGTTCCGCCACGCGGTGACCAAGCTCGCGTCCGTGGTCGATGAGGCACTGGTGGCCAATGGGCTGGGGCATGAGGATGTGCGCTGGCTGGTGCCGCACCAGGCCAATCGCCGCATCATCGATGCCATGGGCAAGAAGCTGCACCTGCCGCCGGAACGCGTGGTCGTGACGGTGGAGCGCCATGCCAATACCTCCGCCGCCTCGGTGCCACTCGCGCTGGCCGAGGCCTGTGGCGACGGGCGTATCCAGCCAGGCGACCTGGTCGTGCTGGAAGCGATCGGCGGCGGCCTGACCTGGGGCGCCGCGCTGGCGAGGTTCTAGGCCGTCCCTCAACGGCCGGCGGCCACCATCCGGCCGCCTTGCCTTCGCGCCCCCGACTGTTGTGCCGGGTGCCGCAGGCAGTTTTGGCGCGGTCGCGCCGTGCGTTCCCCAATCGCCGTGGGGCCGCGATCCGAAGAAGGTTGACGCCCGCGACCGATACCGGTTTTCTTGCCGTTAGAACGGCTTGCGGGCGGCTCCACAGCATGAACACGGTAACGCGGGCGCAACTCGCGGAAGCGATCTACGCCAATGTCGGGCTGTCTCGGAACGAAAGTGCCGCGCTCCTCGAGACCGTGCTCGAAAGGATCTCTGCTGCGCTGGAGGCCGGGGAGCCCGTGAAGATCTCCGCCTTCGGCACCTTTCTGGTGCGGCAGAAGGGCCAGCGTGTCGGGCGCAATCCCAAGACCGGCGTCGAGGTGCCCATCCTGCCGCGCAAGGTGCTGTCCTTCCGCCCATCCCAGGTGCTCAAGGCCCGCATCAACAACGAGCCTGAGGGCGAGGGCGACGAATGAGCGAGGACCTGCCCGCCGAGGCCGAGGCCCGCGCCCGCCCGCGCAAGGCGCCCACCGCCTTCCGCACCATCAGCGAAGTCGCTGACGACCTGCATATCCCACAGCACGTCCTGCGCTTCTGGGAATCGAAGTTCCCGCAGTTGAAGCCGCTGAAGCGCGGTGGCGGGCGGCGATACTACCGGCCGGAGGACATCGCGCTGCTGCGGCGCATCTCCGACCTGCTCTACACCCAGGGCTACACGATCAAGGGCGTGCAGCGGCTGCTGCGCGACGGCACCGATGAAGGACCGCAGGGCGGCGAACTGCCGCTCGGCGATCCGCCGCCCCCGCCGGCGGCCGAGGAGCAGGAGACGGCGGCGCTGCGGGCGGCGCTGGCGGAGCTGGAAGCCATTGCGAGCGAGTTGCGCGCATTGGCGGGATGAGAGTTGGAGGGGCCTTGCCCCTCCAAACCACCCCACCAAAGGGCCGGGGGCCTTTGGAATGCCGATTCCTGGTATTGGATGTCGGTGGGGCGACGTTTCCGTGCAGGGCCGCCACCGAATCTCACCCCTGACGGGGTGGAAACCCTCGGCGGCCGGTGCTACACGGCGCGTCCGGTCGGAGCGTAGCGCAGCCTGGTAGCGCATCAGTCTGGGGGACTGGGGGTCGTGGGTTCGAATCCCGCCGCTCCGACCATTTTCCTGAGGCCAAACGCCAGTTTTGGCGCCTGCCCGATGGTCTGTTCGGGCGACAGCAAGAATCTCGAACCAAGTTTGAACCGCGCGACCTTCGTGGTCCGCCCGCTGTTTGGCTTCCCTTGATGCATGACCGACGCTGATGGCCGGCGCGGCGAGACGGTCATTCGCCTGTGGCGTAGGGCGCAGTCTCCTCACAGCGGTCGTAGGGGCTCGAAGGCCCTCGGAAGCGCCAGCCATTTTCCACTGGGTTGATGCGTCGTCGACGAAGCCGATCCGATTCATGGCGCGGTATCGATCGCGCATCTGCAGGGACGTGATCGCTGCCCTCGCTCTCCCGGGTTGATGCGTCGCCAGAGCGCCGTGCTGTGCTTGCTGACCGAATCGGCTTGGGCAGGGGCGGTCACGCGGAGCCGAGGCAAACGGGAAGATGGGCTGACGCTATCCGTACCGAGGCGCCTCGATGCCCGTCCATGGCGCGGCCGGCACGCCGATAGCCCACACGCCACTGGTGATCTCGTCGAGAACGAAGGGCTTGCCGGCTCGGTCGGCGCAGATCGCCAACTCCATCTCGTGGCGTAGCTTGGATCCCCGCACCGAGCGGAGGCGGCGTGTGCGGGACATCACTTCTGCTTCCAGTTCGCGACGAACATTGTCCTTGGCCGGATCGACGCGTCCGGGCCTGTGCGATATCAGAACGGCAGGTTCGTCCAAAGGAAACAGCAGTGGCTTTGACTCTCCGCATCCTGCCTGCAGTTGCGGTACTCGCCTGGATGTCCCCGGTACTTGCGCAGGATGGACCGCTGCCGAACTGCCCCGACGACTTCACCGGCCGGCGCCCGGGCGAGACCTTCACCTGCGCCTGCCGCGCCGGCACTGCGACTGACGGTCCGGTCTGGGGCACGGATACCTACACGGCGGATTCGCGCATCTGCACCGCGGCGCGCCATGCCGGCCTGACGGGCGCGAATGACGACGGGATCACGATTACCGCTGCGCCGGGGGCTTCCAGCTACCGCGGCAGCAGGCGCAATGGCGTCAGTACCGACGACTACGAAGCCTATGATTCGAGCTTCACCTTGCGCCCCGTTGCAGCGCGCACGGGTGCACCGCAGACCTGCCCGGAGAACTTCGCCCTCTACCGGGGCCTTGCGGAGCCCTTGCGGTGCCTCTGTCCCGGCGAGGCGACGGGCCGGGGCAGCGTCTGGGGTGTCGAGATCTACACGGATGATTCCGGAATCTGCCTGGCCGCTGTCCATGCGGGGGCCATTCCGGCGACGGGGGGGATCGTCACGCTGCGCAGCCTTCCGGGTCGCAGCGCCTATACCGGCGTGCGGCGCAATGGCGTGCAGAGCAGCGACTTCGAGGCCTGGCCCGGCAGCTTCCGCTTCGAAGGTGTGGCGGCCGATGCGCGCCCCCCTGCCGCAGCCGCGGCACCGGTGCAGGCGCCGGTTGCGCAAACGCTGGCCGCGCGCGGGCAGGTGCAGCTCTACATCACCTTCCGTACCAACTCGGCCGAACTGGACGCCTCCGCGGCGGAGGTGCTCGGCGAACTCCGCTCGGCGCTGGCGGCGGACACGAATTTGCGCCTGACGCTGGTCGGGCATACCGACAGCACTGGGACCGCGGCGCAGAACCGGCCGCTGTCCCTGCGCCGCGCTGAGGCCGTGCGGGGTTGGCTGGCGGCGCGCGGCATTGATGCAGGCCGCCTGACAGTCGAGGGCAAGGGGCCTGACCAGCCGCTGGCGGACAATGCCACCGAAGCCGGCCGCGCGCTGAACCGCCGCGTATCCGCAGTCCGGATCGGAAGCTGATCGATTGGCGCGGCGCCGCTGGCGCCGCGCCGCCTCAGAACAGCAACCCCTTGCGCAGCATGCCGTGCACGCCCTTCTCGCCGTTCACGCTCTGCGTCACGTGGAAGTCCACGGCCATGGAACAGAAGCCATAGGCCTGTTCGCGGGTCAGGTTGGTGCGCGCGCAGATGAAGGCGATCATCTCGCGCAGCGCCTGCTTCATCGCCTGGTCGAGATCCTCGTTCAGGCCCATCGAGATGTAGTGCGTCGGCGTCTCCGCCCTGGGCATCGCAAGCGGCGCGCCATCGCGCTTGTGCAGGATGAAGGTGAAGGTGCCGTCGAGGCACATCTCTAGCGCCGTAACGCAGACCTCACCATTGCCCTGCACGCCATGCCCGTCGCCGGCGGAGAAGTTGGCGCCCGGCACATGCACCGGCAGGAACAGCGTGCTGCCCGCCTGCAGATCCTTGTTGTCGAGATTGCCGCCATGGATGCGCGGTTCCTTCGACGACACCATGCCGAAGCGTGGGGGTGGTGCGACGCCCATCACGCCGAAGAATGGCGCCAAGGGCAATTCGGTTCCCCAGGGCATGCGGCAAACGCGCCGGGTGCGATCCACCGGTATGTGCATCAGGTGGAAGTCCGGGAAGTCCTCCGGCAGGGTTCCCGCCAGCGGCACGATCATGTTGTAGCCCCAGTCCGAACCCGGCTCGATGTGCTCGATCCGCACCTCGAGCGTGTCGCCGGGTTCCGCGCCTTCGATGGCGATCGGACCGGTCAGGATGTGGCCGCTCTTCATCGCGGGATTGGCGGCGAAGATGGCGGGGAGTTCCGGCGGTATCGTCATGCCGCTGCCCGGCGGCGGCATCACCAGGGGCCGACCGGTCACCGTCTGCATCTCGACCGTGTCGCCGGATGCGATGTGCAGCACGGGCGGGAAGGACGCGCAGAACACGCCGGCGCGCACGGTCTCCGGCGTGGCGCGAAGGATGTGGCGAGTCATGGGCAGTCTCCTGTCGGTCCGGCCGGTGTCATCCGCCAGTAACATGCACGCCGGGGCGCTTTCCGTCGTTCCAGCGGCCGTCGATCGCGCGTTCGATCTGCGCAGCGAGTTGCAGCAGCAGCCCGTCATTGGCCTGGCGCGCGAACGCCTGGATGCCGAGCGGCAACCCGTTGTCCTGCATCGCGAGCGGCAGCGAGATGGCCGGAATGCCGCAGAGATTGGCCAGCGGCGTATAAGCGAAGTTGCGCCAGAGATTGCCGAACCAGTCGAGTACATCGGGATTGCCGCTGATTGTCAGATACTCCGTCGTGCCGATGCGCGGCGTCGGCAGGGCGGTGATCGGCGTCAGGATGATGTCCCAGTCCTCGAAGAAGGCGCCGAAGGCGCGGGAGGTGGTGTTGAACACCCCCTGCATCCGCGCGCGTTCGCTGTAGGAGGTGTCGCGGCCCGCTTCCCAGATTCTGATATTGACGGGTTCGACCAGCTCCGCGGGCGGGCGTTCGAGCCCGCGCTGCGCCAGCATGTTGGCGATCACCTGCGCGAAGTTGCTGATGTAGCAGGTCGTCTGCGCCGCGAAGGCCGCCCGGAAATCCACCGCGGGCAGCGCCCATGCCACATGATGGCCGAGCCCTTCGAGGAAGCGCCCCACGCGTTCCAGTTCCGCCACCCGTTGCGGCGTGGCGCGGTAGTCGCCCCATTCATGCGACAACGCGATGCGGAGCCTGCCGGGATCGCGCTGGATCAGTTCTGTATAAGGCTCCGGCGTGGTCCAGAAGGGCATGAACTCGCCCGGCGCACCGCCGCGGCAACTGTCCACGAAGACAGCGGTATCACGCACACTGCGCGTCACGCAGCCCTGGATCGACACCAACCCCGTCAGGTCGGATGCGTTGGGCGCGAGCGAAAAAACTCCGCGCGAGGGCTTCAAGCCGATCAGGCCATTCACGCCAGCGGGGATGCGGATGGACCCGCCGCCATCGGTCGCATGCGCGATGGGCAGCACGCCGGCCGCGACCATTGCGGCACTTCCGGCGGATGAACCGCAGGTCGTGTAGTCGAGATTCCATGGATTGCGTGTGACATAGACGGCAGGATTCTCGGCCGAGCTGCAGCAGCCGAATTCCGGCGTCGTGGTCCGGCCCATGATGTTCAGCCCGGCCTGGCGGATGCGCCCGGCGAGGTAGCTGTCCGCCGTCGCACGGTTGCCGCGCATCAGCAGCGAGCCCATCTCCTGCAACCGGCCCTTCAGCGTCGGGCCGAGATCCTTCATCAGATAGGGTACGCCGGCGAAGGCCCCTTCGGGGTTCATCCCGTCCTTCAACGGGTCGGCCACGACATCGTCGAACATCTCGACGACCCCGCTGACCTCCGGGTTGGTCATGGCGATGCCGGCCGCGGCCTGCGCGGCGAGTTCGGCGGGCTTCACCTCACCCTTGCGCAGGCGCTCCGCCAGGGCGACGCCGTCATGCCTCGACCATTCGTCCCAGCTCATCGCCAGTGTCATGTCGCTCGCCTGAATCCCTGGATGCGCCGCAAGCCTAGAAGTGCGCCCGGGAGCGTCAAGGCGGTGGGGCGTGCGGCCGCTCCGGTCTCAGGCGGCGATCCCGAGCAAGGCCTGCAGCTTGGCCTCGGGCACGGCCAGGTCGGCGATGGTGGTGCCGTCCAGCACCGCGAGGAAGGCCGCCCGTGCTTCGTGCATCGTCCGCTTCAGTCGGCACGCTGGCTGAATGGCGCAGGAACCACCCGCCAGGCAGGGAACGACGTCCATGTCCGGTTCCATGCGGCGCACCACTTCACCGACCGTGATCCTGGCCGCCGGCCGGGCCAGCATCAGCCCGCCGCCACGGCCGCGTAGCGTGGTGACATGGCCCGCCTGCCCGAGCAGATGCGCCACCTTCATCAGATGCGTCTGCGAGACGCCATAGGCCTCCGCGACCTCGGCGATGGTGGCCCGCCCGCCCGGCTTCACCGCCAGGTGGATCAGCATGCGAAGCGAGTAGTCGGTGAGCACGGTCAGGCGCATGCAGAAAAGATATACCAACGATATTGCTTTTCAAGCATGGCCGCTCCATAAGATGGATTGTCCATCGATCTTATGGGGCCGCCATGACTCCCCTCCGCCTCTTCCTCCTGCCCGGTGACCTCGTCAGCAACGCGCTACATGTCGCCGATCCCGAGAGCCGCAGCATGCTGCGCACGCTGGTGAACATGCTGGTGTGGAACTTCGTCGGCGTGCTGGCGGTGCTTCCCTTCGTCTGATCCACTCCTCCACGACGGCGCCCGGCCGCCGCAAAGCAGGCATGACCATGAGTGCGACTTCGAGCCGACCTGATCGCCGCGCGGCGTCCATGGGTGCGGAACGGCGTGGGCCGCGCCTTGCCCTTCTCGCCCAGGGTTTCCGGCCCTTCTTCCTGTTGGCCGGGATCTGGGCACTGCTGGGCGTGACGCTATGGGCCGGCGTGCTGGCGGGGTTGAGCGTGCCGGACGGCCCGCTCCCTCTCCTCAAGTGGCATGGCCACGAGATGCTGGCGGGCTTCGTCGGCGCGGCCATCGCCGGCTTCCTGCTGACGGCCGTGCCCAATTGGACAGGCCGACGCGGCTATGCGGGCACGCCGCTGGCGATCGCGGTGACGGTCTTCCTCGCCGGGCGGATCGCGCTGCTGCCAGGATCGCCGCTGCCGATCGGGATCGCGGCGCCTGTCGCCCTGGCGGGCCTTCCGACGCTGCTGCTTCTGGTGCTGCCGTCTCTGGTGAAGGCCGCGCAGCCGAGGCTGTTTGGCCCGCCGCTCATTGTGCTGATGTTCTGGCTGGGCGACGTTCTGATGCTCGGCGGCGAGGCCGGCTGGTGGCAGGCCGAGACCTGGCGTCTGGGGCAGTTGCTGTCGGCGAATGCCGCGCTGGCACTGGTTGGCCTGATCGGCGGGCGCATCGTGCCGTCCTTCACGCTGAACGCCTTGCGCAAGACCGGCCGGCCGGCCGAACCGCAACCCTTGCCCGGCGTGGATCGTGCGGCGGTGCTGTCGCTGCTGGGCGTCGTGCTCGTTGATCTGATCCTGCCGGACAGTGCCGTCGGCGGTGCCGTCGCCGCCGTCGCGGCGATCCTGGTCGGCCTGCGGTTGTCGCGGTGGCATGGGCTGCGGACGCTCGGCCAGCCGATCCTCTGGGTGCTGCACCTGGCCTATGCCTTCGTGCCGCTGGCGCTCGCCACCAAGGCGGCGTTCCTGCTGACCGGCGCGCCCTTCGCGGTGCATTGGCTTCACCTGCAGGGCGCGGGCGCGCTCGCGCTGATGATCGTGGCGGTGATGACCCGTGCGGCGCTCGGTCACACGGGACGCGACCTCGTCGCCGCGCCGGGGACCGTGGCGGCCTATGTGCTGATTGCGATGGCCGCCATCGTCAGAGCCTTCGGTCCCACCTTGTCCGGTGCGCCATTCGGGCCGCTCATGCTCGCCGGGGCGTTGTGGGTGCTGGGCTTCGCCTGCTTCCTGGTGGTCTATGCGCCGGTGCTGATGCTCTCGCGGCCGGACGGCAAGCCGGGCTGAGCGCCGTGCTAGCCTTCCCCATGCGGCCCTGCGTGGGGCGGGCATGCAGAAGGGAAGGGGATGACATGGCCAAGAGCGAACTCTGGCATAAGGGCGACGCCGTGCGCCGCGAACTGATCGGGGAGGCGGGCCTCGAGGACATGAAGACCGTCTATGACGATCCGATCATGGATGCCTTCAGTGACTATGCGCGGGAGGCTGTCTTCGCACAGCTGTGGGCACGGCCGGGTCTCGACACCAGGACGCGGACGCTGATCTGCGTCATCTCGGACACCGCCACCCATGCCTGGCCGGAACTCGCCATCCACCTGCGCATGGCGCGCCGTGCCGGCTGGACGGAACAGGAAATCGCCGAGGCGTTGCTGCACCTCAGCGGCTATATCGGCCTGCCCGCGGTGCGGGAGGCGATGATCACGGCCAAGACCGTCTTCGCCCAGATGCGGAGCGAACCCGGCGGTGGCCTTGGCTGACGCAGCCCGTCAGCCCCCGATGCCGCGCTTCACCCGCGGCATCACCTCGGCGGCGAAACGGCGCATCTCCGCCTCGAAGGGTTGGAACTGCAGCATGAAGGTCTCGATGCCGGCCGCATGGAACGCGATGATCCGCTCGGAAACCTGATCATAGGTGCCGACAAGGCCGGCCGCGGTGCCGCCATTGGTGCCGACGCGCGGTGACTTCGCCATGGTCCGGTGCATCACAGTGGCCGGATCGATGTGGATCGCCTGGCGCGCGAGGATCGGCTTGTCCAACTCGGCCAGCGTCGCGAGCCGTCCATAGGCCGCGATCGCCTCCTCCTCGCTCGCGCGGGCGATGACGAAGGCGGACAGGCCGTAGCGCAGCGGCGCATCCACCCGTGGCCGTCGCGCCACATCGGCGATCAGCGCCGCCACATCCTCGATCGGCTGGCCGTTGATGAACCAGACATCGCCCTGTGCGGCCGCCAGCGCGCGCGCGGGTTCGGACTCGCCGCCGATATAGATGCGTGGGCGCGCGCGGGTCTCTGCGCGCGGCACGATCATCGCGTCCTGCACCTGGAAATGCGGGCCGTGGTGGTTGACCCGCTCGCCGCGCAGCAGCGGCCCGACCACCGACAGCCATTCCTCGCCGAGCGAATATCTTGCGTCATGCTCCGGGAAGGGCAGGCCGGCCTTGTCCATCTCGGCACGATTCCAGGCGTTCACCAGGTTGATCGCGCTGCGCCCGCCGCTGATCTCCTCGATCTGCAGAGCCATCTTGGCGAGCACCACGGGGTTGTAGAGCAGCGGCTTGATGGCGGTGATGATCTCGATGCGGCTGGTGACCGCCGCCAATGCGGCGGAGGCCGTCCAGGCCTCCAACTGGCCACGTTCGGGATCATACGGGTTGAAGGTGTGCTGGGCGACGAGCGTGCTGTCGAAGCCCAGCGCCTCCGCCTCCATCACCAGGGCGCGGTTGCGTGCCCAGGATGCGTCGAAGGGTTCCTCGGGGTCCTGCCGCGCGGCGCGGCTGCCATGGACCAGGGCCCAGATCCCGAAGCGCGGCGGGGTGCTCATTCCTCCCGCAGCTCCGGCATGCGGTAGCGGTCCTGCGGGTCGTTCCAGCCCTTGAAGTTCGGCGGCCGCTTCTCCGCGAAGGCCGCGCGGCTTTCGAGCAGGTCGCCCTTCGCGCCATGCTCGTGAAGTGCTGCGGCGAGATCGCGCTGCGCAGGCGTCGGCTTCGGGCGCATTCGCCGCATCATGTGCACTGTGTTGACGCGCGCCGCCGGCGGCAGGGTCAGCAGGTGGTTCGCCATCTCGATCGCGGTCGGCACGACCTGGTCGGGTTCCACCAGCCGGTTGACGAAGCCGAGCTGGTGGAAGCGTTCGGCGGTGAAGCGGAAGCCCAATGCCATTTCCATCGCGACCGGATAGGGCAGGTTCGCGAGGTGGCCGTGATTGTAGCCGCCGAGCAGCCAGCGCTTCGCCTCCGACACCTCGAAGACGGCGGTGGTCGCGGCGACGCGCAGGTCGGTGCGTTCCACCAGCATGAAGCCGCCGCCCATGGCGAAGCCGTTCACCGCGGCGATGACGGGCTTTTCCAGCGCGCCCGTCGCGAAGGGATCCTCGATCGACAGGCGCTGGCCGCCGGGCGTCTTGTTGGCGAGCGTCTCCTTCATGTCCTCGCCGGCGCAGAAGGCGCGGCCGGTGCCGGTCAGGATCGCGACCTCGAGCCCATCGTCGCGACGGAAGTCGATCCATGTCTCGGCCAACGCGATGCGGAGTTCCTGGTTCAGCGCGTTCAACCGCTCCGGACGGTTCATCCGCACCACGAGCACCTGACCGTGGCGCTCCGTCTCGACAACTGCCATTCCTGATCTCCTCCGGTGGCCCGCATGCGGGCGTCGCGGCCAGCATGGAGGCTTCGCCGACTTTGTCGAGCACCGCCCCGCGCTTGACCCCGCGATGCCAGGGCGGGACCTTGACCTTTCGCCTTCCGGGACCAGCCATCGCATGGATGCCATCGCCGCCGACCTGATCCTGACCGGCGGCAAGGTGCTGACCGTGGATGACCGCTTCTCGGTCGCCGAGGCCGTCGCGGTGCGGGACGGCCGCATCCTCGCCGTCGGCAGCGACGCGGCGATCGAACGCCATCGCGGACCGCGCACGGAGGAGGTCGCGCTGGCCGGCCGCACCATGATGCCCGGGTTGATCGACGGCCATGCACATATGGACCGCGCAGGGCTGCGGCAGATCCCGCCCTCGCTCGCCGGCTGCCGCTCCATCGCGGATGTCCAGGCGCGCATTGCCGAGCTCGCGCGCGGCAGGCCGCCCGGCGAATGGATCGTCACCATGCCGCTTGGCGAGCCGCCCTTTTATCGCGATGCGGAGAAGGGCCTTGCCGAAGGCCGCTGGCCGACGCGTCACGACCTCGACGAGGCAGCGCCGCACAACCCGGTCTACATCAAGCCGATCTGGGGTTATTGGCGACACACGCTGCCGCTGGTCTCGGTCGCGAATTCGCGCGCGCTCGTGCTGGCCAGGATCGGTCGCGACACGGTTCCGCCATCGCCGAACATCGAGATCGAGAGGGACGCCTTGGGCGAGCCGACCGGCATCTTCCGCGAGAACCATTTCATGCCGATGGTCGAGCTGTCGCTGCTGCGCATGGCACCCGGCTTCACCGTCGCCGAGCGCGCTGCGACGCTGCCCGCGGCGGCCGCCGCCTACCACGCCTACGGCACGACGAGCGTCTATGAAGGCCATGGCGTCGCCGCGGAGGTGCTGCGCACCTATCGCCAGGTGCACGAGGCCGGCCGGCTCACCATGCGCTCCAACCTCGTTTTCTGCCCCGATTGGCGCGGGCTGGAAGACGCGGAACCCGCGCGTCTCGTGGAAGGCTGGGCGCATTGGCTGGCCGGTCGTGGCCTTGGCGACGACATGCTGCGCATGGGCGGGCTGATCACCGAGATCGGGCGCAACCCTGACAATGCGATCCGCGCGGCGGCCCCGACCACTGGCTGGGCCGGCTTCAACTACGACATGGGGCTACCGCGCGATCGCGCGAAGGATCTGCTGGTCGCCTGCGCGCGGGCCGGCATCCGCGTCACCGGCATCTGGCCGGAGATGCTGGACCTTTTCGCCGAGGTGGATTGCATCGCGCCGATCCGCGGCCTGCGCTGGGTGCTCGGCCATATCTCGGTGCTGACGCGCGACCAGGTGGGGCTGATCCGCGACCTCGGGCTGGTGGTAACCACCCACACCAACCGCTACATCGCCAAGGAAGGGCATCTGCTGAAGGCGCGCCACGCACTGCCCGACGAGCAGGCAATCGTCCCGCTGCGGTCGCTGCGCGATGCCGGCGTGCCGGTCAGCCTCGCCACCGACAATGTGCCGATCTCGCTGTGGCATCCGGTGATGCAGGCGGTGACGCGCATGAGCACCGCCGAGCGCCGCCCCATCGCGGAGAGCCAGGCGCTGAGTCGCGAGGAGGCGATCCGCGCCGTCACCAACCATGGCGCCTTCCTGACCATGGAGGAGGACCGCAAGGGCTCCATCGAGCCCGGTAAGCTGGCCGATTTCGCCGTGCTGACCGCAGACCCGATGACCGTGCCGGCCGAGGCGATCGCCGACATCGCGGCGGAGATGACCATCGTCGGCGGCCGCATCGTCCACCGTCGCGACGCAGGCGTCAGCGCAGCCGCGTGACCTCATCCAGATAGAGCCTGTAGGTGACGCCGCGGGGACGTTCCGCATCCTCCGGCGTCCAGGCGCGGAAGCTCGATTGACCCTGCATCGCCGCATCCATCACCAGGGCGCGGATGAAGGCGGTGCCGGGCTGCAGGCCCCGCGCGGTGACGGGTTCCTCACCGGTCTCGAACCAGGCCTCGCCAGCTTGGCGTCGTTCCACGTGCTCCCCGATGGTCAGCAACAGGCGGCCATCGAGCAGGCGGCGGATGCCGTGGCCGAAATGCCCGTGACGCGGTGTCTCGACATCGGGGGTGAAGTTCACGCGATCGAGCCGCAGGACGAAGGGTTCGGTCGCGTCGCGCAACAGCGGGCGGGCGAGCAGGAGGCGCGCGCGGTCCTCCGGCGAAGGCTGCCAGCCCGGCGAACAGCGCGTCACCTCGAAGCGCCAGAGCGTACCGCTGCCGGTGATCGCGACGGCGCCGTCGCTGAACAGCGCCGTATCGGGGGCCAGCGCCGCATCGCCGACCCTCGCTTCACCCTCGCGCAGATACAGCGCGCGGATGGCGGGCGGCAGGACCAGCGGCGCCCGTGGATTGAGCTCATCCTCGAGCAGCCGCATCTGCATGGTGGCATCACGGTCACTCAAAGGGACGTTCCTGGCATGGCATCCATCGTGCTGCGAAGGCCGCGATCCTAGCTGCTTCCAGGGCCGGCGCCGATCAGGCCGCCGCGTCGCGCAGTTGCGGTGCGGCGGCGGTCGCGCGATTGCGCCACAGGCCGAGCAGCAGCGAGGTTAGCGCCAGCGTGTCCGAGGCCAGGCCGAAGACCGAGCCGACCATCAGGTTGTGCGAGCACCAGAACGCCACCGAGACCAGGAACCACAGCCGCAACCGCTGGGTGTCGAGCTGCAGCCGGCCGATTCCCGACATGGCCTGGCCGCCCTGGGACAGCAGGGATGGCAGGCCGGTCCAGGTGAAGGCCGTCACCAGCGCTCCGATGCCGATGGTCACGGCTACCACGCCGATACGCCGCCCCCGGTCGATCAGCACGACGAGGGCCACACCCTGCAACGCGCCCATCACGCACATCGCCGCCGCCGTGCTGGCGCCGAGCAGCAGGTAGTGCAGGGCGAACAGCAGCGAACCCGCGACCTGCACGACCAGGATCGCCTTGCGCCGGCGTAGCAGCGGCCAGGTGATGGATGACCCGACCGCCAGGAAGCCGGCGATGTTGGCCGGGTCCGTCAGGGCGGCCGGGGACGGGAGGATCGATAGAAGGGACACGGGGCAGGCTCCAGGCTGCAGCGCGACCAGGGCGGCGCCTGTCTCGCTTCGTCCCGGCCAATAACGGCAAAGCGAGGCAGCGGTGTGACACGATCCCTGCGTGCAATGCATGCCTCCCTGTTCTGATCGCGGATCGGAACACCACAAGCCAAAGTGATGCACCGACAACACACACCCGCGTGATCCGTGCAACGGATCCGGCTTACCGCTTTCCAGCAGCGACTCGGTGTCGCTAACGTAACTGTGAATATCGCGCGGGAAATCCGCGAGGTTTCCGGGGCTGTCGGGGATCGGGGGATTCACCGGGCGGCACCGCAGAATTTCAGGGGATCGAACATGAATCACGTTTTGGAGGTCGGCACGGCGGGCGCTTTGCGCCCCTCGGAGCACGTCTCGGTCGGGCCGCCGCAGGACCCGATCGACGCGGCGGCGCGCGCCGTGGAGCGGATCCTCGCCGCGGCACATGAGGCCGGGCAGCAGGATGCGGTGCGCCTGCTGCACGCCGTCACCGCGCTGCTCGCGGCGACGCCGCGAAGCTAGGGCGCGGCTCCGCGCAGGCGGAGCCATAGGCCTATCGATCGGACACCGCGCGTAGGCGCGGCGGGCTGATACTTTGCCATTGCCTATCCTGCGGGCTGTGCGCCCGGCCATCGTCAATGGGACCATGACCAGCCGGCGCGATCGCATCCGGCGCGCAGGAGGAAGCACCGGACATGACCGCCAAGGTCGCCATCGTCACCGGCGCGGGCCGGGGTATCGGCCTCGCCACCACACGGCGTTTCCTGGCCGATGGCTGGCGCGTCGCTTTGCTCGACATCGACGGCGCGTTGCTTGGCGATGCCATGGCGCGCGTCGCGATGCCCGAGGCCACGCTCGCATTGCAATGCGACGTCTCCGACGCCACCGCCATCCGCGCCGCCGTGCAACAGGCCGCGGCGCATTTCGGCCGGCTTGATGCGCTGGTGAACAATGCCGGCATCGCCGTCTTCAAGCCGATCCTGGAGACGACGCCCGAGGAATGGTCCCGCGTGCTGGCGGTGAACCTCAACGGGCCGTTCCTCGCCACCCAGGCGGCGGCGCTGATCATGGCCGAGACCGGTGGCGGGGCCGTGGTGAACATCACCTCCATCTCCGGCCTGCGCGCCTCGACGCTTCGGGTCGCCTACGGGACCTCCAAGGCCGCACTCGCGCATCTGACGAAGCAGCAGGCGGTGGAGCTTGGCGCGCTCGGCATCCGGGTGAATGCGGTCGCGCCCGGCCCGGTCGATACCGCCATGGCCAAGGCCGTGCACACGCCCGAGATCCGCCGCGATTACCACGACGCCATCCCGCTCAACCGCTACGGGCTGGAGGAAGAACTCGCCGAGGCGATCTTCTTCCTGTGCAGCGACCGCGCTTCCTACCTGACCGGCCAGGTCATCGCGGTGGATGGCGGTTTCGACGCCACCGGCATCGGCCTGCCGACGCTGCGGGCCGAACGACGCAACCTGTAGGGCCCGGAAGGCGGGGTGGTCAGTGGCCCCCCGACATCTCCACCAGCTCGATCAGGATGCCGGCCGTGCTCGCGGGATCGAGGAAGGCGATACGGTGGCCGCCATGGCCGGGCCGCGGGACCTCATCGCGCAGCTTCACGCCCTTGGCGCGCAATTCGCTGAGCGAGGCCTCGATGTCCTCGACCTCGAGGCAGATGTGGAACAGCCCCTCGCCGCGCTCGCGGATCCATTCGGCAGTGCGGCCTGTCTCGTTCTGCGGTTCCAGCAGTTCCAGCGCGGATTCCCCGATGGGGAGCATGGCGAGCCGGACGCCCGGGCCGGGCAGCGTTTCCTCGTGGTCGCAGGCGATGCCGATGCCCGCGAGGGTGTCGCGCACCGCGTCGAGGTTCTTCACCGCGATGGCGACATGTTCGATGCGCTTGTACTTCATGGTGGTTCCTTCCCTTGATCAGATGGCGTCCGGCACCAGCAGCGCGACCAGGTCGCGCGCCGAGCCGCCGGTGGCGAGGTCCGCGATCGCCGCCGCCGCCGCGGTCACGCGGGCGGGCGGCAGGATGCGCGCGGCGCAGTCGCGGAACTTCGCGGCCTGCTCGGCTTCGGACATGGGGTTGCCCGGGGAGCCGCGGCGGATGCTGCGCGTTTCCTGCAGCACCTGCCCATCGGTCAGATACACGCGCACCGTCGTCTGCGGCGGCGGCGCGCCATCCGGTTCCGGCAGGCCGCGCATCGCGATGCGCGGCATCAGCCTCCGCACGGCCTCGCGAGACAGCGCTGCGCCCTCGAAATCCGCGGGGCCGACCGAACCCTGTGTGGCGGCAACGGCCAGGCAGTATTCCATGCTGAACCGGGCCTCCATCCCGGTGCGCGGATCCGGATGCATCAGGTTGCGGCTGAGCACGAGCGGCAGGTCGGTTTCGATCGCCGCCACCTGGTCCGGCGCGAAGCGCGGCCGCAGCGCGATCAGCGCATCGAGCGAGAGATGCGTCGCCGCGCAGGTCGGATAGGCCTTGAAGGCGAGGCCCTCCGCCTCGATCGCCAGCGGCGCGTCGGGTCCGGGCGGCGCCATGGCGCCGACGGGCGCGGGGCGACCGGCAAACATCTCGGCGAAGCGCCAGGGGCCTTCCAGCGCCTCGGCCGCGCCGCCGACACCCTCGGCGGCGAGCGTGGCAGCGAGGATGCCCGCCTTGGCGGCAAGCCCCGCATGCACCGACTTCGCCATCACGCCCAATTGCATCCGCGTCCCCGCCGCCATGCTGACCGCGAGGCTCAGCGCGTTCTGAGTGGCGTGGGCATCGAGGCCCATCAGCCGCGCGCAGGCCCCCGCCGCGCCGATCGCGCCGATCGTCGATGTCGCATGCCAGCCGAGCGCGTAGTGCTTCGGGTTCACACCGCGCCCGATCGTCGCCAGCACCTCGAGCCCCACCACCAGCGCGTCGAGCAGCGCCGGACCGTCGGCGGATTGTTCCTCTCCCAGCGCGAGGATCGCTGGCACCAGCACCGCCGTCGCATGGCCGCTGAGCGGCCCGAAGGTGTCGTCGTAGTCCAGCACATGCGCCGCCGTGCCGTTGACCAGTGCGGCCCACGGAGAGGGCAGGGCACGGCCGTCGCCGATGATCCGCGCCGCGCCGGTGCCCCAGCGCGCGGCCGCGGCGGCGACGCGGCGCGGCGTCTCCTCGCCCGCGCCGGCAAGGATGCAGCCGATCGCATCGCGCATGCCCGCGATGGCCGGCACCACGGCGCGCGCGGTGCGGTCGCCCGGCACCGTCGCGATCCACGATGCTAAGGCCTCGGTCGGCTGCGCGGTCATGGCCGCTCCCACGTCATCATGCCAAGCGTCGCGCCGACGCCGCAGGGCGGCAAGTCCCCTGCCTTCACGCGCGCGCCGCTTGGTGCGAGCATCCGCCACCCGATGGAGGACGACGCCATGCCCGACACACTGACCGCCGATGTCAGCGGCCCGGAGATGATGGCCAATCTGCGCGAGATTGCGCGCTGGGTGAAACTCTCCGGCACGGCGGAGGAGCGGGAGGCACTCGGCTTCCTCGATCAGCGGATGAAGGACTACGGTTTCCGCACCGAGGTGATCCTGCACGATGCCTTCATCAGCCTGCCCGGCAAGGCGAGCGTGCTGGTGGACGGCAAGCCGGTCACGGCGATCACGCAATCCTTCTCGCAATCCTCGCCGCCCGGCGGCCTGTCGGGCGTGCCCGTCTATATCGGCCATGGCAGCGAGGCCGATTTCGCCGGCAAGGATCTGCGTGGCCGCATCCTGCTGATGGAAGGCATGGCCACGCCGGCCACCGCGCAGCGCGCGACGCGCGCCGGCGCGGCGGGGCATCTGCACATCAGCCATCATGAACACATCCACGAGATGTGCATCTCCCCGGTCTGGGGCAGCCCGGGGGCGAGCACGCTTCCCGGCATGCCGGCGACGGTGGTCTGCTCGGTGAACGATGCCGATGGCGGCACGATCCGCGATGCGCTCGCCGCCGGCAAGCAGCCGGTGGTGACGCTGAACGCGGAGGTCGATACCGGTTGGCGCAAGACGCCGATCCTGGTCGCCGATCTCGATGGTCCCGGCGGCGCGGAGGATCCCTTCGTGCTGCTCTCGGGCCATCACGACACCTGGTACTTCGGCGTGATGGACAATGGCTCAGCCAATGCCGGGATGATGGAGGTGGCGCGGCTCTGCGCGCAACGACGGGGGCAGATGAAGCGCGGGCTGCGTGTTTGCTTCTGGTCTGGCCATTCGCATGGGCGCTATTCGGGGTCTGCCTGGTATGCCGATGCACATTGGGATGAGCTCGACCGCCGCTGCGTCGCGCATGTGAATGTGGACAGCCTGGGCGGCGTCGGCGCGACGGTGCTGGCCAACACGGCCTCGATGGCGGAACTGCACCATCTCGCGGCTGAATCGGTCACGCAGCACACCAACCAGATCTACAAGGGCAAGCGCAAGAACCGCAGCAGCGACGACAGCTTCGTCGGCATCGGCATCCCGTCCATGTTCGGCACGATCAGCGAGCAGGCCGCGAAGCATGCGGCGGCGCGCAATGCGCTCGGCTGGTGGTGGCACACACCGCACGACCTGATCGACAAGGTGGACGAGGCGAACCAGGTGCGCGACGCGCGCGTGCTGGGCCAGGTGGTGTGGCGGCTGTTGTCCGACACCGTCGTGCCGCTCGATCACGCGGCGATGGCGCAGACTCTGCTCGATGAGCTGGCGCCATTGAGTGAGAAGCTGGCCGGCCGGTTCGCGCTGACGCCGCTGCTTGCTGCGGCGACGCGGCTGAAGGAAAGCGCGGCTGCGGTGACGCAGCGCGCGGCCACGGCATCCCCGTCGGCAGCGACCGCGGTGAATGCGGCGCTGATGCGCGTCTCCCGCGCGCTGGTGCCGGCGGATTACGCGGCGGGCGAGCGCTTCCTGCACCCGCATGCGCTGCCCATGCCAGATTGGGCGGCGCTGCAGCCGATCCGCGACCTGGCGGCGACCGCACCCGGAAGCGATGCGGAGAAGTTCGCCGCCGTCGATGCGCTGCGCGCGCGTAACCGCGTCGCCTTCGCGATCCGTGAGTCCCAGGCGGCGCTGGACGACGCGCTGCGGGCGCTGGGCTAGGACCGGCACAGGCGTCCATCAGGGAGGCAACGGCGCATGGAACAGCGGCAACTCGGGCGGACCGGCATTGCCGTCTCCGTGCTCGGCTATGGCTGCGGTGCGATCGGCGGATTGATGGTGAAGGGCGGCGCGGCCGAACAGGACCACGCCATCGGTCGCGCCATCGATCATGGCATCACCTATTTCGACACGGCCTTTGCCTATGGGGAGGGCGTGTCCGAGACCAATCTCGGCCGCGCGCTGAAGGCGCTCCGCGCGAATGTCGTCGTCGGCACCAAGGTGCGGATCTATCCGCAGCAGCGTGGGGACATCGCCGGCACCGTCGCGGCCTCGCTGGAGGGCAGCCTGGCACGCCTCGGGCGCGACACCGTCGATATCTATCAGCTGCACAACCCGATCACGCTGGATGGTGCCGTGCTGTCCTTCACCGTCGAGCAGATCCTGAACGAGGCCGTTCCCGTCCTGCGGCGTTTGCGGGACCAGGGCAAATGCCGCTGCTACGGCATCACCGGCCTCGGCGATGCGCCGGCGATTGGACGCGCGTTGGAGGAAGGCGGCTTCGCTACTGCGCAGATGCCCTACAACCTGCTAAACCCGAGCGGCATCGCGCCGCTGCCCGCCGGGTCCGCCATGCCCGACCTCGGCGGCCGCATCGCGTATGCCGCGACGGCCGGTGTCGGAGTGATGGCGATCCGCATCCTGGCCGGCGGGGCGCTCAGCGGATCGGAAGCGCGCAGCCCGGTCGGCGCGGCGACAGTCGAACCGATCGCCTCGGGTGCGAGCTACGCGGCGGATGTCGCGGCGGCGCGGCAGCTGACGCCGGTGGTCGAGGCCGGACATGCGCGCGACCTCGTGGAACTCGCCCTGCGGTTTGCCGCGATGCCCGCGCAGATCGCGACCGCCATCGTCGGGACGGCGAGCGTCGCGGAACTCGACCACGCGGTCGCCGCCATCAATCGCGGCTCGCTGCCGGCAGAGGCCTTGGCGATGATCGCGTCGCTGCGCGCGGCCTGATCGGGCGGGGCTTCGCAGCACCACCCGGCTGCGCCTATCCTGCTGCGCGGGCGTCGTCGCGCCGGCGGGATGCGTCGAAGAAGCGGAGCGAGATGCGCGCCGACCGATCAACGAAGCTGTTGCTCATCGTGCTGTCGGCGATGTTCCTCCAGCAGACCTTCGCGACGCTGGGCCGGTCGCTGCCGCCGATCATCGCGCCGGCGATCCTGTCCGATCTCGCGCTGGATCCGGCTTGGCTTGGCGTCTATGTCGGCGCTGCGGCGCTGTCGGCGCTGCTGTTCCAGCTCGGCTGCGGCAGCTTCATCCTGCGCTACGGCGCGATGCGGATGAGCCAGGTGGCGCTGGTGCTGCTCGGCCTCGGCATCGCGCTGGCCACGGTCGGGCCGGCGGCGCTGTTTCTGGTATCGGGCGTGATCGGCGGCGGCGCGGCGGCGATGTCCACGCCGGCGAGCTCCCACCTGCTCGGGCGCTATGCCCCGCCGCGGCAGGCGCCGCTGGTCTTTTCCATCAAGCAGACAGCGGTGCCGGCCGGGCTGCTGCTTGCCGGCATCCTCGGGCCGTGGCTCACCGGCCTGACCGGATGGCGCGGCGCGATGCTGATCGGCGCCCTGTCCTGCCTGGTCTTCGCCGCGATGCTGGAACCGCTGCGGACCGAATTCGATGCCGATCGCGTGCCGACCCAGGCGTTTCGGCTGTCGGATTTCCACACCACCATCCTGTCGGTGCTCGGGGCGCCAGAGTTGCGCCGGCTCGCCTTCGCATGCTTCGCCTTCAATGGGCTGCAGACGGTCTTCACCTCCTATTTCGTGGTGGCGCTGACCGAGCTTGGCCACGGCCTGGCCGCGGCAGGGCTGGTGTTCTCAGTCGCCATGGTGATCGCGGTGCCGGGGCGCATCTTCTGGGGCTGGCTCGGCAGCGGGCGGGTGGAACCGGCCATGGTGATGTGCTGGTTGGCGCTTGGCATGGCGGGCGGCACGGCAGCCATGGCGTTGCTCGGTGCGCATTGGCCGCTGGTGCTGGTGGGCGTGGTGGCGACCGCGCTGAGCGCGACGGTGATGTCCTGGCACGGGGTGCTGCTGGCGGAAGCCGCGCGGCTCGCCCCACCCGGCCAGCGTGGTGCGGCGACGGGCGGCGTGCTGTCCTTCGGGCAATTGGGCGGGCTGCTGCTGCCGCTGGTCTATTCGGCCGTGCTGATCGTCACCGGCAGCTACGGCTTCGGCTTCACCGTCTGCGGCCTGCCGGCGTTGGTGGTCGGCATCGTGTTGCTTCGCGCGCCGCGCGAGCATGACGCACGCTAGGGAAGGGAAGAGGTCATGACCAACGGCTTCGCACTCGGCGACATCACGGTCCAGCGCATCATCGAGGAGGAGACACCGCTCTTCGATCCACTGACCTTCTTCCCGACCCTGACAAAGGATTTGCTGGCGGAGAACCGCGCCTGGTTGGAACCTACGGCGCTCGACCCGGTGACCGGCAAGCTGATCCTTGCCATCCAGTCCTGGGTGATCCGCACGAAACACCACACCATCCTGGTGGATACCTGCGTCGGCAACGACAAGGACCGGCCGAACCACCCCTTCTGGAACCGGCTGCGCGGGGAGGCGTATATGCGCGGGCTCGCCACGCTCGGCCTGACAGGGGAGGACATCGACCTGGTGATGTGCACCCACATGCATGTCGATCACGTCGGTTGGAATACGCGGCTCGAGAACGGCCGCTGGGTGCCGACCTTTCCGAAGGCGCGCTACGTCTTCTCCGCGCAGGAATTCGCCTATTGGAATGCGGAGAACGCCAAGGCACCGGTGCTGCCCTTCGCCGATTCCGTGCTGCCGATCGTCGAGGCCGGTCGCGCCGAGATGGTTGCCGACGACCACGCCATCGCCGACAATATCCGCCTGGAGGCGACGCCCGGCCACACGCCGCACCATGTCGCGCTGCGCGTCGGTGGCGGCGACCATGAGGCATTGTTCACCGGCGACCTGATCCATTCGCCGCTGCAGGCGCGCTATCCCGAGATCTCGATGCGTGCCGACTGGGATCCGACGCTGGCGGCGAAGACGCGCCGTCGCGTCCTCGAATGTGCCTGCGAAGCGCGCACATTGCTGTGTTTCGCGCATTTTCCCTCGCCTTCGCGGGCGCGGCTGTCGCGCTGGGGACATGGCTTCCGCGCCGATCCGGTGGGCTGACGCGCCGGCGGGACTGTCCTAGCCTCCATCCATAACCCGCATATGGAGACGGGCGTGGAGGAAGCGAAACCGGGGCGGCCCTTGCCCATCGCGCGCATCGTGGCGCCGCGATCGGTGGCGGTCGTCGGGGCGTCGGATGATGTCGGCAAGTTCGGCGGCCGGGTCATCCATTATCTGCAGAAGCACGGATTTCCTGGCCAGATCCTGCCGATCAATCCGAACCGCGCGATGATTCGCGGGTTGCCGGCCTTCCCGCGCGTCAGCGCCGCGCCGGTCGCGGCCGATGTCGCGATCCTCGCCGTGCCGGCCTCATCGCTGGAAGCGCAGATCGCCGATTGCGCGGCGGCCGGTGTCGGCGCCTGCATCGTCATCACCGGCAAGCTCGCGGAGGCCGGACCCGAAGGTGCGGCGCTGCAGGATCGTGTGCTGTCCACCGCGCGCAAAGCCGGAATGCGGCTGGTGGGGCCGAACTGCCTCGGCATCTTCAACCCCGTCGATCGTGCGATGCTGTCCTCCTCTCTCGCGCTGGAGGAAGCTGACTACGCGCCGGGTGGAATCGGCATGGTGAGCCAGTCCGGCGCGCTGATGGGCACGCTGCTGTCCTTCGGGCGCCATCATGGCGCGCGGTTCAGCCGCTGCATCTCGGTCGGCAACCAGGCGGACCTGGGGCTCGAGGACTTCCTCGAATACCTCGTGGAGGACGCGGCGACGCGCGTCATCGGTCTGTACATCGAGGGCCTGCGCGACCCGGCGCGCTTCCGTGCCCTGCTGCGCGCCGCGCGCAAGCCGGTCTTCATCGTCAAGGCCGGGCGCAGTGAGGCCGGCGCCCAGGCCGCGCGGTCCCACACCGCGAGCCTCGCCGGCGCCTTCCCGGCCTTCGAGGCGATCTGCCGCGACGCCGGCGCCGTGGTGATGGAGGACCCGCAGGCCATGGTGCTGGCCTGCGACGCGGCGATCCGCCTGCCGCCGATGCCGCGGCCGGGGCTTGGGCTGGCGCCGATCGCATCCTCCGGCGGCAGCACCGTCACCTTCGCGGACATGCTGCCGGGCGCGGGGCTGCGCCTTGCGCAGATGTCGGATGCGACGCGCGCTGTGCTCGGCCGCTGGATGCCGGACACGCATATCGCCCTGCCGGTCGATACCGGGTCCTTCCATGAAGGCACCAGCGGCGACGGGCTGTCCGACTGCATCCGCGCCTTCATGGCCGATCCCGATGTCGGTGCCGTCGTGGTGCCGATGACGACGCAGCCCGACATGACAGGGCGGACGGCCCTGTTTCCGCCGCTCGGGCGGCAGGGTGGCAAGCCGCTGCTGTACCTGATGACGGCTGGCGCGGTCGGCGATGCCTCTCGGGACGTGATGCGGGTTGCGGATTTCCCCTTCTTTGACCGCATGTCGGATGCCATCGCGGTGATCCGCGCGCTGGAAGCCGAGGCAGAAGGCCGCGCGCGCCGCGCTGCGCTACAGCCCATCCGTCCCGGCGGCAGCGGCCCCGCACCGGCATTGCCCTCCGGTGCGCTGACCGAAGGCGAGGCGAAACGTCTGCTCGCCGCCTATGGCATCCCGGTCACGCGCGAAGCATCCGCCGCGACCGCCGATGAGGCAGTCGCCGCGGCCCGGCACATCGGCTTCCCGGTCGTGCTGAAGGGGGTCAGCCGTGCGGTGGTCCACAAATCCGACCTTGGCCTCGTTCGGCTGAACCTGCGCGACGAGGACGCCGTCCGCACCGCGTTCAACGACGTCATCGCTGCGCTGGAACGCGCCGCACCCGGAGCGGCCGAGGGTTGCGTGGTGCAGGAGATGGCGCGCGGGGAGGCGGAGCTGTTCCTCGGTGCGACCTGCGATCCGCAATTCGGCCCCATGGTGCTGGTGGGTGCCGGCGGCGTGCTGGTGGAATTCCTGCATGATGTCCGCACCGCGCCAGCGCCGCTGTCGCTGCCCGATGCGCGCGCGCTGATCGAAGGGCTGCGCGTCGCGCCGCTGCTGCATGGCCTGCGCGGCCGGCCGCCAGCCGATCTGGATGCGGCGGCCGATGCGCTGATGCGGCTGTCCTGGCTGGCGGCCGATCTCGGGCCGCGCCTTGCCGAACTCGACATCAACCCGCTGATCCTGCGCGCGGCAGGGCAGGGGGCCATCGCCGTCGACGCCCGCGCGACGCTGACCGGGGAGGACACGCCATGAGCGTCCGACTTCATCGCCGCGCCCTGTCGCTGATCGGTGCCGGCCTGCTGGCCAGGCCTGCCCTGGCACAGCCCGTCTGGGCGCAGCGCCCGGTCACCCTCGTCGTGCCCTATCCGCCCGGCGGCAGCACCGACAATGTCGCGCGTCCGCTGATGCAGGAATGGTCGCGCATCATCGGCGAAACCATCGTCATCGAGAATCGCGGCGGCGCCGGCGGCACGATCGGGGCGGAGATGGTGTCCCGCGCAAGGCCAGACGGCTACACGCTGCTGCTGTTCCCCACGGCGGTCTTCACCATAAGTCCGACGATGATGCGCCCGCCCTATGATGTGGATCGCGACTTCGCGCCCATTGCGCGCGTCGCCGCATCGGATGCCTTCATCGTGGTCAACCCCTCGGTGCCCGCGCGCACCATCCAGGAACTGGTCGCATACGGGAAGGCGCATCCCGGGCAGTTGCGCTTCGGGTCCGCGGGCAACGGCACCATCACTCAGTTGCAATGCGAGATCTTCGGGGAACAGGCGGGCGTTCGGCTGGAACACGTTCCCTATCGCGGCTCTGGCCTTTCGGTGAACGACCTGGTGGCGGGGCACATCCAGATGATCTGCGATCCCGCCGCGTTGCCCATGGTGCGCGAGGGGCGGTTGCGCGCCCTGGCGAGCTTCGGCGACCAGCGTCACCCGGAATTCCCGGATGTGCCGACGCTGATGGAAGTGGGCCTTGCCGATCGCGGGGCGATGTCCTGGTTCGGGATCGCCGCGCCGGCCGCGACGCCGCCTGCGGTGCGTGCCCGCATCGCCGCGACGCTGGAAGAAGCCTTGAAGTCCGAGCAGGTCGCCCGTGGCATGGCGATCGGCGGGCTGCGCCCCGCCTTCGAGACCGGCGAGGCCTTCGCCAACCGCATCGCCGGCGACCGCGCGATCTTCGCCGAGGTTATCCGTCGTACTGGAGCAGGAGTGAACTGACGTGGAACTGGTGACTGTCTCGGACGAGGGTCCGATCCGCATCGTGACGCTGAACAACCCGGCCAAGGGCAATGCCATCAGCAAGCCCATGGCCGAGCAGGTGCAGGTGGTGATGCAGGAATTCGAGCGCCGCGCCGATCTGCGCTGCGCCATCATCACAGCGGCCGGCACGCGCGCCTTCACCTTCGGCGCCGATGTGGCCGACCCGCCCGAGCTGTGGCGGGCCATCCCCACGGTCGGCTTCAAGCCGCTCAAGCCCGTGATCTGCGCAGTCGAGGGCTGGTGCGTCGGCGGTGGCATCGTGCTCGCCATGATGTGCGACCTGATGGTCTGCGGATCGAGCGCGAAGTTCTACTACCCCGAGGCGAAGCTCGGCCTGACGGGCGGGATGATCGCCGGCCTCGTTAGCCGCGTGCCGCACAAGATCGCCATGGAGATCGCGCTGCTGTGCCGGACGATCGACGCCGCGCGCGCCGAACGCGTCGGGCTGGTGAATGAGGTGGTGCCGGAGGGCGAGGCGCTCGCCAAGGCGAAGGAATGGGCGCGGGAACTCTGCGGCATGGCACCGATGGTCCTCGGCGAGATCAAGCGCATGGTGACGGAGGAGATCCTGCCGCGCGGCCCGTCGGAGCAGATGGCGATCCACGGCCAGCGCATGGCGGCGATCCGCAACTCGGCCGACTTCGTCGAGGGCAAGGCCGCCTTCCGCGAGAAGCGTGCGCCGAACTTCGAGGGGCGCTGAGCGATGCCCGGTCCGCTTGCCGGCCTTCGGGTCCTGGAGGTCGCCGGCATCGGGCCGGGCCCCTTCTGCTGCACCATGCTCGCCGATCTGGGGGCGGAGGTGCTACGTATCGACCGCCCCGAGGGGCCGGCGGGCGGCCATCCTTCCGATGTGATGGGGCGGGGCCGGCGCAGCCTGGCGCTGGACCTGAAGGCGCCGGCCTCGATCGCCGCCGTACTGCGGCTGGTGGAACGCGCCGATGTGCTGGTGGAAGGCTTCCGGCCTGGCGTGATGGAACGCCTCGGCCTGGGGCCGGAGGCCTGCCAGGCGCGCAACCCGCGCCTCGTTTATGGCCGCATGACGGGCTGGGGGCAGGACGGTCCTCTCGCGCAGGTCGCGGGGCACGACATCACCTACATCGCGCTGACCGGCGCGCTGTGGTCGATGGGCCGCGCGGGCGAGAGGCCCGTGCCGCCATTAAACCTGGTGGGGGATTTCGGCGGCGGCGGCATGCTGCTCGCCTTTGGCATCATGGCCGCGCTGTTCGAGGCGAACCGCAGCGGGCGCGGCCAGGTGGTGGATGCGGCGATGACGGATGGCTCCGCCATGCTGATGAGCCCCTTCTTCGGCCTGTTCGCGCAGGGGCGGTGGAAGAATGCGCGGGAGAGCAACAGGCTCGACGGCGCCTGCCCCTTCTATGACACCTATGAATGCGCTGATGGGAAGTATGTCGCGGTCGGCGCGCTGGAACCGCAATTCTTCGCGCTGCTGCTGAAGGGGCTCGGCCTCGATCCCGCGCGCTTCACGGACCGCGACGACCAAGCGCGCTGGCCCGCGATCAAGGCGGAGTTCGCGGCGATTTTCCGTGGGCAGCCACGCGATCATTGGGCTGCGGTCTTCGACGGCACCGATGCCTGCGTCGCGCCGGTGCTGGATCTTGAGGAAGCGCCGCGCCATCCGCACAACGCTGCGCGCGGCACCTTCTTCGAGCGAGGGCCGGGGATGCAGCCGGCGCCAAGCCCGCGCTTCTCCCGCACACCATCGGCGGTGCCGGCCCCCGCACCCGCCCGTGGCGCGGATGGCGATGCGGCCCTGTCGGAGTGGGGTTTCTCCACAGCCGAGATCGCCTCCCTTCGCGGCGGCTGACAGGCGGGCCGACCGCGCGGTAGGCTCGCGCCAAGACAAGAAGCACGAGGGATACGTCCATGGATACCGCAGCCCCGCAGGCGGGAATGGCGCGCAGCGTCTTCACTTCGGATCACGAGATCTTCCGCACCCAGGTGCGGCGCTTCTTCGAGCGTGAGATCGTGCCCTTCCATCGCGACTGGGAGCGCGCCGAGATCGTCCCGCGCGACGTCTGGCGCAAGGCCGGCGCCGAAGGGTTGCTGTGTCCCATGATGGCGGAGGAATACGGGGGCGCGGGCGCTGACTTCGGCTATGCCGCGATCATCATCGAGGAGATCGCGCGCACCAATGCTTCCGGCATCGGCTTCCCGCTGCATTCGGACATCGTGGTGCCCTATGTCGAGGAATTCGCGCTGCCGCACAAGAAGCGCGAATGGCTTCCGCGCATGGCGAGCGGCGAGATCATCACCGCCATCGCCATGACCGAGCCGGGCATGGGGTCCGACCTCAAGGCGGTAAAGACCCATGCGCGGCGCGACGGGTCGGACTGGATCATCAACGGGTCCAAGACCTTCATCTCGAACGGCCAGAATTGCGGGTTGGTGATCGTGGTCTGCAAGACCGACCCCGGCGCTGGCCGCAAGGGCATCAGCCTGATCTGCGTCGAGGAAGGCACGAAGGGCTTCACCAAGGGCCGCAACCTCGAGAAGATCGGCATGCATGCCGCCGACACCTCGGAACTGTTCTTCGACGATGTCCGCGTGCCCGCCGACAATCTGCTGGGTGAGGAGAATGCCGGCTTCTCCTACCTCATCAGGAACCTGCCGCAGGAACGCCTCGTCATCGCCATCCGCAGCGCGATGTCGATGGAGGTGATGCTGCAGAAGACCATCGACTACGCCAAGGATCGCAAGGTGTTCGGCCAGACAGTCTTCGACTTCCAGCACAACCGCTTCAAGCTGGCGGAACTGCGCGCCAATGCCACCATGTTCCGCGTCTTCGCCGATCATTGCCTGGCACTTCACATGAATGGGGGGCTCTCGATCGAACTTGCCGCGCAGGCCAAGTTGCTCGGCACCGAGATGCAGAACCGCCTGCTGGACGACTGCCTGCAGATGCATGGCGGCAATGGCTACATGGCCGATTACGAGATCGGCCGCGCCTGGGCCGATGCGCGGGTCGGGCGGATCTATGGTGGCAGTTCGGAGATCATGAAGGAAATCATCGCGCGCACGCTGTGACGCACGGCTTGCAATGCGACCGGGAGGACGAACAGCAATGACGATGATCACCCGCCGAAGCGCCATTGGGGCCGCGTTGGCCGCGCCGGTCGTGCGCGGCGCCGCGGCACAGGAACGCTTCCCCAGCCGCCCGATCACCATCCTGGTGCCGTTCACGCCGGGCGGGGCGACCGATGTGCAGATGCGCGCCCTCGCCGAGGCGGCGACACGCCATTTCGGCCAGACCGTGCTGGTCGAGAACCGGCCCGGCGCGGGCAGCACGCTCGGCGCCGCGGCGGTCGCGCGGGCGCGGCCGGATGGGTATCTGGTCGCGCAGATCACGCTGCCGGTGCTGCGCCTGCCGCATATGCAGCGCATGCCCTATGACGTGACCAAGGATTTCACGCCGATCATCCACCTGACGGGCTACCTGTTCGGCGTGCTGGTCTCGGCCAACAGCCCCTACATGACCTGGCAGGATCTGGTGGCGGATGCGCGGCGCCGGCCGGGGCAGATCCGCATCGGCAATACCGGCGCGAATGGCACGCCGCATCTGACGATGGTCGATCTCGCCGCGCGTGAGAACATCGAGGTGATCCACGTCCCCTTCCGCGGCGAATCCGAGGCCGCGCCTCAACTCATGGGCGGGCATATCGAGGCGCAGGCGGCGGGTTCCGGCATCGGGCAACTGGTCGATGAGGGCCGGCTGCGCATGCTCAATGTCTGGATACGCGAACGATCGCCGCGCTGGCCCACCGTGCCGACGCTGATCGAACTCGGCTATCGCGACATGGTGGTGACCTCACCCTATGGCCTTGCCGGGCCGCCGGGTCTCGACCCCGCGATCCGGGCTGCGCTGCATGATGGATTCAAGGCCGCGCTCTACGATCCGTCGCATCTTGCGGTACTGCGGCGGCTGGATCAGCCGGTCGAATACCTCAATGCCGAGGATTATGGGCGCAACATGCTCGAAGTCTACGAGATGGAGCGCCAGCGCGTGGAACGGCTCGGGCTCAGGACGGGGTGAGGTAGCGTTCCTTCAGGATCCTGCGCAGCAGCTTGCCGGCCTCGCTGCGTGGGAGTTCCTCGGCGAATTCCCAGGATCGCGGGCGCTTCGGGCCGGCGAGGTGCTCGCGACACAGCGCATCAAGTTCCGCCCGCAAGGCGGCTTCATCCGCGCGTGGATCGCGCGGGACGATGACGGCGTGGACCTGTTCGCCGAAATCCTCGTTCGGGATGCCGACCACCGCGACCTCCGCCACCGCCGGGTGGCGCGCGAGCACGGCCTCGATCTCGGCCGGATAGAGGTTCACGCCGCCGGACAGGATCAGGTCGGCGCGGCGATCCGACAGGAACAGCCAGCCATCCTCATCGACGCGCCCCAGGTCGCCGAGGCTCGCCCAGCCCTTCGCGTTGTAGGCTGCTTCTGTCTTGTCCGGCGCATTGTGATAGGCGAAGCGCGGCGCACCCTCGAAGCAGATGCGCCCCGTCTCGCCCATCGGCAACTCATTGCCGTCATCGTCGCAGATATGCAGCGTCACGCCGTTCACCGGCCGCCCGACCGTACCCGGCCGCGCCATCCAATCCTGTGGGGAGGCGACAGTGGTGCCGACGCCTTCCGAGCCCGCGTAGTATTCCCACAGGATCGGCCCCCACCATTCCATCATCCGCTGCTTGACCGCGACGGGGCAGGGGGCCGCGGCATGGATCGCGCAGCGATGCGATGACAGGTCGAAGCGCCGCCGCGCATCCTCGGGCTGCGCGAGCAGCCGCACGAACATGGTCGGCACCCATTGGCTGTGGGTGACGCGGTACCGTTCGATCAATTCCAGCGCGCGCAGCGGGTCGAACTTCGCCATCACCACCGAGGTGCCGCCTTCCCCGATCGTGCGGCGGATCGCATAGCCATGGGGCGCCGCGTGATAGAGCGGCGCGGGCGACAGGTAGACCGTGTCCGTGTCGAAGCCGTAGAGCGACTTCCAGGTCATGTCCCAATCCGGCGCGTCGCGGTTCTCCCAGGGCAGCATCGGACGCTTGATGCCCTTGGGCAGCCCCGTGGTACCGGAGGAATAGAGGAACTCCCGCCCAACGGGCCGCCGCGGCAATTCCGCCGGTCCGGGATAGCGCCCGACACCGGCCTCGAAGCTGTCATAGCCGTCGAGACCATCGCCAACGGCGAAGCGCGGCACGCTGCCCACCGCGCCCTCGCGCAGCAGCGCCGTCGCGAGCTCCGCCAGCCCGGGCGAGACGACGATCGCCTTCGCCGCCGCATCGGTCAGCATATAGGCGACTTCCTGCGGCCGCAGATGCACCGACAGCGGCGTGTAGTACAGCCCGGCGCGGCGGCAGGCGTAGACGAGTTCGATGAACTCCGGCCGGTTGTCCATCAGCATGGCGATGCCTTCGCCCGGCTGCAGGCCGATGCCGATCAGCCACTGCGCGATGCGGTTCGCTCGCGTATCGAGCTCGCCATAGGTGATGCTGGTGCCGAGGTCGGGGAAATGGGCCGCGACCTTGCCTGGGAATTCCCGTGCCCAGCGCTCGATCTGCGCCATCCGCCCACTCCCTTGTTTTCGGCGCAAGCCTGCTGTGCCCCCGGCGCCGCGTCAACGCGCCTTGCCCCTGGGGCGCGGGCGCGCTGCAATGTGTCCATGTCCAGCCCCGTCCCAGCCCGTCCCGCGTCCACCGTCCTGCTGCTGCGCGACGGGCCAGGCGGGCTTGAGGTCTTCATGGTGGTCCGTCACCACCAGATCGACTTCGCCTCCGGCGCGCTCGTCTTTCCCGGTGGACGGGTCGAAGCCTCCGATGCCGTGCTGGCCGGCGGCGACGCCGACGCAGCCTTCCGCGTGGCTGCCATCCGCGAAACCTGGGAGGAATGCGGCATCCTGCTCGCGACGCCTGGCACGCCGCCGGCGGCGGAGGGTGAGTTCGCCGCGATGCTCGCGGACCGCGGCCTGGTGCCGGACTGCGCATGCCTCGCGCATTTCGCGCATTGGATCACACCGATCCCGGTGCCGAAGCGCTTCGACACGCATTTCTTCCTCGCCGCCGCGCCGGCCGACCAGGACGCGCTGCATGATGGGCATGAGGCGGTGGACAGCGTTTGGATCCGCCCGACCGATGCGCTGGCCGAAGCGGAGGCCGGCACCAAGAAGATCGTCTTCCCGACGCGGATGAACCTGAACAAGCTGGCGCGCACCAACTCCGTCGCCGAGGCTTTCGCCGCCGCCCGCGCGAAGCCGGTCGTCACGGTGCAGCCGATCCAGCGCGACACGCCGGAAGGCCGCTACCTTCGCATTCCGATCGAGGCCGATTACGGCGGGGAGGATTTCCTCGCCGGCGACCCGCCGTCGATGTGACGGCGTCGGGCCTCCTGACCCACGCAACGACAAGGGAATTGTCCATGGCCCCGCGACGCCTGTGCTTCGGCATCTTCCTCGCGCCCTTCCACCGGGTTGGCGACAACCCGACGCTCGCGATCGAGCGCGACATGAAGCTGATCGAGTGGCTGGATGAGCTCGGCTATGACGAGGCCTGGATCGGCGAGCACCATTCCGCCGGCTGGGAGACCATCGCCAGCCCCGAGATCATCATCGGCGCGGTCGCGGAACGCACGAAGAACATCACGCTGGCCACCGGTGTGACCAGCCTTCCCTATCACCACCCGCTGCTGGTCGCGCAGCGCTTCGTGCAACTCGACCACATGACGAAGGGGCGGATCATCCTCGGCTGCGGGCCGGGCGCCCTGGTGTCCGACGCGTACATGATGGGGATCGACCCGTCGCATCAGCGGCGGCGGATGGATGAATCGCTGACCGCGATCATGAAGCTCCTCGCCTGCGAGGAGCCGGTCACAATGGAGACCGACTGGTTCACGCTGCGCGATGCGCGGCTGCATCTGGCGCCCTATTCCGAGCCCTGCTTCCCGATCTCGGTCGCGTCCTCCACCACGCCGTCCGGCGCGCTGGCGGCGGGCAAGCATGGCGTCGGGCTGCTCTCGCTGGGTGCGGGGCTGCATGGCGGGCCGAAGATGCTGGCCGAGCAGTGGCGCATGGCGGAAGCCGAGGCGGCGAAGCACGGCAAGACCATGGACCGGCGCAACTGGCGCCTCGTGGTGAACCTGCACGTCGCCGAGGATGACGAGCGCGCGCTGGCCGATGTGCGCCACGGCGAAGCGCAGGAGACGCTGACCTATTTCTCCGAGACGCTGGGCCGCCCGCCGATGCGATCCGAGGACCCTCTGCGCGATGGCCTGGCGCAGGGCTCGACGCTGGTCGGTTCGCCGGAGACGGTGGCGGCGGGGATCGAGCGGCTGCTGTCCTACACCGATGGCGGCACCGGCGGGATCCTGTTCCGCGCCCATGAATGGGCGGATCGCGAGGCGACGTGGCGGTCCTTCGAGCTTTTCGCCCGCTGGGTGATGCCGCGCTTCCAGGGGTCGCTCGCCATGCCGCAGAAATCGCGCGACTGGGTCAGCGCGAACCGCGAAAGCATCTTGGCGCCGAACATCGCCGCGCTGAAGCAGGCCTTCCGCGATGCGGGGCAGGAGGCGCCGGACTTCTCCCGCCTGCAGCTCCACACCGGGAAGGTCGACCTGCCGAAGGTCTCTAGTTGATCGTCAGGTTGAGGCGGCGGATCACGACGCCTTCCTCCTCGATCACCTTCTGGACCGCGGCGCGATAGTCGTCGCTGTTCAGGTAGATCAGCGGCATATCGAAGCGTTCCAGCACGGCACGATGCGCCGGATCGTACAGCGCCTGCTTGAAGGCGTCGTGCAGCACACGGACGATCCCCGGGTCGATGTTCTTCGGCCCGGCCACGCCATAGGGCGACGCCGAGACGATATCCGTCCCTGTCTCCTTCAGCGTCGGCACGTTGGGGTAGCGCTTGGCACGTTCCGCGCCCCAGGTGACCAGCAGGCGGAACTGGCCGCCATCGACCAGCGGCGCCCAGGATGTGGAATCCGCCATCGCCTGCGTCTGCCCGCTCAGCAGCGACTGCGCATTGTCGGAGCCGCCGCGGAAGGGGACGTGCAGGAACTCGATGCCGCGCTCGGCGGCGATGCGTTCCATGGTGATGTGCAATGTGCTGCCGACACCCGGCGAGCCGTAGGCGATCTTGCCCGGATTGGCCTTGGCGTGGTCGAGGAATTGCTGCCAGGTCTGCCAGGGGCTGTCGGCCTTCACGACCACGCCGAACAGGTAGCCCGTCAGGTGGATGATGTAGGTGAAGTCCCGCATCGAGTCCCAGGTCGGGCGCGACGTCATCATCGGAAAGCGGAAGGCGGTGATCGGCAACTGGCCGACCATGTAGCCATCGCCACGCGCCTCGGCGGCCATCATCTGCGCACCGAGCGTGCCGGAGGCACCGCCGCGATTCTCGATCATCACCGGCTGGCCGATGATCCGCGAAGCAACCTCGGCGAGCGCGCGAAGTTGCCCGTCGGTCGAACCGCCCGGCGGCCAGGGCACGATCAGCCGGATGGGGCGGTTGGGAAAGCCGGCCTGCGCCACGGCAGGTGCCGCGAGCAGCATGCCGCCAGCCGCGAGCAAGGCACGACGGGACGTCGTGACAGTCATGGATGAATCCTCCCGATCGATTGCTTGTTGGTGCCGGCCCCGCGGTCGTTGCCGCGGGGCCGGAACGTCAGGTCAGGGCTTCTGGTTGGACAGCACGACGGTGCCGGAGGCGGAGAACATCCCGCCCACGCCATGCGCCACGCTGATCTTCACATCCGGCACCTGGGCGGGGGCGATGCCACGCACCTGGCGCACGCTCTCCTGCAGGGCGAACATGCCGTACATGCCGGTGTGGGTGTAGGACAGGCCGCCGCCATTGGTGTTGAGCGGCAGCTTCCCACCGGGGCGGGTGTTGCCTTCCCAGATGAAGTCCTTGGCCTCGCCGCGCTTGACGAAGCCGAGGTCCTCCAGGCCGTACATCGGCAGATGCGCGAAAGCGTCGTAGATCATCAGGTGATCGACGTCGTCGTGCTTGATGCCGGCCATGCGGAATGCTTCCGGCCCCGCCACGCGGAAGGCGCGGGAGGACGTGAAGTCCTGCATCTGGCTGACCATGGTGGTCTCGACCGATTCACCGCTGCCGAGGATGTAGACCGGCTTCTGCGGGAAATCCTTCGCGCGGTCCGCGGAGGTCAGGATCAGCGCGCCGCCGCCATCCGTCACCAGGCAGCACTGCAGCAGCCGGAACGGGTAGGCGATCATCTTGCTGTTCAGCACGTCGGCGACGGTGATCGGGTCCTTGAAGGCGGCGCGCGGGTTCTTCCCCGCCCATTCACGCTGCACGACCGCGACCTGCGCCATCTGCTCATGCGTGACGCCGAAGGTCTTCATGTAGCGCAGCACGGGGATGGGGAAGAGCGTGGGCGGACCCATCGGGCCGAAGGGCGCCTCGAACTGGCCGTTCAGGCTCTGCGGCTCGGGCGGGCGCGGGGTCGCGTTGATGCGCGACTTGCCGCTCTCGCCATGGGTGATGAGGATGGTCTTGGCATAGCCCGCATGGATGGCCGCCGCGGCGTGGCGGACATGCAGCATGAAGGAACAGCCGCCGACGCCGGTGCCGTCCACCCATTTCGGCGTGATGCCGAGGTAGTGGGCGATCTGCTGCGGCATCATGGGACCGACGCAGGCCACGCCGTCGATGTCCGACGGCTTCAGCCCCGCATCCGCCATCGCGTTCAGCGCCGCATCCGCATGCAGCATGATCTGCGACATCTCGGGCACGGTGCCGATGCGCGTCGATTCTGCGGCGCCGACGATGGCGATCTCACCTGGCTTGATCGTCATGGCGTCAGGCTCCCTTCGCCGGGCGGAACAGGGGAAGGGTGATGCTGTCGTCCATCGGCACGAAGGCGACTTCCAGCTTCATGTCGAGCACCAGCGCCTCGGGCGTCTGCGGGCAGTCGATGATGTTCGTCATCATGCGCGGGCCTTCTTCGAGCTCGACCACCGCGATGGCGTAGGGCGGCTTGAAGCCCGGCACGGGCCGGTGATGGATCACGTAGGAATGCAGCGTGCCGCGGCCGGAGGCCTCGAAGACCTCGACGTTGCGCGTGCCGGTATAGGGGCTGAAGGGGCGGGGCGGGAAATACGCCTTGCCGGTGTCGCCGCAACGCTGCAGCAGCAGCTTGCCGCCTTTCGCACCGTCCCAGAAATGCTTGGTCTCGGGTGTGGGTTCCGGCCGTGGGCGGCCTGGTTCGAGCGTCATGCTGTCGCTTCCTCCTGCTTGGATGGACAGCATGTTCGCCCGGTTGCGCGCGCGGGGAAAGGGGGTGGCCCGACCGCCCGGTCGGGCGGCTACAGGTCCAGGATGCGCTCCGGCGTCGCGCGCCCGCGGAGTAGGTCCCAAAGCCCGATCATGTTGCCCTGGAACCGCCCCCAGCGATCCGCCCAGGGTTCAGGCTTCAGTGATCGGACGAGGTTCGCGAGGCAATGCCGCGCCGCGCTCGGAATGGCATGGCTCCAGGGAAAGGACCCCTTGCGCGCGAGATAGACCGGGTTGACCACCTGCGAGTAGCCCAGCCGCAACTGCTTCACCCGGCCTGACTTCGACCCCAGATGCACGCCCCGCGCGCCGGCGAGGCGCAGGATGGTGCCGTGCTCGCCGAGCCGGCGCGTCACGTCGATATCCTCGTACCATGCGTAGAGCGGCAGGCGTTCATCCACGCGGATGCCGTACGCGCGCACGGTCGCCATGCGGAAGGTCATGTTGCAGCCATAACCGTTGAAATGCAGCGCAGTGGCGGTCGCGTCGGCGGGCGGGATGTCGGCGGTGAGCAGGGCCGCGCCTTCATCCAGCGAATAGCCCGGCCCGTTCGCGCCATCGGCGACCACGGTGCCGGTCGCGACCACCATCTCCGGATGCGTGACGAAGGCTGCCTCGGTGACTGCCAGGTAGTCCGGCGCGCAGAGGAAGTCGTCGTCGAGGAACAGCACGAGGTCGCAATCCGTCGCGGCATCCAGGATCGCATTGCGCTGCTTCGGAAGGCCGGCCGGCGCGGTGATGAACTCGGCGCCGGTGCAGCCCGTCACGTCCTCGGGCGTGACGTGGCAGACGATGATGCGGTCCGGTTGCCGCGTCTGGCGCTGCAGGTCGGCGAGCACGCCGGCCAGGATCGCCGGGCGGCCGCGCGTGGCGATGCCGATGGCGATGCGCATCAGCCGGCCTCCGTCAGTGGCGCGATGGCGGCGGGCTTGCGAGCGTCAGGGGCACGCATGCCTGCGAGCCGGCCGCGGAAGGTCATCCAGTAATATCCGGCATTATGCATCCGGCCGCGCAGCAGGCTGGCCGCGGCGCCGCCGAGCGGGCGGACAAGGAAGGTCATGCGCGCCGACAGCGGCGCGCCGTTGCGCCGCAACGCGAAGCCGAGGCCGCGCCCGTAGCGTTCCGCGCGCTCCACCGCGACATCGGACAGCCGTTTGTCAGGATGGATGATGCGCAGATCGGCGTCGTATTGCGCCCGCAGCCCGCGCGCCATGGCGCGGCAGACGAGGTCATTGCCCTCGGCCGAACCGAAGGGGCTGCCCGGTCCCATGCCCTCGTCGAAGCCGCCCAGCGCGAGCGCCGTCTCGCGGCGAAGGAAGATGTTGAACTCGATCACGCTGGTCCAGACGGTGACGAGGTCGATCGGACCGCTCTCCGTCCGCCAGCGCCCGGATCCCAGCCCGCCGGCCGGCGAGGCCGCCGGCCCGGTCAGCACATGCAGGGCGGCATCGCCCGCGAAGGCCGCATCGACACGATCGAGCACACCCGGTGGATACAGGCAGTCATCGTCGGGGTAGGTCACGATCGCCCCGCGCGCATGGCGCAGGCCGAGGTTGCGCGCGTGATTGGCATTGCGCACCGAGGACCGCAGCCGCCGCAGCGCGACGCGGGGCGCATAGGCGGCCTCGACCGGGCCGAGCCGGTCATCGTCGTTCTGATCGACGATGATGACCTCGAAATCGGCCCGCCCCTGCGCGAGGAGGCTGTCGAGCAGCGCCGCGACATCCGCATCGCGCCCCAGCGTCGCGACGACCAGCGAGAACCTCATCGCAGCGCCCCATCCACCACGCGCCGCATCGCCGCGCGGAAGGCACCATGGCTGAAGCGTTCCGCATTGGCGCGGCAATCGGCCGGGGCGAAGGATAGTGTCTCGAAGCGCTCGACGGCGGTGATGATCGCCTCCGCCGTCTGCTCGGGGAAGAAGACGCCTGTCCGCCCGTCCACCACGATGTCGCAGGCGCCGCCCTTCCCGAAGGCGATCACAGGCGTACCGCAGGCCTGGGCTTCGACGGTGGCGATGCCGAAATCTTCCTCCGCCGCGAAGACGGCGGCGCGTGCGGCCTGAGTCAGCGTCACCAGCTCCGCCGTGCCGACGCGGCCGCGGAATTCGATGTTCGGCACACCGCCGGCGGCTTCGCGCACGCGCGCCTCATTGGCGCCGTCGCCGACGATGATGAGGCGCCGATCCGGCATGCGGCGGAAGGCCTCGGCAATGATCTCGATGCGCTTGTAGGGCACCATGCGGGAAGCAGTGAGGTAGAAGCCTTCCTTCTCCTCGCGCAAAGCGAAGCGGTCCACATCGACGGGCGGATGCACGACGATGCTCTCGCGCCGCCAGGTCTTGCGGATGCGTTCGGCGATGTAGGTGGAATTCGCGCAGATCACGTCCGGGCCCAGGGCGCTGGCGCGGTCCCAGATGCGCAGCCGGTGCAGCAGCCAGCGCGTATAGGCACCCTTCAGCCCGCGCTCCATGCCCGCCTCGCGGAGGTACTGGTGCTGCAGGTCCCAGGCGTAGCGCATCGGGCTGTGGACGTAGGAAACATGGACCTGCCCGGGCCCCGTGATGACGCCCTTCGCCACGGCATGCGACGACGACAGCACCACGTCATAGCCCGAGAGATCGAACTGCTCGATGGCGATCGGCATCAGGCCGAGATACTTGCGGAAGTGCTTCCGCGCGAAGGGCATGCGCTGGATGAAGCTCACCCGCGGCGTCTTGCCGAGCAGGAAGCCGCGCTCCTCCTCCGCCATGAAGTCGCACAGGACGAAGAGATCCGCTTCCGGCCATTCGGCCAGCAGCTGTTCCACCACGCGCTCGGAGCCCGCGAAGGAATCCAGCCACTCATGTACGATGGCGACCTTCATGCGCCGCACTCCCGAAGCTGCGCGAGCAGTTCGCGCGCGGCCTTCTCCCAGGTGAAATCCCGCGCACGCTCCAGCCCGGCGCGACGCATGCCCTCGCGCAGCCCGTCCTCCTCGATCAGGCGCAGCAGCGCCTCCCGCAGCGTCGCCGGCTGCGCCGGGTCGAACCACAGCGCGGCCGGGCCACAGACTTCCGGCACCGCGCCGGCATGGGCGGCGATGACGGGGCAGCCGCAGGTCATGGCCTCCAGCGGCGGCAGGCCGAAGCCTTCGTAGCGGGAGGGGAAGATCAGGCAGAGCGCGTTCTCGTACAGCGCGCGCAACTCGGCATCCGAGACGCGGCCGAGCACGCGCGCTGCCTCGGCCGCCACGCCGCCGCCTGCGCGGAACACGGCCGGATCGGCGGCACCCGCCACGGCCAGCACCAGCCCATGCCGCCCCAGCGCATCGGCCGCCGCCGTCAGGGCTGACAGATTCTTGTGCGCTGCCGGATTGCCCACCACCAGCGCGTAGCGCGCGGGTTCCAGCCCGTGCCGGGCCAGTACCGTGGTGTCGGCGGGGATGCGCAGCACATGCTCGCCGCCTTCCGGCAGCACGCCAATGGATGCCTCCGTCACGCCGACCGCCGAAGCGATCCGCGCGCGCGAGAACTCCGAAACCGTCAGCATCTTCGCCCCGCTGCGCGCCAACCGCTTCTGCAACAGCCGGTACCAGGTGCGGAATGCGAATGAGTAGGACTCCGGCGTGTCGAAGGCACCGGCATCGTGGATCACCACGGCCTGCCGGGCGCCGGCGAAGAGCGGCGCGGTATTGCCGAGATTCACCAGAACATCGCCGCCCCGCGCGCGCGGCAGGTCGATCTGTTCCCAACGCTGGCCGGATCGCGAGCCGACCGCTTTGGCGGTGAACGCACGCAACCCGGCATCTCGCGCGCCCGGCGGATGCAGCACCCGCGCCGCTGGCCATTCCCCGGCGAGGGCCAGCGCATCCGCGGCCGCGACGATCTCGGTCGCGAAACGCTGCACGCCGGTCATGCCCTGGGTCAGGTAGCGGCCGTTGATCGCGATGCCGCTCATGCGCGCGCCAGTCCGACCCGGCGCAGCAGCGCCGCGCGGTCATCCTGCGGCGCGACGCGCCAGCCCAGCACGACCACGACCGCCAGCGTCGCCGCACCCAGCAGCGCCGGCAGAACGATGCCAGGCGCTGCCACCATCAGCGCCAACCCGGCGCCGGACGCCGCCAGCAGCGGCAGCAGCGCGCGCCCGGCCTCGGCCGCCGGCGGATAGAAGCGCGCGGCCAGCAGGAAGCGCCCCGCGCAATCCGTCGCCGCGCGGGCCGCCCAGGCGATGGCCGCGCCCTCGATTCCGATCATCAGCAGCAGCGCAGCACCCAACGGCAGGAACACGGCCGCCTGCACCAGGGAGAAGGTCGCCGTTACCTCGGGCCGCCCGATCGCATCCAGCAGCACGCCGGGCACGAAGGCGAGGCAGGAGAAGAAGATCCCGACGCCGAGAATCCGCAGCACAGTCCCGCCGCCATCCGCGAATGCCGTCCCGAGCCATAGCCACAGCAGCCAATGCGCCAATGCGACCAGCACCAGGCAGGCCGGCAGCACCAGCCCCGCGACGATCAGCGCGCCACGTCGCAGCAGCAGCGCCGTGCGCTCCGGCGCGGTGCGGTAGGACGATGCGATGGCCGGCAGCAGCGCCTGCGCCACCGCCACGGGCAGGATCCACATGCGCATGACGAGGTCGAGCGGTGTCGCATAGAAGGCCACCGCCGTCAGCCCGATCAGCGCGCCGATCAGGAAGCGATCCGCATACAGAAGCATCTGGGTCAGCGCGCCGGACAGGCTCATCCATCCGCCCTGGCGCAGCAGCGGCTTCAGCAGGGCGAAACGCGGGCGCGTCAGCCCCAGTGCCGGCACGTCGCGCCAGGCCAGCACCGCATAGGCGATGCCGCTGACCAGCCGCACCAGCACCAGCGCGACCATCACCCCCACCAGGCTGTCCCAGGCCAGCAGCGCCAGCACGGGACCGAGGTAGTAGAAGACGCTGACCGGCATGTTGACGATGTTTGCCGCGCGGAAGCGCTGCCAGGCCGCCAGCACGCCCCACAGCGCCGCATTCAGCACTACCAGCGGCGCAGCCAGCGCCAGCACGCGGAAGGCGGCCAGCGCCTCGGCCTCCAGCCCCGGCGGGACGATCAGCACGTGCCGGATCAGCACCGGCATGAAGGCATAGGCGAGCCCCGCCATCACCGCCGACAGGCCGAGCAGGGCGTAGATCGTCGCACCCACCAGCGCCGGTGCGTCGCGCCCGCGCCCCTCGCCGATCGCCTCCGACACCGCGCGCGTCAGCGCCATGCCGAGGCCGAGGTCGAACACCCCGAAGATGCCGACCATGGCGAGTGCGAGGGTGAACAGCCCCCAGCGGTCGGTGCCCAGCAGGTGCACCAGGACCGGGGTGATGACGAGGGCGATGACCAGCGGGATGCCGCGCCCGAGCGCGTTCCACACCACCCCGGAAACAAGCCGGCGTCCGCCGGCCCGGTCTTCCGGGCCCTCGGACGCCGTAGCAGTCATCGGATGGGACCCTGGTTAGCCTTGCGGCTCAGTGTGCGCCGCGGCGGGACAGCACCGCCACCGGGGTCTTGATCAGGATGCGCATGTCGGCCAGCAGCGAGGGCTGCGAGACATAGGCGACATCGAGCGCCACGCGCTGGTCGTAGGAGGTCTCGGACCGGCCCGACACCTGCCACAGGCCGGTGATGCCCGGGCGGACCGTCAGGTAATGGGCCGCGGCCGCGCCGTAGTAGCAGTCGAGCTCGGTGAGCGTGACCGGGCGGGGGCCGACGATCGCCATGTCGCCGCGCAGCACGTTGATCAGCTGCGGCAGCTCGTCGAGCGAGGTGGCGCGCAGGAAGCGGCCGACGCGGGTGATGCGCGGGTCGTTCTTCAGCTTGCGCGTGGCGTCCCATTCGGCACGGGCGGCCGGATCGGCGGCCAGCAGCGCATCGAGCCGCGCCTGGCTGTCCACCACCATGGAGCGGAACTTGAGGCAGCCGAAGATGCGCCCGCCGCGGCCGACGCGCGGATGCGCGTAGAAGGCGGGGCCACCATCGGCGCGCACCATCAGGGACACGACAAGGAAGAAAGGCGCGGCCACGATCAGGGCGGCGGCGGCGATGGCGATGTCCATCGCGCGCTTTGCCATCGGGGTGAACCGGGCGGCGCGATAGCCGCCAAGGGCACCGGCAACGGCGCCTTGCGGGGGGAGGGGACCAACCGGAACGCTGGACATAGGTGTCAACGGCCTTCTGGGTGTCCATCGCCGGCGGGGGCCGGCGACGGCCAAGTGGGTCCTTGGACCTGGCTGCCCTTCCCGCATTCATGGGGGATGGACGATCCCGGCCTTCGGTTGACCCCGAATGTGTTCCTTGGCGCTGTCCGATTTGGGACCTGCTTGCGGCGGGATTGTGGCGGCGCAGCATGTCCTGTGCGAATTTTTCGACGCCTTGCGCCGCCTGCTGCGCGGCCTTAGACGGCGGTGAATCCCACGGGAAGTGCCGGGCTTCCGCGCGAGCCACCATATATTGGCCCGACGGTGTCTTCACCCCCTGGCGGCGCAAGGCCGAAATGGGGCATCGCCGTTGGCCCAGGCCATGGAGTGACGCCGTTGTCCGACCGTCTCGAGACCGTCCTCGCCTATGGCTTCGCCCTGCTGCTGGGCACGGCGCTGGTGCTGACCGGCTTTCCCGTCGATTTCCTGCTGCCGCAGGCGGGCGGTCCCTGGGCGCCGCAGGGCGATGCTGCGCAGCACGCCGTCGCGCAGCGCTACTTCATCGGCGATGCCTGGCGCTGGCCGCCGCTGCACCTCGGCAACCTGCTGGCGCCGCAGGGGCTGAACCTTGCCTTCGCCGACGGCATCCCGATTCTCGCCCTGCCGCTGAAGGCGCTGCGCGGGCTGCTGCCGGATGGCTTTCACGGCATCGGCCTGTGGTACGGCATCGCCTGGCTGATGCAGCCGGTCGCCGCGGTGTGGTGCCTGCGCGGGGCAGGGGAGAGGCGGCTTGTCCCGGCCATCGGCGTGGCGCTGGCGGCCTCGGCCATGCCGGCCTTCATCAATCGCTATGGCCATGCCGCGCTGACCGGGCATTTCACATTGCTGGTCGCGCTCGGGCTGTATCTGCGGCTCGCACGCCGGCAGTCCGTCGGGCTGTGGGTCGCGGCGATCGCCGCAGCGGTCGGAACGCTGTTGGTGCATCCCTATCTCGCGGCGATGGTGCTCGCGCTGCTCGCCGCGGTGCCGGCGACGTTGCTGCTGCGCGGGGATCGCGGATGGATCGGTGCGGGCATCGGCGTGGCCGCCTGCACCGGTGCGGTCGGCGCGACCATGGCCGCGTTCGGCTATCTCGGCGCGCAGGGGGATGGCGGGTATGGCGACTTCGCATTGAACCTGCTGTCGCCGGTCTGGCCCTATCGCTCCTGGCTGCTCGGCGGCCTCGCGGCGCGGGAGATCGACGCGACCGGCCATGGCGGCTGGGAAGGCTACAACTGGCTCGGCTTCGGCTTGTTGGCGGGCCTGGTGGCGGCGCTGCTGCTGGCGCCGCGCGACCTGCTGCGCATGGCGCGCCGGCATGCCGGGCTGGCGCTGGTGCTGCTGGGGCTGGTGCTGCTCGCCATCTCCTTCCGGGTGGGGGCGGGGCGGGCGGTGGTGCTCGACCTCGGACCGGCGCCGGGCTTCCTTGAGCAGTTCCGCGCCTCGGGCCGCTTTTTCTGGCCGGTCGGCACGGCGCTGTTGGTCGGCACCGTCGCGCTGCTGGCGCGGCTGCCGCGCATCGGCCCGGCCATCGTGCTCGCGCTTGGCCTGCTGCAATTCATCGATGCGGAGCCGAACCGCGCGGCCATCCGCGCCTGGGCGCAGACGCGCGAGCCGTGGACCGTCGATGCCCCTTCGCTGCGCCGCCTGCTGGCGGAGGCCGATCGCCTGACCCTGCTGCCGACCTGGCCCTGCGTGCCGAAACCCGACACGCTCGGCGATCATGCGCGGCAGTTGCAGGTGTTGAGCCTGGCGGCCGAGCACCCGGTGCCGGCCAACACGATGTACGTCGCGCGCTGGCGCGGCGAACGCCCGCGCTGCGACGATGCGGCGGCTATCGCAGCACCGCTGTCGCCCGGCGAGCTGCGCATCATCCTGCCCGGCGCGCGGGATCAGGCGTTGGCAGTGATGCCGGGCGTGGCCTCGGTCTGCACGCCGGTGGGTGAGCTGCTCGCCTGCCGGCTCGGCAGGTAGCGTTCGGTGAAATAGAGCGGGCGCTGCTTCGTCTCGTTGAAGATGCGTCCAAGATACTCCCCGATGATGCCGAGCATCATCATCTGCACCCCGCCGAGGAACAGCACGACCGCGAGCAGGCTGGGGTAACCGGCGACCGGGTTGCCGAAGAAGAAGGTGCGGACCAACAGCTGCGCCAGGTAGATCACCGCGCCGATCGCGGTCAGCAGCCCGACATAGGTCGCGACCTTCAGTGGTGCCACGGTGAAGGAGGTGATCCCCTCCAGCGAGAAGTTCCACAGCTTCCAGTAGTTCCACTTGGTCGTCCCCGCCGCGCGCGGCGCGCGGTCGTAGCGCACCGCCTTGGCTGGGAAGCCGATCCAGGCGAACAGCCCCTTCATGAAGCGGTGCTGTTCGCGCAGCTTCAGCAGGGCATCCAGGGCGCGGCGCGACAGCAGGCGGAAATCGCCGGTGTCAGGCGGCAGCTGCACCTTGCCGCCCAGGCGCTGCATCACGCGGTAGAAGCCGGCCGCGGTCGCCTTCTTCACCCAAGTCTCGCCTTCGCGCGTGTTGCGCTGGGCGTAGACGACGTCGAAGCCCTCCCGCCAGGTGGCGACCAAAGCGGGAATGACCTCGGGCGGGTCCTGCAGGTCGGCATCGATGACGACCACCGCATCGGCGCCGCGCGCATGGTCGAGCCCCGCGGTCAGCGCGATCTCCTTGCCGAAGTTGCGCGACAGGTTGACCACCGCGACGCGCGGATCGGCCACCTGCAAGCCGGTCATGACCGACAGCGTCGTGTCACGCGACCCGTCATTCACATAGACGACCTCCCATGCCAGCCCGATGCGTTCGAGCGCGGCGGCCAGGCGACGATGGAATTCGGGCAGGACCTCCTGCTCGTTATAGGCGGGGACGACGACGGAGAGCGCGGGGCTGGTCATGGGGCATTCCGGGCGGCGGGCGGGTGGCAGCGCCACTCCTGCTGCATGAGGAACAGCAACCATCGGGCCGAATCAAGGCAGTGTGAACGCGCGGCCTACGGGTCATGGCGGCCATGCGTGGGCCGGGCCTTCGCCAACCCCCGCGAACCGGCGTATCCCCACCGGCAACAACGCAACAGGATCAGGAGGAAACGTGCTCGATCTCACAGGCAAGGCCGCCATCGTGACGGGCGCCGGCTCGGTCGGCCCCGGCTGGGGCAATGGCAAGGCGACGGCGGTGCTGCTCGCGCGCCAGGGTGCCGCGGTGTTCTGCATCGACAACAACCCCGAGGCGGTGGCCGAGACGGTCGGCATCATCACCGATGAAGGCGGCCGCGCCCTGGCCCACACCGCCGACGTGACCGTCAGCGATGCGGTGAAGGCGTCCATCGACGCCGCCGTCGCCGCCTTCGGCCGGTTGGACATTCTCGTGAACAATGTCGGCGGGTCGCATCCCGGCAGCGCCGAATCCATGGCCGAGGAAGTCTGGGACCGCCAGTTCGACATCAATCTCCGCAGCGTCTTCCTCGGCTGCAAGCACGCGCTGCCCCATCTGCGCGCGCAGAAGACGGCGGCGATCGTCAACATCGCCTCCATCGCCGCCCTGCGCATGAGCGGCGACCGGCCGCACATCGCCTATTCCGCGTCCAAGATGGGCGTCATCGGCCTGACGAAGTCGGTCGCGATGGACCAGGCGCGCCACGGCGTCCGCTGCAACACCGTGATCCCCGGGCTGATGAACACGCCGCTGGTGGAAAGCCGTCTGCTGCGCCAGCTCGGCGCCAATGACGCCGCGACGCTGATCGCGAAGCGCGACGCGCAGGTGCCGACCGGCAAGATGGGCACCGGCTGGGACGTGGCGCATGCGGTACTGTTCCTGGCCTCGGACGAGGCGGCCTACATCACCGGCACCGAGATCATCGTCGATGGCGGCATGTCCGCCATGATGCCGGGGGCCGCATGAGCACGCGCTTTCCACCCATCCCGCGCGAGGCGCTGGACGACGCCCAGCGTGCTGTCTTCGACGCCATCGCATCCGGCCCGCGCGGCGGCGTCGTCGGGCCGTTCAACGTGCTGCTGCGCGCCCCCGCCGTCGCCGATGCGGCGCAGCGGCTCGGCGCCGGGCTGCGCTTTTCCGGCCAGTTGGACGACCGGCTGCGGGAGATCGCGATCCTCACCGTCTCCCGCCGCTGGTCGGCGCAGTTCGAATGGTTCGCGCACCATCCCATCGCGGTGAAGGCGGGCGTCGATCCGGCGGCGCTGGAACGGCTGCGCCAGGGCGGCGATCCGGGCTTCGCCGATGTGGCGGAACAGCTGGTCTGGCGCCTGTCGCGCGCCGTGCTCGATCGCGGCCGGCTGGACGATGCCGAATTTGCCGCCGGACGCGACGCACTGGGCGAGGCGCGGCTCGTCGAGTTGCTGGCCGTGCTGGGCTACTACACGCTGCTGTCCTTCATCCTGAATGTCGGGGAGGTGGCGGTGCCGGACCCCAAGCCTTTCCCCGAAGCGACCTGACAAGAAGCCCGGGAGGAAACAACCATGACCATCAACACATCGCGCCGTGCCTTGCTCGGCGCCGGGATTGCCACGCTGGCCGCACCTGGCATCGCCTGGACGCAAGGCAGCCTCGCCGGCAAGACCATCACGCTCGTCGTGCCCTCGCCGGCGGGTGGGGGGACCGACTTTTCCGCCCGCCTGGTCGCGGAACCCTTCGGCCGCGCCCTCGGCGCCACCATGGTCGTCGAGAACCGGCCGGGCGGGAACGACGTTGTCGGGCTGATGTCCGTGCTGCGCGCGCCGGCGGACGCCACGACACTGCTCTGCGGCTATTGCGCGACCATGACAGCGCGCCCGGCGATCGGCGGCATCGGCGAGATCCAACCGACCCGCGACTTCCAGGCGGTCGGGCAGATCACCGATACGCCGCAGCTTTTCGTCACGCATCCGTCGGTGCCGGCGCGCAACCTGCAGGAGTTCATCACGCTCGCGAAGCAGCGCCCCGGGCAGATGAACTACGCCTCGGCCGGCAGCGGTTCGATGCACCACATGGGCACGGAATACCTCAAGCACCGGGCGGGGATCGACCTGGTGCACGTGCCCTATCGCGGCACCGGGGAGACGATCCGAGACCTGATCGCCGGGCGCATCCAGTTCTACATGAACTCGCCGCCGCCGCTGACGCCGTTGGTGCGCGATGGGCAGTTGCGCGCGCTTTGCGTGTCGTCGAACGAGCGGCATCCGGGGCTGCCGGACGTGCCTTCGGCTGCCGAGCAGGGCATGCCTGATCTCGGGCTGAACGTCTGGTTCGCGGTCTTCGCGCCGCGCGGCGTGCCGGCCGCGCAGGTCGCGATGCTGTCGGAGAAGCTGCGGGAGGTGCTGGCCGACCAGGCCATCCGCGACCGCGCCTTCGCCGCCGGCGCGCTGGTGGCGCCGAGCACCGCCGAGGCGCTTGCCGAGCGAGTGACGCGGGAGACGGAGAGCTGGCGGCAGATCGCGCGGACGGCGAACATCACGGCGGGCTGAAGGGCGCGCGGAGAAGGGCCTTGCCCCTCTCCGGACCTCACCCCACCAAAGGCCCGGGGCCTTTGGAAACCGTCACCTGGCACTGGCAACCTGCGGTTGCGGGCGCTTTAGGTTTTTACGATTTTATCGCTTTAAGCCGACCCCGCGACGCAGGCGCATTGCGCCCCTCGATCGTGGAAACATACCAGGAACATCGGTCAAAATCCAGCACTGTCCCCCTGCGAGGGCGGCCGATGGCATTCCAAAGGGCACTGCCCTTTGGTGGGGTGGTCTGGAGGGGCAACGCCCCTCCAGTGCTTTCACCCCTGCACGCTGAGGTTCAGTTCCGTCGCGATCGCCTGCCATTCGCGCAGGCAGCGGGCGATGTCCTCGCGGAATTCCGCCGGGCCGAGATAGGCGGGGATGGTATCGATCTCGAGCAGCCGGCGTTGCGTGTCCGGGTTGTCCATGACCTTGCGGAACAGCCCGGCCGCGCGGTCCAGGATCGGCTGCGGCACCCGCACCGGTGCGAGCAGCCCGATGAAGCCCGAGAAGGCGAAGCGGTTCGAGAATCCCGCCGCTTCCATCAGCGGCACCTGCGGCAGGGATGGCAGCGGCAGGCGCCCCGACAGCCCGATCGGCCGGATGCGCCCGGAGCGGATTGCCCCGCCGCTCGCCGCCATGGAATGGAAGGCGCAGGCGACGTTGCCCGCGAGCATGTCCTGCAGCATCGGCCCTTCGCCGCGATAGGCGACATGGGTCATGTTCAGCCGCGCCTCGTCGGAGAACATTTGCCCATAGGCATGCCCCGATGATCCCGGCGCATAGGAGCCGAAGGACAGGTCCTTGCCGCGCGCCCAAGCGACGAATTCGGCGAGCGTATTGCCCTGGGTGGATGGTGAGGCGCAGAGGACCAGCGGCGTCACGCCGAGTTTCCCGATCGGGGCGAAGTCGGTGACGGGGTCATAGGGGAAGCGCCGCAGCACCACCGGCGAGGTCACATGCGTCGTGATGGTGAACAGCATGGTGTAGCCGTCGGGTGTGGCGCGAGCCGCAGCCTCGGTGCCGATCAACCCGCCGGCGCCGCCACGATTGTCGATGACGATGGGCTGGCCGAGTTCGGCGGCCATGGGTTCGGCGATCAGTCGTGCCCAGAGATCGGTGGAGCCACCGGGCGGGAAGGGGACGATCCAGCGGATCGGCCGGTCGGGCCATGTGCCCTGGGCCAGGGCCGGTCGCGCCAATGCGACGCCCGCCGCCAAGTGCAGGATGGTCCTGCGCTGCATTCCTTGTCCTCCCCTTTGATGGGCTGAAGGCTAGCCGCGCGGCAAGCGACGGAGCAACACGAAGGAGCGGTGTGGATTGTTGCGGGCTGATACATTTGCCGCCCTTGCCAGGGGTAACGCCTCCGTCAGTATTGCGGACCAAGCGCAAGCCCGCCCTTGCCAGCGCGCCGTACCGCACATCCTGCGACTCCCCCATGAACGCCCCGCTCGAAGGACGAGATCATGACCCCATGCCGCCGGACCCTGCTTCTTGGCTTCACCGCTGCCGCCGCCGGGCTTGCCGCAAGGCCGGCCGCGGCGCAGGCCGCGCCGCTGCTGAAGAAGCCCATTCCAAGCTCGGGGGAGATGATCCCGATCATCGGCCTCGGTTCGGCGCGGCGGTATGAGGAAGCGGACACCGAAGCCGACATCGCGCCGCTGCGCGAAACCTTCGCGCGCTTCCATGCGCTCGGCGGCACGGTGGTCGATACCGCGCCGTCCTATGGCAATGCGGAAGCGATCATGGGCCGCATCATGGCCGACCTGAACATCCGCCGGGACCTGTTCGTCTGCACCAAGGTCGGCGTGGACACGCCTGAACAGGGCCGTGCGCAGATCGCCCAGGCCTTCGAGAAACTGCGCACGGACAAGATCGACCTGCTGGCCGTGCACAACATGCGCGACATCACCAACCAACTCGCCTATCTGCGCGAACTGAAGCAGGCGGGGCGCATCCGCTATGTGGGTGCGACCACTTCCTTCGATCGGCAATACGAAGCCTTCGAGCAGATGATGCGGCGCGAGACGCTGGATTCCATCCAGATCGACTATGCGCTCGACAACCGCAATTCCGCGGAACGCATCATCCCGCTGGCGGCGGAACGCGGCATGGCGGTGTTCATCAACCTGCCCTTCGGCCGCGGCAGCGTGTTCCGCGCGACGGAAGGCAAGAGCCTGCCCGCCTGGGCCGCCGAGATCGACGTGACGACCTGGGCGCAGTTCATGCTGAAGTACCTCGTCTCCCACCCTGCCGTGACTTGCGCGGTGCCGGGCATGGCGCAGGCGCGGTATGTGGACGACAACCTCAAGGCCGCGCAGGGCCGCATGCCCGATGCCGCGATGCGCCGGCGGATGGAGCAGTTCATCGATGGCCTCTGACCTCGCCGCCGGACAGGCGGGCGGGGTCGCGCATCGGCTTCTGCAGCGGGTGATCGACATCCGGCCCGGCGAGGCACGAGCGCTGGCCTGGTCCTGGCTCTACGTCTTCGCACTGTTCCTGGCCTATTACGTGCTTCGTCCCATACGGGACGAACTGGGCGTCGCGGGCGGGGTGCGCAACCTGCCCTGGCTGTTCACCGGCACGCTGCTGGCGATGCTCGCGGTCAACCCGCTGTTTGCCTACGCGGTGCGACGTTGGCCGCGCGAGACCTTCATTGCCATCTCCTACCGCTTCTTCATGCTGAACCTGCTGGTCTTCATGGTCCTGCTGATGGTGGCCACGCCCGAGCAGCATGTCTGGATCGGGCGCGCCTTCTTCATCTGGGTCTCGGTCTTCAACCTGTTCGTCGTGTCTGTCTTCTGGTCTTTCATCGTCGACGTGTTCGACGCGGAACAGGGCAAGAGGCTGTTCGGCTTCCTCGCCGCGGGTGCCACGCTCGGCGGCATCGCGGGCTCGGCGCTGACCTCGGGCTTCGTCGAGCATGTCGGGCAGAACTGGCTGCTGCTGGCGTCGATCCTGCTGCTGGAGGTCGCGGTCTTCGCGGTGCGGCGGCTGTCGGGGATCTCGGACGCCTTCAGCCATTCCGTGCAGGGGGACGACCCGCACCGCCCGCTCGGTGGCGGCATCTTCGCGGGCATGACGCATACGCTGCGCTCGCCCTATCTGCTCGGCATCGCCGGCTTCATCCTGCTGTATTCGATTACCTCCACGGTGCTCTACTTCCAGCAGGCCAGCATCGCCGAGGCGAACTTCCCATCGCGCGCGGCGCGTACCGCCTTCTTCGCCGATATCGATTTCTGGGTGAACGTGCTGACGCTGGGCTTCCAGCTGTTCCTGACGGGGCGACTGACGGCCTGGCTCGGCGTCGCGGTGATGCTCGCCATCCTGCCCACCTTCAGCGTCTTCGGCTTCGCGGCACTCGCCACCTGGCCGACGGTCGCGGTCTTCGTGGTGGTGCAGGTGGCGCGCCGGGTCAGCAACTTTGCCCTGGCGCGGCCGACGCGGGAGGTGCTGTTCACCGCCGTCCCGCGCGAGGACCGCTACAAGGCCAAGAACTTCATCGACACCGTGGTCTATCGCGGGGGCGACCAGGTGGCGGCCTGGTCCTATGCGGGGTTGATCGCGCTGGGGCTGTCCTTGACCGGCATCGCAGCCGCCGCCGTGCCGATCTGTGCGGCCTGGGCGGTGCTCAGCTTCTGGCTCGGCCGGCAGCAGCAGAAACAGGAAGCCGCGGCGATCCGGGCCGTCGCCGTGCCTGCACCGGGGAACTGACTCTGCGCTGGCCGGGAGCGGCATCGGCCGCTCCCGGCCTTGCATGACGATTGCATCGCCCCCGGCATCAATGGCCTTGAGGTGCCGCCCGTCATGACTACGCCCCTCGACCCCGACGCCCTGATGGCCGCGCTGCTGCCGGCCACAGGCATCCCGCTCGATCCCGCCTGGCGGGTGGCGGTGGCAGCGAATCTCCGTGTCGCGGCGGGGATCGCGGCGAATCTCCAGCGCTTTCCGCTGCCCGACACGGTCGAACCCGCCCCGGTCTTCGAGCCTGGCCGATGAGTCTCGATGCCCTGCTCGACCGCGACGCTGTCGGCATCGCCGCGGCCTTCCGGGGCGGCGCGGTGAGTGCCGCCGAGATCGCCGAGGCCGCCATCGCGCGCATCGCCGCGCGCAACCCGGTGCTGAACGCCTTCACCGATGTCACCGCGGACCGCGCGCGGGCCGGTGCCGCCGCGCTGGATGCGGCGCGGGCGCGCGGGGATGCGCTGCCGCCGCTCGCCGGCGCACCCTTCGCGGTGAAGAACCTGTTCGACATCGCCGGGCTGGTGACGCGCGCCGGGTCGCGCATCAATCGCGACCATCCGCCGGCCGGCGCCGACGCGACGCTGGTGACGCGGATGGAAGCCGCCGGCGCGCTGCTGCTGGGCGGGCTGAACATGGGCGAATACGCCTATGACTTCACCGGTGAGAACGCGCATGACGGGCCATCGCGCAATCCGCATGACGTGACGCGGATGACGGGCGGGTCCTCCGGCGGGTCGGGCGGCGCGGTGGCGGGCGGGATGGCGACCATCGCGCTGGGGTCGGACACCAACGGGTCGATCCGCGTGCCGTCTTCTTTCTGCGGCACCTTCGGGCTGAAGCCGACCTATGGGCGGCTGTCGCGCGGGCATTCCTTCCCCTTCGTCGCGGCGCTCGACCATGTCGGGCCATTGGCGCGGTCGGTGCGGGACCTCGCGGCGTCCTATGACGTGATGCAGGGACCGGATCCGGTCGATCCCGGCTGCACAGTGCGCGCGGCAGAACCGATCGGCAGCGGCTTTGAGGGCGGCATCGCCGGGCTGCGCATCGCCCGCCTGGGCGGCTGGTTCGCGCGCAGCCGCATGGCGGAAAGCGACGCGGCGCTGGACCTGGCCTGCGCCGCGCTCGGCGTCACGGTCGAAGCGGAACTGGCCGAGGCCGAGCGTGCCCGTGGTGCGGCCTTTCTCATCACCATGGCCGAGGCCGCCGAACTGCATCTGCCGCGTCTGCGCGAGCGCCCGGCCGATTTCGACCCCGCGGTGCGCGACCGTCTGATCGCCGGGGCGCTGCTGCCGGCGAGCTGGGTGCAGACGGCGCAGCGTTTCCGCCGCTGGTTCGCCGAGCAGGCCGGGGCGCTGTTCCGCGACCACGACATCCTGCTCGCGCCCGCGACGCCGATGTCGGCACCGCCGCTCGGCACCCAGACCGTCACGCTGGATGGAGTGGACCTGCCGTTGCGGCCGAATATCGGCGTCTATACTCAGCCGATCTCCTTCATCGGCCTGCCGGTGGTCGCGGTGCCGCTGTGGCCGGCGGGGCAGCGGTTGCCGCTTGCGGTGCAGGTGATCGCGCCGGCCTGGCGGGAGGACCTTGCGCTGCGCGTCGCCCGTCACCTGGAGCGCGAGGGCACCGCCCGCGCCCCCGTCGCCGCTTTCGGAGGCTGAGGCCCATGGACATCGACATCCCCGAGGTGAAGGCGGAGGTCGAGGCGGTCTTCGCCCGCTACGAGACCGCGCTGGTGACCAATGACGTGCCGGTGCTCGATGCGTTGTTCTGGGATAGCCCCGGCACCGTCCGCTTCGGCGGGGGGGAGAACCTGTTCGGCGCGGCGGAGATCGCCGCCTTCCGCGCAGCACGGTCCCCGGTCGGGCTGCAGCGGGCGGTGCTGCGCACCTCCATCACCACCTATGGGCGGGATTTCGCCACCACCTCCATCACCTTCCAGCGCGTCGGCAGCAGCAAGATCGGCCGGCAGCAGCAATCCTGGGTGCGCTTTCCGCAAGGCTGGCGCGTGGTCGCCGCCCATGTGAGCCTCATCGATCCGCCTGTTTCGTGATCGATTGCCGTTGAATCGAGCGCGGCGTCGCGCCCGACCTGACCTGGAACACCATGCCGACCCCCCGTACGCTCCTCGAACTCGAGGCCGATATCGTCCGCGATCTCGACCTCATCGCTCATCCCCGCGCGCCCTGGCTGGAGCCCAAGACGTCCGGTGGGCGCGCGGTGCTGGATTGCCTGATCATCGGCGGCGGGCAGTGCGGGTTGGCCGTCGCCTTCGCGCTGAAGCGCGACAAGGTGGACAACATCCTGGTGATCGACCGTGCCGAGGCCGGACGCGAAGGCCCCTGGGTGACCTATGCGCGGATGCACGCGCTGCGCTCACCGAAGGACCAGACCGGGCCGGATCTGCGGACGGCTGCGCTGACCTACCAGGCCTGGCACGAGGCGCAGTGGGGTGAAGCGGATTTCGCCGCGATGCGGCTGATCCCGAAGGAGTTGTGGAACGACTATCTCGTGTGGTTCCGCCGCGTCACGGGCGTGCCGGTGCGCAATCGTGTGGTCGCCGGGCGGATCGACCCGGCGCGCACCGATGACGGGGTGCCCTGCCTGTCGGTTCAGACGAGCGACGGGCCTATGCTGGCGCGCAAGGTGGTGCTGGCGACCGGGCAGGAAGGGCTGGGCGGCCCCTGGATGCCGGATTTCGTCGCGGCGCTGCCGAAGCACCTGCGTGCCCATGCTTGGGAGGAGATCGACTTCCCCGTGCTGCGCGGCAAGGTCGTGGCGGTGCTCGGCGCCGGGGCCTCCGCCTTCGACAATGCGGCGGTGGCGCTGGAGGCCGGCGCGGCCGAAGTCCACCTGTTCTGCCGCAGGGCCGAGCCGATGATCGTGCAACCTTATCGCTGGCTGACCTTCGCCGGATTCCTGCGCCACCTCGGCGACATGCCGGATGAATGGCGCTGGCGCTTCATGGCGAAGATCCTCGGCATGCGGGAGGGCTTCGCGCAGGACACCTACGACCGCGCCAATGCGCATCCGGGCTTCACCATGCATATCGGCCGGCCCTGGACCGGTGCGCGGGCCGAGGGAGGGCGTGTCGTGCTGGCGACGGGGCGCGGGGATTTCAGCGCGGATTTCGCCATCTGCGGGACGGGTGTGCAGATGGATGCGGCTGCGGTGCCGATGCTCGCGGGTTGCGCAGGGAATGTCGCCGTCTGGTCCGACCGCTACACGCCGCCGGCCGAGGAGGCGAATGCGCGTCTCGGCGCCTTTCCCTATCTGGGGCCGGATTTCGCGCTGCTGGAGAAGCGGCCGGGCGAGACGCCCTGGATCCGCGACATCCACCTGTTCGGCATCGGCGCCAGCATGTCCTTCGGCCCGTCCGGTAGTTCGATCAATGCCATGTCGATCGCCGCGCCGCGCCTCGCGGCCGGCATCACACGGGGGCTGTTCGAGGCCGACCTGCCGCGGCTGCGTGCGGCACTCGAAGCCTATGACGTGCCGCAGGTGATCCTGGAGGAGGGCCGGCTCGTCCTTGGATAACGGCAATCGGCCCGAGGCTTCCGCCTCGGGCCGCGAGCGCAAAGCGCGACCGCGCCCAGGCCGTCAGTGATGCTCAGAGCACCAGCGCAAGGCGCGAAGGCAAGCCGGCCGGATGGCCGGCGCCCGCCGTCTGAGGGTCAAGCAATCCCTTCTGATCGCGGCCAAGCCGCGATCAGAAGGTCCAGCTCACCGAAGCGATGAAGCGGTTATCGCAGACCTTCAGCCCGCCGCATTCCGACTGGCTGATGTTGGTGCCGTAGAAGCCCACCGCGGCCGAGAAGCCCCAATGGATCGGGATCGTCGCGTAGATGCTGTAGGCGAGGTAGTCCGGCGCGCCGAAGCGGGCGTTGTTCTCGATCCACTGGTAGCCGATGCGCCCCGACAGCACGATGTCGAGCACGGGCGTCTTCCAGTCGATCCCGGTCTCGAGCCAATAGCCATTGCCGGACGACCCGAAGAAGTCCGGCGACCAGGCGGCGGTGCCGACGAAGGTGACCGGCTCCAGCTCATACTTCAGCTTCAGGATCGCCTCGCCGAAGGCCAGGTCGTACTGGCCCGGCTGCGCGGAATAGCCCGGGTAACTGTAGTAGACGCCGCCGATATCGGCCGTGAAGCCATCCACCGTGTAGCGGAAGCCCGCGATCGCATCGACTTCCTGCCGCGCATTGGTGTTGGGGAAGGCGACGTTGCTCGCGAAGGCGCCGACGTAGAAGCCGCTCTCATGCGACAGTTCAAGGCTGCCCTGGACGGCCGGGCGGCCGCGCGTCTGGCTGATGTTGCGGAACACGTAGTCGCTGGTACCGGTCGCGGTGCCGGTGATGGAGAAGCCGCTGCCGAGGTCCACCTGCGCGACGGCCGGGCTGGCCAGCAGGCCAAGCCCCAGGGCCAAGGTGGCGATCTTCCTGAACATGAACCTTCCGTTCCTTGTCTCTCTTGCCGCCGCGGCGGCCATTGACCGGCGCCGCGAGGCACCCGTGCGGGTGAGGGATCAGCAAGCCTCGTGCCGCGCCGGGCGGTGTCGATCATTCGATGCGGGTGGAGTTGCAGCGCTGCCACATGGGGCAGGGCCACGCCTGTTGGCCGGACGGCATGCGGTAGGGATCGGATCCGTCTCGGCCATGGCCGCAGCATGGTGCGGCGGGCCGTAAGGGCTCCATCGGCGAAGGGCGCGGTGGCCGCAAGGACAGCGTAAAAATGCGAAGGGCGGCCCGGTGCTCCGGGCCGCCCTCGAAAGGATGGTCAGCGCGTCGCGCTCAGGCCGGCAGGGGCATGGTCCGCTTCCGCCAGGCCGAGGCCTGCACCGCCGACGATTTCACATGCACCACGACCGGCCGGTCCGTCACGGCGAAGGCCTGGGCCAGGGTGGGTTCGATCTCCTCCTCGGTCTGCACGTCGAAGGCGGCGGCGCCGAAGGACTTTGCCCAGGCGATGAAATCCGGGTTCACGAGCCGGATGGCCTGGTCATACGGACGGCCGGGATAGCGGCCTTCATGATGCATGCCGATCGTGCCGTAGCCGGCATTGTTCGACAGGATGATGACCGGCGCCACGCCTTCGCGCATGGCGGTGGCAAGTTCATTCCCTGTCATGAGGATCCCGCCGTCACCGACGAAGGCCACGGCGCGCTTGCCCGGCCGGCGCAGCGCCGCCGCCACGGCCATTGGCACCGCCGAGCCCATGGCGCCCACATTTGAGGCAAGGAACATGTGGGACTGCCGGAACGGGAAGTAGCGATGCAGGAAGGAGGAGAAATTCCCGGCATCCGACGTCACCGCCGCATCGGCCGGGATATGGCGCGACATCGCGGCGCAGACGGCGCCGAAATTCACCCCGTCCTCCATCTTGTCCCATTCGGGCGCGAGCAGCCCGCGATGGATCGTGTTGAGGCCCTTCACCCAGGCCTTGCGGCCCTCGCTGGCCTCGGGCGCGTTGCGCGCGAGAAGGCCGCGGATCACCGCATGCGGGTCGGCCGCGATGGGCAGGTCCACGCGCCAGACGCGGCCGATCTCATTCGCGTCAGGCCACACCTGGACCAGCGGCAACTGCGGCTGTGGCGCGGCGGGGAAGGTGTAGGACTGGCTGATCGAATCCGACAGGCGCTCGCCCAGGCAGATCATCAGGTCGGACTTCTTCATCTCGTCCAGCAGCGGCTTGGGCACGCGGATGCCCATGTAGCCGCCATAGTTCGGATGATGCGCATCGAACAGATGCGGGCGGCGATGCGTCGGGCTGATCGGCAGCGTCCAGGCTTCCGCAAGCCGGTTGAGATCCGCCAGCGCCTGCTCGCCGCCCGATGCCATGGCGCCGCCCACCAGCACCAGCGGGCGTTCGGCATTGGCCAGCAGCTCGGCGAGCTGGTCGAGGTCCTCGCTGCGCGGCCCGGGTTTGGCGACGGGCGACGGCTGCACCACCGGGCCTTCGGCGGGCAGGTCGAAGATGTCCTCGGGCAGGATCACCGCGACCGGGCCGGGCGTGCCGGATTGCGCGAGGTGGAAGGCGCGCGCGATCACCTCGCTCGCCTGGATCGGCTGGATCACCTCGAAGACACCCTTGGTCACGTCCGACAGCAGGCGCGAGTAGTTCTGTTCCTGCAGCGCGAGGCGGCCGATATCCTTGCGTTCCACATGGCCGATCAGCATCACCAGCGGTGTCGCGTCGTGATAGGCGGTGTGCAGCGAGATCATCGCATTCGTCACGCCGGGCCCGCGCGAGACGAGCGCGACACCCGCGCGGCCGTCGCGCATGCGTCCATCCGCCGCGGCCATGAAGCCGGCGCCACCTTCGTGGCGGCAGACCACCAGGCGGATGGATGGCACTTCCGTCAGCGCATCGGTCAGGCCGAGATAGGATTCGCCCGGCACGCAATAGATGATGTCCACATCATGCGCGGCGAGGCTTTCGGCCAGGATGCGGCCGACGGTACGGGTCATGGGGTGCTTCCTTACTGCGGTTGAAGGCCGGCGGCGCGAACCAGCGGCGCGAAGGCCGCGAGTTCGTCGCGGATGAAGGCGGTGTAGGTCTCGGGCGTGGTGTCGGGTGGCGCGCCGCCGAGTTCTTCCAGTCGCGCGCGCGTTGGTGGATCGGTCAGCACGGCGCGCAGTTCGGGGGAAAGACGCTGGACGATCGGCGCCGGCAGCCCGGCCGGACCGGAGATGCCGAACCAGGCATAGGAGACGACGTCGAGCCCACCCTCGCGCAGCGTCGGCAAATCGGCGAAGCCCTCGGCGCGTTCGGCGCCGCTGACGGCAAGGGCCCGCAGCGCGCCCGCGCGCACATGCGGCCCCGCCGAGGGCAGGCTGTCGAGCATCGCCGGCACCACGCCGCCGATTAGGTCGGTCAGCGCCGGGCCGGCGCCGCGATAGGGGATGCTTTCGGTCCGCACGCCGAGCGCCATGGCGAGCCTGACGCCCGCGAGATGGGAGGAAGTGCCGATGCCCGCGACGGCGAAGCGCACCTCACCAGCCGCGCGCGCGGCGGTGGCGAAATCGGCCAGCGTTCGCATCGGGCTATTCGGATTCACCAGCAGGACCGAAGGCGAGCGCGCGATCATCCCGACATGGGTGAAGTCGCGCAGCGCGTCGTAGGGGATGTTGGGATAGAGCGCCGGCGAGACGCCGTGCGAGGTGGAGGAGGAGACAAGTAGCGTCAGCCCGTCCGGCTCCGCCCGCGCGACCTGCTGCGCGCCGATCGTCGCGCCCGCGCCCGCACGGTTTTCCACGACGACAGGCTGGCCAAGCCGCGCACCGAGCTTCTCGGCGACGATGCGCCCGACCACATCGGTCGTACCACCGGGCGCGAAGGGCACAATGAGACGGATCGGCCGCACCGGCCAAGCCTGGCCCTGCGCGAGGGCCGGCCGCACGAGCAGTGGCAAGACGGCCAGCCCCAATTGGCGTCGTGCGATCATGGACCCGTTCCTTGTTCCCTGCCGCGCATCCTGCCGCATCGGGCCGGCGCCGCAAGGGCGGGTCACTCCACGCTGACACCCGCGCGGCGCACGACGGGTTCCCAGCGCGCCGCATCCTCCGACACGAAGCGGGCAAAGGCGGCGGGACTGTCGCTCGGTTCGACGTCGAGACCGCCATCCTCGAGCTTGCGGCGGGTCTCGGCATTGTTGACCGTCTCGTTCAGCGCGGCGAACAGGCGCTGCACGCGGTCGGGCGGTGTGCCGCCGGTGGTCAGCAGCGCGTACCACGTCGCCGCCTGGATGTCGGGGAAGCCGGCCTCCCCGGTGGTCGGCAGGTCCGGCAGCGCGGCGTTGCGCCGCGTGCCCGCGATGGCGAGCGCACGCACCGTGCCCGCCTGGATCTGCGGCTGCATCGGCGCGAGCGCGTTGGTGAAGACCTGGATCCGCCCGGCGACCACGTCGTTCATCGCCGGGCCGGTGCCACGATAGGGGACGTGTTCCATCTCCACGCCCAGCACCTGGGTGATGAGCGCGCCGGCCGCGTGGCCCGTGCTGCCCACGCCGGGGGAGGCGTAGTTGAGCGGCGGGTTCGCCCCGCGCGCGACGGCCTGCAACTCGCGCAGGTTGGTCGCGCGGACGGACGGATGCACGATGATGACATTCGCCCCGCTGCCAATCATGCCGATCGGCGCGAAGGCGGTGGCGGGATCATAGGGCAGGCGCTTGCGCACAAGCTGGTTGATCGTGAGGCTGCCCGACCCGCCGAGCAGCAGCGTGTAGCCATCGGGCGTCGATTTCGCGACGACCTCCGCGCCCAGCGCGCCGCCGGCGCCACCGCGATTCTCGATCACCACAGGCTGGCCGAGGCGATGCGCCATGCCATCGGCGACGAGCCGCCCGACGATGTCGTTGGTGCCACCCGGCGGCCAGGGGATGACGAGGCGCAGGGGACGGTCGGGGAAGGCCTGCGCCAAGGCGGGCATCGGCAGGAAGGCGGTGGCGGCCAGGGCCAGCACGGCCCGCCGCGTCGGGCGTGGGATCATCATTGGACACGTCCTCGGTTGCGCGGCCCTCGCCCCCGGCGGGCGGGCCCGTCGCGCTTGGCCGTCAAACTGACGGCCAGCCGAAGCAGTGTCCAGTGGGCGGCGATCGTCTTCCAACCGCTGTGGGTGATGATCGGCCCGATGCCCCGGCATCGGGCCGCGAGCGCACAGCGCGACCGCGCCCAGACCACCAGCGGTCGCCAATGCGCCAGTGCAGGGCGCGCAAGCCGAGCACGCGGATGCGTGTGCCGGCGCCTGAGGCAAAACGAAGACTCCAATGGCCCATGGAATGGGCCATTGGGATTACGCCTTCTTGCGCGCTTCCCAATCGGCGAGCGGGATGCGCGGGATCTCGACGCGATCAGTCGTGCGCGCATACCAGCCGCGGCCATGCATGCGGCCGACGAGATCGAGCTTCGGCGTATCGACGTAGTACTTCGCCGCATCCAGCACGCAATCATCCTGGATGTGCATCGCCACCACGCGGCCGAGCACGATGGTGTGGCCGTTGGTCGGCACGAATTGCAGGATCTCGCATTCCAGCGCGACCGGGCTTTCGGTGATGCGCGGCACGCGCACCATGGACGACGCCGTGGTGGTCAGCCCGGCTTCGGCGATCTCGTTCACGCCGCTCGGGAAGTCGACCGCCGTGATGTTCATCTGGTCCGCGTTCGCGGAGGAGACGAGGTTCACCACGAACTGCCCGGTCGCCTCGATATTGGCGAGCGTGTCCTTGGGCGTGCCCGGCGCGCGCGGCGAGCAGCCGATGGCGACGACCACAGGGTTGTCCGAGAAGACGTTGAAGAAGGAATAGGGGGCGGCATTCACCTGCCCGGCGCGATCCTGGCTGACCACCCAGGCGACCGGCCGCGGCACGATGGAGGCGACGCAGAGCTTGTAGGCCTGGTCGTGGGGGATCTTGGAGAAATCGAACAGCATTGACCGGGAATCCTTGGTTCAGGCGGCGCGGTGCGGCGGGTTCTGGCCCTTGAGGAGCAAAGCCTCAAGGTTCTCGATGCAGCGATTGCCCATGGCGTCGCGCGTCTCGATCGTGGCGGACCCCAGATGGGGCAGCAGGGCGACGTTCTCGAGCGTCATGTAGCCCGGATGCACCTTCGGCTCTGCGGTGTAGACATCGAGGCCGGCGGCGCGGATGTGGCCGGAGGACAGTGCCGCGACCAGCGCCTCATCATCCACCGAGGGACCGCGGCCGGTGTTGATGACGATGGCACCCTTCTTCATCTTCGCCAGGCGCGTGGCGTTCAGCCATTTGCGCGTGCCCTCGCCGCCGGGGACATGCATCGAGATGACGTCGATGGCGCCGAGGAAGCTGTCCTCATCCGGATGGAAACTCGCGCCCTTCTCCAGCGCCTCGGGCAGGCGCTGAACGTCGTGGTAGTGGATCTTCATCTGCATGCCGCGCGCCATGTCGGCGAGCTCCCGCCCGATGCGCCCGAAGCCGAGCACGCCGAGCGTCTTGCCCTGCAGCGTGACGCCCATGAGCTGGGTCGGCGCCCAGCCTTCCCATTGGCCGGCGCGCACCAGGCGCTCGCCTTCGCCGGCGCGGCGGGCGGCCATCAGCATCAGGGTGAAGGCGGTCTCGGCGGTGGCGAAGGACAGCACCTCGGGCGTGTGCGTCACGGCGATGCCGCGCGCCTTCGCGGCATCGAGCGCGATGTGGTCCACGCCGACGCTGAAGGTGGTGACGATCTTCACGCTGTCGGGCAGGGCGCCGATCGTCTGCGCATTCATGGGATCGCCGGCGGCGCAGAGCACGCCGGCCGCGCCGGCCTCGGTTGCGCGCCTGGCGATCTCCGCGCCGTCGCGGAACCAGGGCGCATCCGCCGTGTTCAGCCGCGCATCGAACAGGGAGGTGAGCCGCGCCTCGATGCCGTCCGGCAGCTTGCGGGTGACGAGGATGACGGGCTTGGCCATGGAACGCTTCCTGCACGAATTGATCGGTGGGCGCGCACCATGACGCGGGGCGGCCCGTCTTGCCAGGGGGCGGGGGAGGATGCAGGGTCCGCCCCGGTTTGTTGGCAGGAAACGAAGGATTTCGACGATGGATCTCGGTCTGAAGGGCAAGCGCGCCCTGGTCATGGGTGGTGCGAAGGGCCTCGGGCGTTCGATCGCCGATGCGCTGGCGGCCGAAGGCACGGTGCTGACCATCAGCGGCCGCGACGTCGCTGCGATGGACAAGGCGGCCGCCGACCTCAAGGCGCTTGGCGCGCCATCCGTGACCGTGGTGCAGGCGGATGTGTCGAGCGGCGAGGAGATGGACAAACTCGCCGACGCCGCCGTGGCCGCGATGGGCGGGGTGGACATCCTGGTGCTGAACCATGGCGGCCCGCCCTTCTGCACCGCCTCCGACATGAAGGAGGCGGACCTGGTGAAGTGGTTCCAGAACATCGTCGTCTCCCCCATCCGCATCACCATGCGGCTGATGCCCGCGATGCGCGCGCAGAAGTTCGGGCGGGTGATCGTGGTGGGATCCTCGGGCATGCAGCACCCGATCCCGACGCTCGCGCTGTCCAACACGCTGCGCGCCTCGATCTGGGCCTGGCTGAAGACGCTCGCGGCCGAGGTGGCGGCGGACGGCGTGACGATGAACATCCTGGCGCCGGGCTCGATCCGCACCGACCGCATCCTGCAGGGTGCGACGGCGCGCGCCGCGAAGGCGGGCATCACCGTCGAGGAGGAGGTCGCGCGCGCCGGCAAGGAAGTGCCCGCCGGGCGCGTCGGCGAGCCGCATGAATACGGCCCGATGGGCGCCTTCCTCGCGGGCAAGACCGGTGCCTACATCACCGGATCGATGGTCCGCGTCGATGGCGGCCGCGTCCGCAGCATGCTCTGAATCACTGATCGGCCGGGCGCACTCGCGGCGCCCGGCCATCCTGCGAAGGTTGAATGCGATGCTGCCGAACCTCACCCCCGATATCGACCTCGCGGCGGAACTCTTCGCCGGGCTGCGCGCGGGCAGCGCGGATGGGGAAGGGGTGACGCGCGAAGCCTATGGCCCCGGCGAACGCATGGCGCATGCGCTGGTGCGTGCGGCGGCGGAACGCATCGGGCTGGAGGCCAGCGCCGATGTCGCGGGCAATCTCTACATGACGCTGCCGGGTGCTGATCGCGCGGCGAAGCGCATCATCATCGGCAGTCATCTCGATTCCGTCCGACAGGGCGGGAACTACGATGGCGCGGCGGGCGTACTGGCCGGCATGGCGGCGGTCGCCGGCATGAAACACGCCGGCTTCGTGCCGGGTCGCGACATCACGGTCATGGCGATCCGCGCGGAGGAAGCCGGCGCCTGGTTCCCCGTCTCCTATCCCGGCAGCCGCATGGCGCTGGGCTTGCTCAAGCCCGATGGCCTCGCGATCGCGCGGCAGGATACCGGGCGCAGCCTTGCCGATCACATGAAGGACGAAGGTTTCGACCCGGACGCGGTGGCACGCGGGGAACACGCGATCGGCCCGCACAATGTCGCAGGCTATCTCGAACTGCATATCGAGCAGGGGCCGGTCCTGGATGCGGAGGAGATCCCGGTCGGCGTCGTCACCGGCATTCCCGGCAGCCGGCGGCTGCGCCAGGCGCGGGTGCTCGGCGAATACAACCACTCCGGCGGCACGCCGCGGAAATATCGGCGCGATGCGGCGGCCGCACTGGCCGAACTCGCCCACCGCATGGATGAGGAATGGTGCCGGCTCGAATCCATGGGCCATGTGCTGGTCTGCACCTTCTGCACCATGGCGACCACGGCCGAGGCCGGCTTCACCAAGATCGCCGGCGAGGCGACCTTCCAGCTGGATGTGCGCAGCGTCTCCCCGCATGCCTGCGACCTGATGTTCGAGGCGCTGCACCGCTTCATGGAGGAGATCGAGGCGCGCCGCGGCGTGCGCTTCGATTGCGGCCCCGAGACCGGCAGCCGCGCCAGCCCGATGGATGAAGGCATCCGTGCGGGGCTGACGCGCGCCGCCGTCGGACTCGGCATTCCGCATCGGGAGATGGCGTCGGGCGGTGGCCATGACGCGGCTGCGTTCGCCGAGGCGAAGATCCCCGCCGCCATGCTGTTCGTGCGCAACCAGAACGGCAGCCACAACCCGAAGGAAGCGATGCGCATGGAGGATTTCGCCGCCGCCTGCGCCGTGGTGCAGCGCTGGGCGGCGGAGGCCGCGCAGTAGGGGGCGCATGCGCGACCTCCGATCGCTCGAGACCGTCATCTGGGTGGTCCGCCTGGGTGGCTTCCGCGCCGCCGCGGCGAGGCTGAACACGACGCAATCGGCGATCTCCGCCCGCATCGCGCAGCTTGAGCAGGAACTCGGCATCCGCATCTTCCAGCGCGGCGAACGGCGCGTGACGCTGACCGCCGAGGGCACCGCCCTGCTGCGCTATGCCGAGCAGATGGTCGATCTGCGCGAGGACATGCTGCGCGCCATCGCCGACCCGGCCGCGATGCGCGGGCTGCTGCGCATCGGTATCTCGGAGACGCTGGCGCATACGCTGCTGCCGCGGCTGGTGCAGCGCATCGGCGCGGCGCATCCGGGCATCGTGCTCGACATGGTCGTGGACATCACGCCGACGCTGCGGACCAGCCTCGCCGCGGGGCATATCGACATCGCGATGCTGGCCGGCACCGTGGACGACCCGCGGGCGGTGAATGAGCCGCTGTGCTCCTACCCGCTCGGCTGGCTGGCCAGCCCGGGCCTTGGCCTGCCGGACCGGCCGCTGCGCCTTGCGGAACTGTCGCGCTGGCCGATCCTCTCCTTCTCCCACGACACGGAGATCTCGGCGACGCTGCGGCGGCTGTTCGAGGAAGCGGGCGCGCAGGGGGTGCGGCTGTGGGGCAGCACCTCGATCGCGACCATGGCCGAACTGGCGCGCGCGGGGGTCTGCATCAGCGTCATGCAGGTGATCGCGGCCGATCGCGAATTGGCATCGGGTGCGCTGCGACGGGTTGAGGTCGCGGATGTCGCCCTGCCGGAAATCGGCTTCCATGTCAGCTACTTACGCAAGCCGGACAGCCATGTCGCGGCCACCATCGCGGCGCTGGCACGGGGGCTGGCCGACGCGACCGAATGATTTTTTCGATCACCCCGATCCAAATTCGGCGTTCGACAGCCGGGGCGTGAGGGGCTGGAATGCCACCACGACCGAGGAGGCCCCGCATGGACCACAACGCCGCGCCGCACGAAACCGGCTGGTCCGTCCGCCAGCGCATCCGCCGTGGCGAATGGACGCGTCCGACCCAGGGCATGGCCCCGGGCTACGTCCAGGCCAACCTCGCCATCCTGCCACGCGACCTCGCGGCCGACTTCCAGCGCTTCTGCGCCCTGAACCCCAAGCCCTGCCCGTTGCTCGCGACGTCAGAGCCCGGCGATCCGTCGCTGCCGACGCTCGGGAAGGATATCGACATCCGCACCGACATCGGCACCTACCGCGTCTGGCGCGACGGCGTGATGGTCGAGGAAGTGCACGACATCACGCATCTCTGGCGCGACGACCTGGTGGCCTTCCTGCTCGGCTGCTCGCATTCCTTCGAGGAGGCGCTGCTGGCGGACGGCCTGCCGCTGCGCCATTTCGACGAGGGCAAGGCGGTGCCCGTCTACTACACCAACGTCCCCACGGTTCCGTCCGGGCCGTTCCATGGCCCGCTGGTCGTGTCCATGCGGCCGTTCAAGCCAGCTGACGCAATCCGCGCCATCCAGATCACCTCGCGCTTCCCGTCGGTGCATGGCGCACCGGTGCATATCGGCAGGCCGGAGATGATCGGCATCAGCGATCTCGGCCGCGTCGATGCCGGCGGAGTGGTGTCCGTAGCCGAGGATGAGTTACCGCTGTTCTGGGCCTGTGGGGTCACGCCACAGGCCGTTGTCGCAGCGACGAAGCCACCCTTCTGCATCACCCATGCGCCTGGCTGCATGCTGGTGACCGACCTGCTGAATTCCCGCCTCGCGGTCTTCTGAACCCTTCTGGCGCGCGGTATGCATACGCGCATGGCGCGCAGTATGCCTATCCGCGCCGAGCGATTTCTCCTTCCCAGGACAGCATGACACCCGACATGGCCAAAGCACGCCTAGCCGTCGACATCGGCGGCACCTTCACCGACCTCGCCATCGAGAAGGGTGACGAGCGCTGGACCGCAAAGGTCCTGACCACCCCCGCCGCGCCCGAGAAGGGCGTGCTGGAAGGCGTCACCCAGGTGCTCGCCAAGGCGAACCTGGCGGCTGCCGATCTCGACCTCGTCATCCACGGCACGACGCTCGCGACCAATGCGCTGATCGAGCGCAAGGGTGCCAAGACCGCGCTGCTGACGACCGAGGGCTTCCGCGACGTCCTCGCGCTCGCCAACGAGGCCCGCTACGATCAGTACGACCTCAACATCGACCTGCCGCAGCCGCTGGTGCGCCGCCGCTGGCGCGTGACGGTGCCGGAGCGGCTGGACAATACCGGCAAGGTGCTGGTGCCGCTGGATGAGGCGGCGCTGCGCCAGCAGGTCGAATTCCTGAAGGGCGAGGGGATCGAGAGCCTCGCCATCGGCTTCCTCCATGCCTTCGTGAACCCCGTGCATGAACGGCGCGCCGCCGAGATCGTGCGCGAGATGTGGCCGGGAATGTCCGTCTCGCTGTCGTCGGAAGTCTCGCCCGAGATGCGGGAGTGGGAGCGGTTCAGCACCACCGCCGCGAATGCCTATGTGCAGCCGCTGATGGCCTCCTATCTCGGCCGGCTGGAAGTCGGGCTTCGCGCGGCGGGTGTTGCGTGCCCGCTGTTCCTGATGCTGTCCGGCGGCGGGCTGACCACCATCGAGACGGCGGCGCGCTTCCCGATCCGCCTGGTGGAATCCGGCCCGGCGGGCGGGGCGATCTTCTCCGCCTTCGTCGCCAAGCAGCGTGGCTTCGACAAGGTGCTGTCCTTCGACATGGGCGGCACCACCGCGAAGGTCTGCCTGATCGACGAATTCCAGCCGCAGGCGTCGCGCACCTTCGAGGTCGCGCGCGTCGGCCGCTTCAAGAAGGGCTCCGGCCTGCCGCTGCGCATCCCCGTCATCGAGATGGTGGAGATCGGCGCCGGCGGCGGTTCGATCGCCCAGGTGGATTCCATGGGCCGCATTCAGGTCGGGCCAGAATCTGCCGGCGCCGACCCCGGCCCGGCCTGCTACGGCCGCGGCGGCACGCATCCGGCGGTGACCGATGCGAACCTTGCGCTCGGCCGGTACGAACCGGACCTGTTCGCCGGCGGGTCCCTGCGGCTGCATCCGGTGCAGTCGCGCCAGGCACTCGCCGAACATGTCGGCGGCAAGCTCGGCGTGTCCGCCGACATGGCGGCACTCGGCGTGGTCGAGATGGTGGACGAGAACATGGCGAACGCCGCCCGTGTCCATGCCATCGAAAGCGGCAAGGGCTATGAGGGCCGCGTCATCATCGCCTTCGGTGGCGGTGGGCCGGTGCATGGATACCGCGTCGCCGAGAAGATCGGCGTGAAGCGGATGCTGGTGCCTTCCGGTGCCGGCGTCGGTTCCGCCATCGGCTTCCTGCGCGCGCCGGTGGCCTATGAGGTGGTGAAGTCGCTGTATCAGCGCTTCGCGACCTTCGACGTCGCGGCGGTGAACGGGTTGCTGTCGTCCATGTCGGCGGAAGCGACGGGCGTGGTCGCGAACGGTGCCTTCGCGGCGCCGACCGAGGAAACCCGCATCGCCTATATGCGCTATGTCGGCCAGGGGCATGAGATCGCCGTTGCCTTGCCGCCGCGTGCATTGACGCAGGCCGATGTCGCCGAGATCCGCGCCCATTACGACGCGGAGTACACCCGCTTCTACGACCGCCCGGTGCCGGGCTCAGATGTGGAGATCCTGTCCTTCGCCGTCACCGTCCGCACGGTCGAGGCCGCGGTGGAGCCGGCCGCGCCCGTGCATGCCGCGCCGGCCCCGAAAGCGGTCCGCCACCACACGGTGCGCGACACCGCGACCGGTGAAGTCGCGGAATGGCCGGTCTATGATCGGGACGGCTTCGTCCCGGGTGCCGCCATCCACGGCCCGGCGATCGTCGCCGAGGCCGAGACCAGCACGCTGATCGGCCCTGGCTGGAATTGCCGCATGGACGGCCTTGGATACCTGGAACTGTCGCAGGAGATCGCACGATGAAGGAAACCGGTGCGCTGGCGCAGATCCAGCGGCAGATCCAGTGGAACCGCCTGGTCGCCGTGGTCGAGGAACAGGCCCAGACCATGATCCGCACCGCCTTCAGCACCACGGTGCGCGAGGCGGGCGACCTTTCGGCCGGCGTCTTCGACCTGCAGGGGCGCATGCTCGCCCAGGCGGTGACCGGCACGCCGGGGCATGTGAACTCCATGATGGAGAGCGTCGCGCACTTCCTGAACAAGTTCCCCGCGCACGGCATGCAACCCGGTGACCACTACATCACCAACGACCCCTGGCTCGGCACCGGCCACCTGCACGACCTCACGGTCGTCACGCCGGCCTTCCGCAAGGGGAAGATCGTCGGGCTGTTCGCGAACACCGCGCATATCATCGACATCGGCGGTCTCGGCATGGGGCCGGAGGGACGGAGCGTCTTCGAGGAAGGCCTCTACATCCCCATCGTGAAGTGCTTCGACCGCAACGTCCCGAACGAGACCTTCTTCGACTTCATCCGCGCCGGATCGCGCACGCCGGTGGAGCTGGAAGGCGACATCTACAGCCTCTGCGCCTGCAACGATGCGGGTGCGAAGCGGCTGGTCGAGATGATGGACGAATACGACATGTCCTCGCTCGACGACCTCGGGCAGTACATCTTCGACGCCAGCCTGCGCGCGACGCTGGCCGAGATCGCGAAGCTGCCGCGCGGTACCTACAGCGGCTCGATCAAGTCCGACGGGTACGAGGCGCCGGTCACGCTGCAGGCCGCGATGACGGTGCATGCCGACAGGATCGAGGTGGACTTCGCCGGCACCTCCGGCCTGTCGAACCGCGGCATCAACGTGCCGCCGGCCTATTGCCGCGCCTATTCCTGCTTCGGCATCAAATGCGTGGTTGCGCCCGAGATCCCGAACAACTGGGCCTCGCTGTCGCCCTTCCACATGATCATCCCGGAAGGCTGCATCCTGAACGCGCCGCACCCCTATCCCGTGTCGGTGCGCCACATCGTGGGGCAGCTGCTGCCGGACCTGATGATGGGCTGCCTGCACCAGGCGGTGCCGGGGCGGGTGAATGCCGAAGGGTCCTCGGCGCTGTGGAACCCGCCGCTGCGCGGTGGCTCGCAGGTCTCGGGCCAGGCGGCGGAGACCGAAGACTTCGAGATCATCACCTTCAACTCCGGCGGCACCGGCGCGCGTCCGGGCAAGGACGGTCTCGACGGCACGGCCTTCCCGTCCGGCGTGCGCACCATGCCGGTGGAGGCGACCGAGAATGTCGCGCCGGTGATCTTCTGGCAGAAGCAGCTCCGCCCGGATTCGGCCGGCGCCGGGCGCACCCGCGGCGGCTTCGGCCAGGTGATGGAGATCGGCGCGAAGGGCGATGCCGAATTCGCGGTGAACGCCATCTTCGACCGCGTCGCCAATGCGCCGAAGGGCCGCGACGGCGGCGGGGAGGGGGCGACCGGCTGGGTTGGCATGAACGACGCCAATGGCACCGTGCTGCGCACCAAGGGCTTCCAGATCATCCCCAAGGGTCGGCGGCTGCTGCTGAGGCTGCCCGGTGGTGGTGGCATGGGGGATCCCAAGGAGCGTGACCCCGTGCTGGTGGCACGGGATGTGGAGGACGGGCTGGTCAGCCCCGAGGCGGCGCGGTCGGTCTACGGGGTGAAGCCCGCCGCGGAGTGATGCGGTTCCCGCATCTCGGCCGCCAAGCCAAGATCCGATCAGGTGGAAGCGCCTGATCGGATATCGGTCCCTGACCCGGGCAACTCATGCCCGGCCGGCGGAACCGCGCAGCGATTCCACGCGATCGCGCGCTGCCGTAGCTGACGCGGCGTCCAGTCCGCGTATCCTGCACCTGATAGAATCGCCGCCCGGGTGATTCGGCGCTGCGCCGGCACGCGCATCGCGTGGGTGGGAGGGCCCTTGCTGCATGACCGCGATGATCGGCTTCGGCGTCTTCCTGCTGACCTTCCTCGCCGGGATCGCCGGGCTGGGGATGCACCGCCTGCTGCCCGAACCCCATCGCAGCACTGAGACGAAGGACATGGTGCGCCTCGTCCAGGCGCTCATCGCCTCCATGGCGACGCTCGTGCTCGGTCTGCTGATCGCCCAGGCGAGCAGCCATTTCCAGGCGCAGACCAACAGCGTGTCCGAACTTGCGGCAGACCTTATCGTGCTCGACATCTCGCTCGCTCGCGCGGGGCCAGGTGCCGAGGATGCGCGCGCGCGCCTCAAGGAGATGGTCGAGGAGGCGATCGCAGCCCATGTCATCGAGTCCGATCGCGGCGGCCCGGTGATCGATGCGACGCGCTTCGACGCATTCTTCGCCGCCATCGCCGGATTGCAGCCAGCCAATGCAGCGCAGTCGGCCGCCCAGGCCCGTGCGCTCGACATGGCGCAGCGCCTGGTGCAGTCGCGCGCCCTGCTGATGGTGCGCGACGTGACGGATGAAGTGCAGTGGCCCTTCCTCGGCGTCCTGGTCTCCTGGCTCGCGCTGCTGTTCCTCGCCATGGGTCTGTTCGTGCGCGCCAACACGATGATCGTCCTCGCCCTGTTCGCTGGCGCGCTTGCGGTGGGGGGTGCGATCTTCCTGATCATCGAACTTGAGCACCCGCGCACCGGGCTGTTGCGCATCTCCGATACGCCACTGCAATTCGCCCTGCGGCACCTCGGGCGCATCTGAGAATCCTGCCGGCGGGGCCGCCAGCAGGGCTGATGTGGCTACCGCCGCTGGCTCTCCACCATCGCGCCATAGACCAGGTTCTTGAACAGCATCCGCGTCTGGCCGCGGCGCGACGGGCCCTGCGCCATCAGCACCGCCGCGAGCCCTTCCGCCCGGTCGACGGTGAAGGACGTGCCCCAGGCGCCCGCCCACATCGCATCGCCCGTGCTGCCGGGCGCGACCGCGAGCCCGTCCTGCAACCGCACGCCGAAGCCGAGGCCGAAGCCGTAGCCCGGCCCGGTCGAGGCCTCCGGCGAGCCGCCCATGCCCTGGATGTGGTTCGACATCATGAAGCTGACGATGGGCGCGGCGAGGTAGCGCCGCCCCTCGAACACACCACCATTGGCGAGCATCGTCGCGAAGCGGATGTAGTCCCCCGCCGTCGAGACCAGCCCCGCGCCGCCCTTGAAGTATGACCGCCCGGCCTCGTCCTCGAGGATGCGGTAGTTCCGCCACATGTTGGCCTTCAGCGGGTCGCTGTCGAGCGCCTCGGCCAGCCGCACGCGCTTGCCGGGTTCCACGAACCAGGCGGTGTCGCGCATGCCGAGCGGACCGGTGATGCGCTCCACGAAGAAGCGATCGAGCCGCTGGCCCGAGACGCGCTCCACCACCAGCCCCAGCACGTCGGTCGCGATCGAGTAGTGGAACATCGTGCCCGGCTGGTGGGCGAGGGGAATGGTGCCGAGCCGGCGCAGCATCTCATCCCCGGTGATCGCGCCGGTGGAGGCGGTGATGTTCTGGCTCTCATACATCTCCTTCATGCGCGGCGATGTCGCGCTGTCCGGATAGACGAAGCCCGCCGAGTGCCGGAGCAGGTCCTGCACCCGCATCGGACGGGCGGGGGCCACGTCCTCGACCGGCTGGCCGTCGCGGCGCATCTCCACCTTCACATTGGCCAGTTCCGGCAGGAACATCGCGACGGGGTCGGACAGCTTCATCCGTCCCTGCTCGACCAGCATCATCGCGCCGACCGAGGTGATCGGCTTGGTCATCGACGCCTGCAGGAAGATCGCATCCCGCGTCATCGGCTTGCTGCGTGCGGCGTCGAGATGGCCATAGGCCTCGAAATGCACGATCTCGCCGTTGCGGCTGATGGCGGCGACGCAGCCGGGATAGGAGCCGCGTTCGCCCTCGGCGAGCAGCGCCTCCCGGAAGCCGGCGAGCCGCGCGCGGGAGAAGCCGCGCACCAGATCCGGGCCGGCGGGCGGCCGCGACGCCGGCGCGGGGACGCGCCCGGCCGGCTGCGCGGCGGCAGGTGTTGCGAGGGCAGCCAGGGAAAGCCCGGCGGCGAGCGCCGCACGGCGGGATGGGATCGAACCTGACATCGTTTCCTCCGGTATGCGGCGGTATTCCGCCTGCGGCACGAAGGCTACCGATCGCCCGGCAATGCGCAACCCCGGGTTGTCTGATGCCGAGAACCACACGCGCCGCGGCTCAGGCGATCTGCAACTCCTGCAGCGCCTGCTCCAGTTCCTGGAAAGACGGCATGTGCCCGGATGGCACCATCTTGCGCCCCGTCTCCACCGCCACCTGCGGCGCATTGCCGTGCAGATGCGCCACCAGTACGGCGCGGATCACCTCGAGGAACTTGCTTTCCTCATCGACCACGCCCTTCAGCCGCGCGGCGAAGGGCCCCATCAGCCCATAGGCCAGCAGCACGCCGAGGAAGGTGCCGACCAACGCGCCGCCGATCATCTTGCCGAGCACCGCCGGCGGCTCGCTGATCGACCCCATGGTCTTGATCACGCCCATCACCGCCGCGACGATGCCAAGCGCGGGCAGTGCATCCGCCATCGCCTGCATGGCGTGGGAGGGGTGCATCTCCTCCTCCTTGATCTTCTTGAGCTCCCTCGCCATCACATCCTCGATCTGGTGCGGGTCGTCGGCATTCATGCCGACCATGCGCAGGTAGTCGCAGATCAGGTGGACCACATGGTGGTCCGCCGCGATGCGCGGGAACTTCGCGAAGGCGGCACTTTCCTCGGGCTTCTCGATATGCGGCTCCAGCGCCATCGGCCCCTTGGTCTGGGCGAGGCGCACCAGGTAGTAGAGCAGGGACAGCAGGTCCATGTAGTCCCGCCGCGAATATTTCGCGCCCTTCAGCAGCTTCCCGAAGCCACCGCCGACATGCTTGAGGCCGGACACGCTGTTCGCCATGACCAGCGTGCCCACCGCGGCACCACCGATGATGGCGAATTCGAAGGGCAGCGCCTTGAGGATGATGTCCATCTTGCCGCCGGCGGCGATGTAGCCGCCGAACACGCAGGCAAGCAGGAAGCCGAGACCGGCGAGCGAGATCATGGCGCGGCGTCCGGAACCTGGCGCAGCACGGTGATGGAGACGCGGCGATTGGCCGCGGCGGCAGGTGCATCGGGTTGCAGCAGGTCGCGATCGGCATGCCCGCTGACGCTGCGGATGCGGCCCTCCGGCAGGCCAGCCTCCGTCAGCAGCCGGCGGGTGACATTGGCCCGCTCGGCCGACAGGTCCCAGTTGCTGCGGTCGCCGCCGCCGCGGAACGGCGTCGCATCGGTATGCCCGGCGATGGCGATCGGGTTGGGCAGCCGGGACGCGGCCTGCGCGACGCGCGCCAGCAGCGCCCGCGCGCGGTCGTTCGGCGCGCTGCCGCCGAGGGCGAACATCGGCTGGCGTTCCGCATCGATCAGCTGGATGCGCAGCCCCTCCGACGTCTGCTCCACCAGCATCTGCCGCGCGAGATCGGCCAGCGCCGGGTCGGCCGCCACCGTCTCGCGGATCTGCGCGGCGGCCTGCTCGAAGGATGCGCGCTCGCGTCGGGCGAGCTCGCGGCGCAGCTCCGCCTCGCCGATCGCCTCGGGCCGCGCCTCGGTGGCGGGGGCCTCGGCCGGGCCGCCGCGTGGGGCTTCCGGCCCGGCATGGGCGCCGGGCGGGCTGGCGACGGCCAGGCGTGGTGCCTCGGCGTCCTCCGGCCCCGGCGGGCCGTCGCGCCGGGGCATCGGCCGCGCCGGCGTGTCGGTGTCGTCTTCCTCAATGTCCATCACCGCGGGCAGGCGGCCGGGCTGGATGGTGGTCACGCCGCTGGTCGATGTGACATTGCCCTCATCATTCGGCGTGCGCCCGCCGAAGGGTTGGCCGGAGCCGGACACGGAGCGCGCCAACAGATTGGTTGGCGCGAAATAGTCGGCGAGGCCCCGGCGTTGTTCCTCGGTGGTGGCATTGAGCAGCCACATCAGCAGGAAGAAGGCCATCATCGCCGTGACGAAATCGGCATAGGCGACCTTCCAGGCGCCGCCATGGTGGCCGGCCTCGCCGCCTTCCTCGCGCCTGATGACGATGGTGCCGCCGCCCCGCGGACCTTTTGCCTTGCCGGACATCGGCGCCACACTGCGCGAGGGATGCTGACGAATTCGCTAATCCAGGGAAAATGCGGCTCTCGCGTGACATGCGCCGGGGGCTATGGTTTGGTCGGTTGCACATGGACCTTCCCGCCCAGAACCTTCCAGGGCCCGCCGAGACCGCGCCCTACGTCATCTACCGCCCGGCGCGGCAGACCATGCCGGTCGTCTTCGCCTCCCCGCATTCCGGCCAGGCCTATCCGGCGGAGCTCGTGGCGGAGGCGCGGCTCGCCCCGCTCGCCCTGCGGCGGAGCGAGGATTCCTTCGTGGACGAATTGTTCGCCGCCGCCCCGCCCCACGGCGCGCCGCTGCTGGCCGCGACCTTCCCGCGCGTGTGGTGCGACGTGAACCGCGAGCCCTGGGAGCTCGATCCGGGGATGTTCGACGGCCCGCTGCCGCCCTGGGTGAATACATCGAGCCCGCGGGTCGGGGCCGGGCTCGGCACCATCGCGCGCATCGTCGCGACCGGGGAGACCGTCTATCGCCGCCGCTTGGCCTTTTCCGAGGCCGAGGCACGCATCCGCAGCTGCTGGGAACCCTATCACGCCGCCCTGGCGAAGCTGATCGCCGAGACCCGCGCCCGCTTCGGCTTCTGCCTGCTGGTCGATTGCCATTCCATGCCGGCGCATCCGGCGCAGGCCGGCAATCCGCCGGACATGGTGCTCGGCGACGCCCACGGCACCGCCTGCGCCCCGCGTGCCACCCGGCTGGTCGAGGAAATCCTGGTCGGCCTGGGCTATCGCGTGCGCCGGAACGATCCGTATGCGGGCGGCTATGTCACCCGCCATTACGGCCGTCCGCGGGAGGCGACGCACGCCCTGCAGATCGAGATCGCCCGTGCGCTCTACATGGATGAGGCGCGGATCGAGCGTGGCCCTGGCCTGGTGCCGCTGGCGCGGAACCTCAGCGGCCTGATCGGGCATCTCGCGGAGACGGATTGGACCTTCCTGCGCGCGTGATGCGCTGCAGCATTTCTGGGAAGGAATTTCTCCATTAGGAGAATTATTTCTTCCAAACGTCCCAAAAAAAGAAAGGCGGTGCCCGAAGGCACCGCCAAGTTTAGGGAGGAAACGTCCAAGAAAGACAGCGAGTGGCGATGCCAACTCGCTGCAGGACGGAACTTAGGGGCCTTCGCTGCCCTCCGCAAGGGGATTTTTGCAGTGCAGCAAAAATGACGCGGCGCAGCATGACCGCGCATAATAGTTGCGTGGCATGGGCCTTGCGCATGCGTCGTTATGTCGAGACGCACGGCCTTCCCGCCGAATCTGTACGGTGCACTGGTCGCCCTGGCGGGTTTCGCCGCCGCCGCCCACGCCCAGACCGCCCCGCCACCCGACCCCGGCGCCGCCTGCCGGGCGGCGATCTCGACCGCGGAACGCGAAAGGAGCATCCCGCCCGGCCTGCTGCAGGCGATCGGCCGCGTGGAGTCCGGCCGGCGCGACCCCACCACCGGCCTGTCTGCGCCCTGGCCCTGGACCATCAATGCCGAGGGGCGCGGCATGTTCTTCCCGACGCGGGAGGCAGCGATTGCCGAGGTGCGGCAACTCCAGGCCCGCGGCGTCCGCCTCATCGACATCGGCTGCATGCAGGTGAACCTGCACCACCACCCCAGCGCCTTTGCCGGGCTGGAACAGGCCTTCGACCCGCTGGCGAATGCCCGCTATGCGGCGCAGTTCCTGTCCGAGCTACGCGCCGCCGGCGGCGATTGGGCGCGTGCCGCCGGCCACTACCACTCCCAGACCCCGGAACGGGCCGAGCCCTACCGGGCGCGCGTGCTCTCCGCCTGGGCCCGCGAACAGGGACGGCCGCCCGGCGACCCGGCTGCCGAGGCGGCGTTGCTGGCGCGCTTCGCCCCCGGTGCGGCCGGACCGCCAGGTCTCGCCAACCGGGCGGACCGGGCGCAGGTCATCCCGCTCGCGGCCGGCGTGGCGGGGCGGGGGCTCGACGCCTATCGCGCGGCGCCGATCATGATGGTCGGACGGCCCGCGCAGGCGGCGCCGACCCGCGCCTCGCCGATGATGTTCTTCAGGCGGCCGACGTGAGCAGGGGACACGAGAGCGGAGAGGGCGCGCGACCGTCTCCGATCACCCGCCCCTACGCCGCGAACTCCGCCCGGATCGCCGCGCTGTGCTGGCCGAGCGCGGGCACGGCCCCGAAGGGCCGCACGCCATCCGACAGCTTGGCCGGCGGCAGCGCGATCATCACCGGGCCCTTTTCCGTCTGCACCGGCACGCGCTGCAGTGCCGGGTGTTTCTGCAGTCCACCGCAATCATTGACGAAGCCATAGGCGGTGTTGGCGCGCCGCAGCTTCGCCGCGCATTCCTCCCGCGTCAGCGTCGCGAACATCGCTGCGATATGCGCATCCACCATCGGGCGATGCGCCACGCGGTCGTTGTTCACGGTGAAGCCGGGCTTCTGCGGCAGGTCGGGCTCATCCATGAAATGCGCGCAGAAGGACGCCCATTCGCGCTCGTTCTGGATGGCGATCAGCACGTCCTGCCCGTCCTTGGTCTGGAAAGCGCCGTAGGGGCAGATCGAAGGATGCGCGAGGCCGATGCGCGGCGGGTTCTTTCCCGTGCCTTCGTATTGCAGCAGCGGCACCGTCATCCAATCCGCCATGCCGTCGAAGAGCGAGACGGCGATGCCCTTGCCCTGGCCGGTGATGGCACGCGACAGCAGCGCCTCCAGCACCGCGGTATAGGCGTGCATGCCGCAGGCGATGTCGCAGGCCGACACACCGACGCGCCCCGGCCCTTCCGCCCTGCCGGTGATGTAGGCAAGGCCCGATTCCGCCTGCACCAGCAGGTCATACGCCTTCATCGACGCGTATTCGCCTTCCTCGCCGTAGCCCGAGATATCGACGGTGATCAGGCGGGGGTGCCGCTTTCGCAGATCCTCCGACCCGAAGCCCGCGCGCTTCATCGCCCCGGGGGCGAGGTTCTGGATGAACACATCGGCCTTGGCGATCAACCGTTCCAGCAGCGCCTTGTCATCGGGCGTCTTGATGTCGAGGCAGATGCTCTCCTTGCCGCGGTTCAGCCAGACGAAATAGGAGGACTGGCCGTTGGCGACCTTGTCGTAGCCGCGCGCGAAATCGCCCTCGGGGCGTTCGACCTTGATCACCCGCGCGCCCGCATCAGCGAGGCGGGACGCGCAATAGGGCGCGGCCACCGCCTGGTCCATCGCGACGACGAGAAGCCCTTCGAGGGGGCGGGATCCGCTCATGCGTTATTCTCCGGCATCGGGGCGGTGACCGCGGCGCGCGCGGCGAGAAGGTCGAGAATGGACAGCACGCGGTGCTCGATCTCGCCGCCCGCGCTGTAGTCAGCGGGGACGGCGCAATGCACGCGGCCTTCGGTGATCAGCTTGCGCGTGCGCTCGGCGCGTTGCGCGTCACCCGCCGGATACACCGCGATGGAATGGCCGCCCTGTTCCTTCACCGTGCGGAAGCAGGGAATGTCGGTGTCGCCGTCGCCGATGAAGATCATGTTGGTGAAGGGCACGCGCCGCGCCGCGGGCGGGCTGTACGCGTTCACCGCCGTGTCGTCGGCAAGGTCGAGCGCATCCTTGTTGATGCGGAAGAGATACTGCGTCTTCGTCGTGTAGTTCACCGCGACCGCTGGTGCGATGGCGACATCCGATCCGTCATACAGGAAGCCCGAGGCGAAGACGGCGCGGAAGTGCCGGCGGATCGACGTCCCCTCGATCAGCTCGCGCAGCCCCGAGGAGATGACGTAGTGCTCGACAGCGATGCCGCGCTTTGCAGCGGCGTCGTTCACCCGGTCGAACCAGCTTTCGACGCCCGGGAACAGCGTGATGCCCGCGCCCTGCGCTATCCAGTCCGCCTTGCGCACCGGCAGGTGCTTGAAGCGCGCCCATTCCAGCATGCGGTGCATGTAGGTCAGAATGCGGTCGCCCTGCTGCTCCACGGCGAGCGCATTGGCTTCCGCCCAGAACTGCGCGGGTTCGACGCCGAGCTTCGGCAGGAAGACGTGCTCCTGCATGTTGCCCGGCGCCAGCGTGCCATCGAAGTCATAGGCGATGGCCACCGGCACCGGATCGCGCGGCATGATCAGTAGCTCCGCGGCATCCCCAGCACATGCTCGCCGATGTAGGACAGCACCAGGTTCGTGCTGATGGGTGCCACCTGGTACAGCCGCGCCTCGCGATACTTGCGCTCGACGTCGTATTCCTCGGCGAAGCCGAAGCCGCCATGGGTTTGGATGCAGGCCTCGGCGGCCATCCAGGACGCCTCGGCGCAGATCATCTTGCCCATGTTGGCTTCCTCGCCGCAGGGCAGTCCGGCCTCGAACTTCGACAGGCCCTTCTGCAACAGGGCCTCAGCCGCGCGCATGGCGGCATAGGCCTTGGCGATCGGGAACTGCACGCCCTGGTTCCTGCCGATCGGATGGCCGAACAGCACGCGCTGCTTGGAATATTCCACCGCCTTGTTGATGAACCACTTGGCGTCGCCGATGCACTCGGCCGAGATCAGCATGCGCTCCGCGTTCATGCCGTCGAGGATGTAGCGGAAGCCCTTGCCTTCCTGGCCGACCAGGTTCTCTGCCGGCACTTCCATGTTGTCGAAGAAGACCTCGCACGAATTGTGGTTCATCATCGTGCGGATCGGGCGGATGGTCAGGCCCTTGCCAAGGGCTGCCTTCATGTCGACGAGGAAGGTCGACAGCCCGTCGGTCTTCTTCTTCACCTGATCCTTCGGCGTGGTGCGCGCCAGTAGCAGCATCAGGTCGGAGTGTTCGGCGCGCGACGTCCAGATCTTCTGGCCGTTGACGATGTACTTGTCGCCTTCCTTCTTGGCGAAGGTGCGCAGCGCGGTGGTGTCGGTGCCGCTGGTTGGCTCGGTCACACCGAAGGCTTGCAGGCGCAGCTCGCCCGTCGCGATCTTCGGCAGGTACTTCTGCTTCTGCTCGGCGTTGCCGTGCTTCAGCACGGTGCCCATCGTGTACATCTGCGCATGGCAGGCGGCGGCGTTGCAGCCGGAGGCGTGGATCTCCTCGAGGATCGCCGCGGCGGCGGAGAGCGGCAGGCCCGACCCGCCATATTCCTCAGGGATCAGCGCCGAGAGCCAGCCGGCCTCGGTCAGCGCCTGGACGAATTCGGTGGGGTAGCCACGGCGGGTGTCGAGCTCGCGCCAGTATTCCCCGGGGAAGCGCGTGCAGAGCTTGCGCACCTCTTCCCGGATCTCGGCATGGGCGTCGGTTGGCATCTGCGTGTCCATGGGTTCTCTCCCGCTGGCATTGGGATTACGGCCCGGTGGGCGGGCTGGCAAGGCATCGGGTCGACGCGCCGTGGCAGCACCATCCCGGCCACGGCCGTCCCTCCCTCGGCATCTCGCCCGGATCGGATCGCGCCCTTATGGGGCCTCTTCGCCCTTCGTTGAATTCGAAATGACGGATAGCATCCATCAAGGAATGCTATGGGTAGTGCGATGGATCTGCGGCAATTGCGGACCTTCCGGGAGATCGCCGAGGCCGGTTCCCTCAGCCGGGCCGCCGATCGGCTGCGGATCGCGCAGCCCGCGCTGTCGCGCCAGGTCCGGCTGCTGGAAACCGAGGCTGGCCTCGCGCTGTTCACGCGCCACGGCCGGGGCATGGCGTTGACCGAGGCGGGCGAGGCCCTGCTGGCCCGCGTCCGTGGCCCCATGCGGCAACTGGAGGGCGCGATCGCCGAGGTCCGCGCGCTGGCCGGCGCCGTGGCCGGGCAGGTCGCGCTCGGCATGATGCCGACGGTCGCCGCCGTGCTGGCCGGGCCGCTGTCCCGGCGCGTCGCGCAGCGACACCCCGAGGTCTCGCTGCGCGTGGTCGAAGGCTATACCGGCCACCTGATCGAATGGGTGCAGCGTGGCGGGACGGATGCGACGCTGCTCTATGGGCAGGCGACCGACTTCCACCTGCCGGTGCGCGATCTGTTCGTCGAAGGCCTGGTCCTCGCGGGACCGCCAGGCAGCGGCCTGTCGCCGGAGGTGCCGGTGACGCTGGCCGCGGCCGCCCACCACCCGCTGGTGCTGCCAAGCCGCCCGCATGGGTTGCGCGCCATCGTGGATGCGGCGGCCGGGCGGGCCCGTGTCACGCTCAACCTGAAGCATGAGGCCGATTCCTTCCTGGTGCTGAAGGACCTGGTGGAATGCGGGCTTGGCTTCGCGATCCTGCCTCGCTCGGCGATCCGGCGGGAGGAGCAGGAAGGGCGGATGCTGGTGGCCCCGTTGGTGCGGCCGGCGATCCGGCGGCATGTCGTGCTGGCGCTGCCGCCCGACCGCCCGCCCGGCCGCGCGACCGAGGCGGTCCTGGCACTGCTGGCCGAGGAGGTGGAGGCGCGTGCGAAGGCGGGGGATTGGCGCATGAGCAGCCCATCCGGCGCAGCCCTGCCTCAGCGGCTCGGCTCCCGGCAGGGCTGAGTGCTGGCTGATCTTGTTCTGTGGGGAAATTCGTCTTAGAGAATTCTACCATGAGTAGAATTCTTGCTCTGATCGCGCTGCTGCCGAGCGTCGCCATGGCGCAGCAGACGCGCAGCGTGGTCGTGCCGCCGGGCAGCGCGGTGGTGATCGCCCCGCGCGGGGAGGCGCCACCGCGTCCGCGCCTTGCCCCCGCGCCACTGCCGCAGCAGCAGCGCATGGTCATGGTTGCCCCAAGCGGCGAGACCCTGTCCGGCCCGTCCGCCCTGGCCGCGGCGGGGATGGCGGCGGCGGCCGTCGCGGCGGTTCTGTTCGCCGGCGGCGCGGGTGGCGGCGGCAATGGCGGCGGCGGATCCGCGACCAGCAGCACAACCGGCACCGTCCGCCGCTGAGCCGTTCCCCGGCCCCTTGCGCGGCAGCGGGGCCGAGGCCAGGGTCGCGCCCGACCTGAACCGGGAGTCCCGATCGATGCTGCCGCCGCGCGACCAACTGACCGTCCTTTTCGCCCATGTCGCCTACCGCTTCGGCGACCGCTTCACCCCGCGCAACACCGGCATCCGCTTCATCGAGGCGCGCTCGCGCGAGGAACTCGACGCCAACCTGGCGCAGGCCGATGTGCTGGTCTGCTCCGGCATGTGGCGCAACGACATCCCGGCGATCGCGCCGAAGCTGCGCTTCATCCAATCCTGCTCCGCCGGCACCGACCAGTATGACCGCGAGGTGCTGAAGAAGGCTGGCATCCGGCTGGCGAGCGGGCAGGGCATCAACGCCAATGCGGTGTCCGACCACGCCATCGCGCTGATGCTCGCTTTGCTGCGCCGCATCCCCGAAGCGCGCGACAACCAGGCCAAGCGCATCTGGCGCGGCATGCAGGGCGATTTCGCGAAGCGCGAGGACGAGGCCTTCGGCAAGACCGCTGTCGTGGTGGGCCTGGGGCGCATCGGCGGGCGCATCGCGCGGCTGTGCAAGGCCTTCGGGATGAAGGTCGTGGGCGTGCGGCAGAACGTCGCCGGCGGGCCCGAGGGCGCGGATGAGGTGCATTCCTTCCGCGACCTGAAGTCGCTGCTGCCGCGCGCCGATTTCCTGATCCTGTCCTGCCCGCTGACGGATGAGACGCGCGGGCTGGTGGATGCGGCGGCCCTCTCGGCGCTGAAGCCGACCGCGCAGATCATCAACGTCGCGCGCGGGCGCGTCATCGACGAACCGGCGCTGATCGCGGCCCTTCAGGCGGGGAAGATCGTCGGTGCGGCGCTCGACGTGACGGCGGATGAACCGCTGCCGGCCGACAGCCCACTCTGGGCCATGCCGAACGTGCTGGTCACGCCGCATACCGGCGGCGAGACGCATATGTACGAGGACAACGTCCTCGACTTCATGGTCGAGAACATCGCCCGCCTGCAGCGCGGCGAGAGCGCGCTGGTCAACCAGATCGTCTGAGGAGGGACACCGCATCATGGCAACCCGCGAAGGCGCCCTGTCCCGCGCCACATCCTTCTTCGACGATGGCGGCTTCAAGTCGCTGCTGTCGGACCTCGTCGCCATCCCCTCCACCGCGCAGGAGGAAGGGCGCGAGGCCGATCTCGACCGCTACCTGAACGGCGCCATCCGGCCGTGGCTGGAACGGCTCGGCTTCACCGTGCAGGTGCGGCTCAATCCGCGCGCGGGCTTTGGTCCGATCCTGACCGCTGTGCGCATCGAGGACGCGAAGCGCCCGACGGTGCTGTTGTATGGCCACGGCGATACGGTGCGCGGGCTGGAAGACCAGTGGCGCAAGGGCCTCGAACCCTGGAAGCTCATCGAGGAAGGCGACCGCTGGTACGGCCGCGGCACCGCCGACAACAAGGGCCAGCACGCACTGAACATCGCCGCCCTTGAAGCGGTGATCGCGGAGCGCGGCGGCAAGCTCGGCTTCAACGTGAAGGTCGTGCTGGAGATGGCCGAGGAGCGCGGCTCCACCGGCCTGCGCGACTTCATCGCCGCCAATGCCGAGGAACTGAAGGCCGACGTGCTGATCGCCTCGGACGGCCCGCGCGTCGAACCCGGCATCCCGACGATCGCGACCGGCACGCGCGGCACCTTCCACTTCGACCTGGCGCTGAAGCTGCGTCCGGGCGGCGTGCATTCCGGCCATTGGGGCGGGCTGACGCGCGACCCGGCGATCCTGCTGTCGCATGCGCTCGCCACCATGATGGACCGCAACGGCCGCGTACTGGTGCGCGGCATCCTGCCGCCTTCCGTGTCGAATTCGGTGCGCGCGGTGCTCGATGGCTGCCCGGTCGGCGGCGGCGATGGCGCGGCCACGATCGACGAGGGGTGGGGCGAACCTGGACTGACCTCCGCCGAGAAGATCTATGGCTGGAACAGCCTGATCGTGCTGGCGATGGTCTCTGGCCGGCCGGAGAACCCGGTGAATGCCGTCGCCCCGGAGGCGCGCGCGCATATGCAGGTCCGCTACACCGTGGACAGCGATCCCGCGACCTTTGGCAAGGCGGTGCGTGACCATCTCGACGCGCACGGCTTCCAGGACATCGCGGTGGAGAACGCCGGGCTGCGCATGCCGGCATCCCGCACCGATCCCGACCACCCCTGGGTGCGCTGGGCGCAGGCATCGATGGCGAAGTCACTCGGGAAGAAGGTGCAGATCATCCCGAATTCCTCGGGCGGATTGCCGGGCGATGTCTTCGTCGATCACCTGCACGTCCCGCTGGTCTGGGTCCCGCATTCCTACAATGGCTGCAAGCAGCACGGGCCGGACGAGCATTTCCTGATCGCCCCGGCACGCGAAGGCATCCTCGCATTCGCCGGAATGTGGTGGGACCTGGGCGAGCCGGGCACACCCTGAACACGTTCGGGTTACGCTTCCTCACCCTGTCAAGCGCCTGCCGCAATGCGAGCGTTACACGGAGGGGCCAGTTTCCTCTCAGCGGCGTAAGGCCGCAGAAGAAAGGACTGAGACCATGAGGAAGACGACGATCGCGGCGCTGGGTGCGGTGCTTCTGGCGGGCAGCGTGGGCCTCGCGGTGGCGCAGCCGGCCCCGGGCGGCCCGCCGCCGGCTGGCGGGCCGGGCTGGCACGGTGGCCCGGCTGGCCATGGCCCGCATCACGGCCGTCGTGGTGATGGCGGTTTCGCGATGGGCGAGGCCTTCGCCCGTGCCGACGCGAACAATGACGGCCGCGTGACGCGGGAAGAAGGCACGACCTGGCTGCAGGCCCGCTTCACCGAGATCGACGCCAACAAGGATGGCGGCGTCACCATCGAGGAGTTCCGCGCCTACATGGAGGCGCAGCGCCCCGCTGGCCGCCGCGCCCCGCCCGAGGCGATGCGCGAGCGGATGCAGGAACGCGGTGCCGCGATGTTCCGCTTCATCGACGCGAACCTCGACGGCAAGGTCACGATGGATGAGCTGCGCCCGATGTTCGAGGCAGCCTTCCGCGCGGCCGACCAGAACGGCGACGGCGCCCTGTCGCGCGACGAGATCCGTCACCGCGGCGCGGGTGGTCCGGGTCGCCCAGGCGCCGCCCCGGCGGCCCCGGCTGCGCCCGCCGCCCCGGCCGCCCCCGCGACGCCGCGCTGAACCTGGCCGGGCCGGGGGTGATGCCCTGGCCCGCCTTTCCGGAACGAACGCCGCTGCGGGGTCCGTGGCGGCGTTCGCGCATTGACCCCCTTGGAACCGTCCCGCAGTTTCCCGCCGGCAAGACGCATATGGGGGAAGCGCGGTGCAGTTTTCGCTGACGGACGACCAGGAAGAACTACGCGCCCAGGTGCTGCGCCTCTGCGAGCGCTTCGACGACGCCTATTGGCTCGCGCGCGATCGGGATGGCGTTTTTCCCCACGATTTCCACGCGGCCATGGCCGAAGGCGGATGGCTCGGCATCGCCATGCCGGAGGCGTATGGCGGCGGCGGCCTCGGCATGATGGAGGCGACCGTCATGATGCGCGCGGTCGCCGAATCCGGCGCCTGCATGACCGGCGCCTCGGCCATCCACATGAACATCTTCGGCCTGAACCCGGTCGTGGTCTTCGGCACCGAGGCGCAGAAGCAGCGCTTCCTTCCCCCCTTGATCGCGGGCCGCGAGAAGGCCTGCTTCGGCGTCACCGAACCCAATGCCGGCCTGAACACGACGGAACTGAAGACGCGCGCGGAAAAGCGCGGCGACCGGTACGTCGTGACCGGGCAGAAGATCTGGATCTCCACGGCGCAGGTGGCGGACCGCATCCTGCTGCTGGCGCGCACCACGCCGCTCGACCAGGTGAAGCGCAAGACGGATGGGCTGACGCTGTTCTACACCGCGCTCGACCGGTCGAAGGTCGAGGTGCGGCTGATCGAGAAGATGGGCCGCCACGCCGTCGATTCGAACATGCTGTTCTTCGACGGGCTGGAGATCCCGGAGGAGGACCGCATTGGTGCCGAGGGCGCGGGCTTCAGGCAGATCCTGCACGGGATGAACCCCGAGCGCATGCTGATCGCCGCCGAGGCGGTGGGTATCGGCCATGCCGCGCTGCGCCGGGCCGCGACCTACGCGAAGGAACGCATCGTCTTCAATCGCCCGATCGGAAAGAACCAGGCGATCCAGCATCCGCTGGCGCGCTGCTGGGCGAATCTGGAAGCGGCCTGGCTGATGACGATGAAGGCCGCCGCACTCTACGACGCCGGCAAGGAATGCGGCGCCGAGGCCAATGCCGCGAAGTACCTGGCCGCCGAGGCCGGATTCACGGCCGCCGAGACGGCGGTGATGACGCATGGCGGCATGGGCTATGCCCAGGAATACCATGTCGAGCGATACCTGCGCGAAAGCCTGATCCCGCGCATCGCCCCGGTCAGCCGCGAGCTGATCCTGAGCCACCTCGCGGAACGGGTGCTGGGGCTGCCGAAATCGTACTGAGCCGTGCTGCGCCGCGCGCGCTACACGGCGCCGCGCTGGCTCAGAGCCACGGCGGCGGTACGCAGCAGGATGCCGAGGTCAAGCCCGAGCGACATCCTTTCGAGGTATTCCAAGTCGTGCCCGCGCTCTCTGCGGCCGCAGATTGGCACCGCCCGTGGCCGTTGGCGGATCTGCACCGACAGGGGGTGTGCCGGGGGTGGTGTGCGGCCCCCCTCGACAAGCCCGCGGGACATCGTTCACCCGCGTTTGCCGGAAGGGGTTCACAATGAACCGAATAGGCTGGGCAATCGCTGTTAGCGCCCCGACGTCATTGACGTGGCGCAGAGCCCCACCCCCCGGTCAGCCGCTCGACGCGAAAACCCGACGCTGCCGAACCGTGTGTGCCCGACGTGACGCCATTGCGCACACTGCCCGCATAGGCGGATTGCCCGGGCTCGGGCACCACGCGCACCGTGCCCCCTGTCTCCCGGATCACGCCCGCATGTACCGCCGCGCTGCAGATCCCGCTCGCCGCGGTGTAGCTGCCCGTCCCCCATACGGGCGCCGGTTCCACGCGCCAGCAGGCACAGCCGCCACCGAAGCCTTCGCCGGTCGCCGGACAAGGCATGAGGCTACCCCCCGCCGGCTGCGCCCGCGCCCCGAACGACGCGAGGAGCATGACGGTCAGAACTGCCCGCACCATGCTCAGCCTCCTGATGCTGTCGGCTCAGCGTAGCACGCTCCTCGCCTGGAACTCCCGGGGCGCGATGGTCGGAAACGCGTCGCTGCTGCGCGCCCATGTCCGAGCGCAAATCGGCGAGCACATGGTTCGTGGCCCGACACTGCACGGCCTGGCAAATCATGGCCAATGAGGCGAATTGTCTGGGAAGCGGATGGTGGGCGCGACAGGGATTGAACCTGTGACCCTTCGCGTGTGAAGCGAATGCTCTCCCGCTGAGCTACGCGCCCATCCAGCAGGGAGCGCGGACATAGAAGGGGGTGGGTGGGGGTGTCAAGCGCCCGCCCCCTTGTTCCGGCCGCGGCATGCGCCATTCTTGTGGGCATGACGCCACGCCACGCCGCCGCGCTGCTGGCTGCTGTCGCCCTTGCCGGCGGCGTCCCGGCTGCGCGCGCCATGCCGGTCGAGGCGAACTACACCATCTCCCAGTCCGGCGTGACGGTGGTGGATGTGCAGCTTGCGCTGCAACTGACCGAGACCTCCTACCGGCTGGAGAGCATCTCCCGCGCCCGCGGGCTCGCCCGGCTGTTCCTGCCGAGCGAGCAACGCGCCGAGGTGCAGGGCGGCCTGGTGGGGCGGGAGGTGCGGCCGCTGCGCTACATGTCCGAGGGCAACTGGCGCAGCGGGGCGCGCCGGACGGTGCTGGACTACCTCGGCGGATCGCCGCGCCTTGCCGTGCTGGAACCGCCCGACGGGCCGGACCGCATCCCCGTGCCGCCGGACCAGATGGCGGGCACGATCGACAGCCTCTCGGCGCTGGTGCGGCTGTCGCTGGCCTCGGCGGCAACCGGGCGCTGCGACCTGGCGGGGGCGGTGTTCGACGGGCGGCGGCGGCTGGAATGGTCCTCGCGGACGCTGGGCATCGGCACCGCGCCGGTGGCGGGCGTCTCGGGCCAGGCGCTGCGCTGCCGGCTCGAAAGCCGCCTGGTCGCGGGCTTCCGGCGCAGCGACGACCCGGCCGAGGCGGGCCGCCCGCGCGAAGCCGAGGCCTGGATCGCCGTGCTCGGCGCCGGGTTGCCGCCCATGCCGGTAAGGGTGGATTTCCCCTCCACCATCTTCGGCTCGATGCGGCTCGACCTCGTGCGGATCGGCCCGTCAGGCCAGTAGCGTGTTGATCATCCCGTGCAAGTCATGCGGCGTGGCGGCCACCGGCGCGCCATCGGCCATCGCGAGGGGGCCATAGCCCCAGCCCGCGAAGATGCAGGGCACGCCGGCGCCGGCTGCGGCCTGCACGTCGTTGCGGTGGTCGCCGATCATCACCGCGCGGTCCTTCGCCCCGCCGGCCGCGGCGAGCGTCGCGAGCAGATGCCCAGGGTCCGGCTTGCGGACCGGGAAGGAATCGCCCCCGCCGAGGGCGGCGAAGCGGCCCGCCAGGCCCAGTTCCTCAAGCAGCTTGCGCGCCGCCGCCTCGGGCTTGTTGGTGCAGACCGCCATGCGCCAGCCCTCTGCGGCCAGGCTGTCCAGCGCGGCCGGGATGCCATCGAAGGGCCGGGTCCGGGCGGTCGCCTCGGCGGTGTAGTCGGCGACGAAGGCATCCAGCGCCGCCTCGTCAAAGGGGCGGCCGCGGGCGGTCAGCGCCTTGGTCACCAGGGCGCGCACCCCGTCGCCGATCATCCCGATCACCTCGGCGCGCGTGAAGCCCGGCAGGCCCTGGGCGGCCATCAGCCGGTCCAGCGAGGCATGGATGTCGGCGGCGCTGTCCACCAGCGTGCCATCAAGGTCGAAGACGACGGTCCTGATCATGTAGGACGGGTATGCCGCCCGGGCGCGCCCCGCAAGGGCCGGGATCGCTTCGTGATGCGGCACGCCGGTGCGATCATGGGTCGCACCATGACCGGGACGGGGCCAGCCGACACATGCCGCAAAGCAACTTGACCGCCTCCACGCTGGACGCGGCGCGGCACGACTTGTTACCGGAAGGCATGTCTGCTGCCGCCATCATCCTCGCCGCGGGTCTCGGTACCCGCATGCGCTCCACCCGGGCGAAGGTCCTGCATCCGCTGGGGGGGCGACCGATGATCCGGCATCTCCTCGCCGCCTGCGAGGCGCGCTTCGGGCGGATCGCCGTGGTGGTCGGGCCGGACATGCCGGACCTCGAAGCCGCCGTCGCGCCGCACGACGTGGTGGTGCAGCGGGAACGGCTCGGCACCGGGCATGCGGCGCTGCAGGCGATGTCGCTGCTCGGCGGGCATCCGGGCGATGTCGCGGTCCTGTATGGCGACAACCCGCTGGTCACCGAGGCGACGCTCGAACGGCTGCTCGCCGCGCGGGCCGATGCGGACCTCGTGCTGTTGGCGATGCGCCCCGCCGATCCGGGTCGCTACGGCCGGGTCATCACCGGGGCGGATGGTATCGTCGAACGCGTTGTCGAATGGGCCGATGCGGATGAGGCCGAACGCGCCGTCGGGCTGTGCAATGCGGGCGTGGTCTGCGCTGGTTCGGCCAACCTGTCCCGCTGGCTGTCGGCGGTGCGCAACGACAACAGCAAGGGCGAATACTATCTGACCGACGTGGTTGCGCTGGCGCGCGCCGAGGGCCTTCGCGTGCGTGCGGTGGAAGCGCCGGAGGCCGAGTTGCGGGGCATCAACAGCCGCGCCGAACTCGCCGACGCCGAGGCGTCGCTGCAATCCGCGCTGCGCCTCGCCGCGATGGACGCCGGCGTGACCATGACGGCGCCCGAGACGGTGTTCCTGTCGCATGACACGCGCCTCGCCGCCGATGTGCTGGTGGAACCGCATGTCGTCTTCGGCCCCGGCGTGACGGTCGAGGAGGGTGCGACGATCCGTGCCTTCAGCCATCTGGAAGGCTGCGTGGTGCGGCGCGATGCGATCATCGGCCCCTATGCGCGGCTGCGCCCGGGCACGGTGGTCGAACCGCGCGCGCATGTCGGCAATTTCGTCGAGCTGAAGGCGACGACGCTGGGGGAGGGGGCGAAGGCGAACCATCTCGCCTATCTTGGCGATGCCAGCATCGGCGCGGGGGCGAATATCGGCGCCGGCACCATCACCTGCAACTATGATGGCGTGCGCAAGCACCGCACCGCGATCGGGGATGGCGCCTTCATCGGCAGCAACACCGCCCTCGTCGCGCCCGTGCATGTCGGTGCGCGGGCGCTGGTCGGCGCGGGCAGCGTCATCACCATGGACGTGCCGGACGATGCGCTGGCGATCGCGCGCGGGCAGCAGGCGATGAAGCCGGGGCGCGGCTTCAAGGGCAAGAAGGGGTAGCGGGACCATGTGCGGAATCGTCGGCGTCGTCGGGCGCGAAGCAGCAGCGCCGCGCATCCTGGAGGCGCTGCGCCGCCTGGAATATCGCGGCTATGACAGCGCCGGCATCGCCACGCTGGTCAACGGCCACATCGACCGCCGCCGGGCGGAAGGCAAGCTCGGCAATCTCGCCGCCGTGCTCGATGCCTCACCGCTGCCGGGCACCACGGGCATCGGTCACACGCGATGGGCCACGCATGGTGCGCCGACCGAACGCAACGCTCACCCGCACGGCACGCCGCGCGTATCCGTCGTACACAACGGCATCATCGAGAACCATGCCGATTTGCGCGCCGAGCTGGAAGCCAAGGGCCAGGTCTTCGAGACGGAGACCGACACCGAGACCTTCGCCCGCCTGGTGGACCAGAACCTCGCCGAGGGGCTGACGCCCGAGCAGGCCGCGAGCACCGCGTTGAAGCGCGCCCATGGCGCCTATGCGCTCGCCATGGTCTTCGCCGGTCATCCGCGCAAGCTGATCTGCGCGCGGCAGGGCGCGCCGCTCGCCGTCGGCTATGGCGATGGCGAGATGTTCGTCGGCTCCGACGCGTTGGCGCTCGCGCCGCTGACGCGGCGCATTGCCTATCTCGACGAAGGCGACTGGGCGGTGGTGGACGATGCCGGCGCGCGCTTCTTCGACCTGAACGACGTGTCGGTGCAACGCGAGATCCGCCTGACCGCGGTCTCGGGTGCCGCGACCGGCAAGGGTAACTATCGCCACTTCATGGAGAAGGAACTGCACGAGCATCCGGTCGTGCTCGGCGACACGCTGACCCAGTACCTCGACCCGATGACGCGCAGCGTGACCCTGCCGCCGCTGCCCTTCGACCCCGCCACCGTGCCGCGCATGACCATCACCGCCTGCGGTTCGGCCTTCCTGGCCGGCCAGGTCGGGCGCTATTGGATCGAGCAACTGGCGCGCATTCCCGTCGATGCCGATGTGGCGAGCGAGTTCCGCTACCGCGAGCCGCCGCTGCCGGAAGGTGGCGCGGCGCTGCTGGTCAGCCAGTCCGGCGAGACGGCGGACACGATGGCGGCGATGCATCTGCTGCAGCGGAACCGCCAGAAGGTCGTCGCGGTCGTCAACGTGCCGGAAAGCAGCATGGCGCGCGAAGCCGATGGCGCCGTGCTGACCGTCGCCGGCCCCGAGATCGGCGTCGCCTCGACCAAGGCCTTCACCGCGCAGCTCGCCGTGCTGGCATGCTTGGCGATCGGCTTCGGTCGCGCGCGTGGCACCATCTCCGCCAAGGATGAAGCGGCGCTGACCGCTGCCCTGCTGGAAGTGCCGGGCCACGCCGCGCAGGTGCTGGAACAGGATGAGGAGATCCGCGCCATGGCGGCGGAGGTCGCCAAGGCACGCGACGTGCTGTTCCTCGGCCGCGGCAGCCTGTTTCCCATCGCCATGGAAGGCGCGCTGAAGCTCAAGGAGATCAGCTACATCCACGCCGAGGGCTATGCGGCCGGCGAAATGAAGCATGGGCCGATCGCGCTGATCGATTCAGCCGTGCCGGTGATCTCGCTCTGCCCCTCCGGGCCGATGTTCGAGAAGACCGCGTCGAACCTGCAGGAAGCGGCGGCGCGCGGCGGGCGCATCATGGCGTTCACCGACGACCTCGGCGCGTCCCGGCTGCGCGCCTTCGCCGAGCGTGTGGTGGTGCTGCCGCGCGTCGGGGCCTTCTCCGCACCGATCCTGCACGCCATTCCTGTGCAGCTGCTCGCCTATCACGTCGCGGTGCTGAAGGGAACGGATGTGGACCAGCCGCGCAACCTGGCGAAGAGCGTGACGGTGGAATGAGGGGATGGAGGTCCACCTCGCGCCCGGCCAGCCGGCCCGCCTGGCGGAGGCGACGGAGCTCCGCCGCTTCAGCGTCATCGTCGCCGCGACGCCGGAGGCGCTGCCCGCGCTTGCCGTGGCGCTGCGCGGCATCGTCGATTTCGACGGCAGCGACCACGCCTGGGTATCCATCGATTGGCTGATCGAGGCGTCGCAGCGATCGGACTGGGCGGATTGGCGCGGGCAGTTCGCCGACATGGTGACCTACGCCACGGGCAAGGGCTGGACGCGCGCCGATCCGGCCGCCCTGCGCGGCCATATCGTCTGGCAGGGCGGCTAATCGATCGCTATTCGGGCTGCACGCCCAATTCGCGCAGGATACGGCCATAGGCTTCGTATTCGCTGTGCACCATGGCGGTGAAGTCGGCGCGCGACATGAAGTTCACCGGCACGCGGCGCGTCGCGGCGACACGGCGGAAGGCCTCGTCCTCCGTGCCGGTGCGGCAGGCTTCTTCCAGCTTGGCCATGATCGGCTCCGGCGTGCCGCGCGGGGCATAGATGCCGACCTGGCTTAGTTGCTGCGCATCGATCCCCTGTTCGCGCGCGGTCGGCACGTTGGGGTAGTCCGGATGGCGGCGCGCGGAGAACACCGCGATCAGCCGCAGCCGGTCGCCATCGATCAGCCCGCTCGCCGAGGCGACGACGGCGGCCGAGAAATCCAGCCGCCCGGCCAGCAGTTCATTCAGATGCGGCGGATCGCCGCGGAACGGGATGTGGGTGAACTCCACTCCGGTCGCGCGCGTCACCCGCACCATGGCGAGCTGCGGCAGGGAATTCGGCCCGGGGCTGCCGAAGGTGAGCGTCCGGCGCCGGCCTTCCGCCACCAGGCCGGGCAGGTCGCGGATCGGGCTGTTGGCGGCGACGACGGCGCCGATCACGTTCTCATTCGTGCCGCAGACCGGCGCGAAGCTGTCCGGCCCGATGCCGAGGTTGCGCACCATATGCGGCTGCACCACCACCGGTGTGACGGGCGTCAGGCCGAGCGTATGCCCATCGGGTGCGGATTGCGCGACGAAGCGCATCCCCACAACGCCCGACCCGCCATCGCGGTTGGTCAGCACCACCGGCTGGCCCATCAGCCGCGTGATGTGCTCGCCGAGCGCGCGGCCATAGGCATCCGACGCGCTGCCCGGCGCATAGGGGAGCACGATGGTGATGGGACGGTCGGGGAAGGTCTGGGCGGCGGCCGCGACGGGCGCGAGCAAAGCGAGGGCGAGAAGTGTGCGGCGCATGGCGATCACTCCTCGATGATCGCGACGGCGCGGGTCCAGCCGGCCGAACCGCGATGTACCTTCACCGGGAAGCAGGCGACCATGAAGCCGTTCGAGGGCAGGGTTTCCAGCTTCGACAGCTTCTCGATGTGGCAGTAGCCGATCTCGCGCCCGGCGCGGTGGCCTTCCCAGATCAGCCCGGCATCGCCGGTCGCCTGCACCTTCTTCTTCGTCAGCGAGAAGGGCGCATCCCAGGACCAGCCATCGGTGCCCGTCACGCGCACCCCCTGTTCCAGCAGCCACAGCGTCGCCGTCTTGCCCATGCCGCAGCCGGAGTGGATGTAGTCGTCCTCCCCATAGCGCGCGCCGGCCGAGGTGTTCACCACCACGATCTCCAGCGGCTTCAGCGTATGGCCGATGCGCTTGAGTTCCGCCTGCACGTCGCCCGGCGTCGCGACATAGCCGTGGTCGAAATGCCGGAAGTCGAGCTTGACCGCGGGCTGGAAGCACCAGTCGAGCGGGATCTCGTCGATCCGCCAGGACGGTTCGCCGCCAGGCACCGTGCGCTCGTTCATGCGCGGGAAGAAGTGGTAAGGCGCGTCCAAATGCGTGCCGTTGTGCGTGCTGATCTTCACGCGTTCCACGGCGGCGTAGTTGCCTTCCGGTAACTCGTCCTCGCGGATGCCGAATTCCTGCGCCATGCCCGGCGCGGTCATCTTGTGGTCGAGATACTCGATCTCCGGCAGGGATCGCGGTGGGTCGGAGGCGATGCCGGACTTCAGCGCGACCGAGATGTCGATGATACGACGGGCCATGGGGCGTTTCCTTCGTTCTTGATTCAGGCGGGCCAGGCGATGGCCGGGTTCAGCACGCCGCGGCATTCGCCGAAGCCGATCGGCACGGCACCGGGCGCCTCGGCGCGGGCGCGGAAGACGATCTCGTCGCCATCCTGGATCCACTTTCGAGTCTCGCCATTGGGCAGGGTGATCGGGCCGGTCAGGCCGATCTCGGCGAGGCAGGCGCGCGCCGTCTCCTCGGGGCCGGAGACGGTGCCGCTGCCGAGCAGGTCGCCCGCCAGCAGGTTGCAGCCATTGGTCGCGTGATGCGCGACCATGCTCGCGGCGGTCCAGTACATGCCGGCGAATTGCGTGTCGGTCAGGATGAAGGGCGCCGCACCTTCCGCACGCATGCGCGAGGTGAGGATCGCCGCCGTCATGCGCACCGACAGCGCGCCGTTCGACCGGTTCCACGCGCTGTCGAGATAGGGCAGGGCAGGCGGGTCCTGCACCGGTGCGGGGATCTCGAAGGGTGCCAGCGCCTCGGCGGTGACGATCCAGGCAGACACTGAGGTGGAGACCGACTTGCCGAGGAACGGCCCGAGCGGCGGCATCTCCCACCGCTGCACGTCGCGCACGGACCAGTCGTTCAACAGCCCGTAGCCAAAGATGCGATCGGGCGCGCGGGACATCGGCACGGGCTCGCCGATCGCATTGTCGCCGGCGATCCAGACGGCCATTTCGAGTTCGTAGTCCATCGCCTCGGTCGGACCGAACTGCATGGACCCGTCCTGGCGCTGCCACTGGCCATGCGGGCGGGTCACCGCCTCCCCCGACACGCGCACCGACGAAGCGCGCGAATGGTACGCCACCGGCAATTGCCGGAAAGCCGGGGGTAGGGGGTTCTTCGGATCGCGCCGCACGCCGAGCCGCGCGCAATGGTCGTAGCTCGCCATGAAGTCGGAGAAGTTGCGCACGCTGGTCGGCAGGTGCATCCGCGCCCTGGACATCGGCACCAGCACATCCGGCCGCGGCACGGCACCTTCGGACAGCAGCGCCGAGACCTCCGCCCGCAGCGCGGCCGACGCCGCGCGACCCTGCGCCATCAGCCCGGCCAGCGAGGTCTCCTTCACGACCGGATTCATGACCAGGTCGGCATCGACCGCAGCCCTCAGGTCCAGGATCTGGTCCCCGATCGCCACGCCGCAGCGCGGCCCGGCAAGCCCGGCGCTGAACACGCCGAGAGGCAGGTTCTGGATGGGGAAATCCGCCCCCGGCGCATTGGCGCTGTCGACCCAGCTGCGGCGCGCAGGGTCGTGGGTGGCATCTCGCTGGGCCATGGGCGCTCCGTTTTCTCCCGAATGGGCGGGATCATGACGTTGTTGATCGATATGACAAGATGAAATATATTTTCGATATGGATATCGTTCCTGCCACCGCCGTCGAGGCCGCGACGCAGAGATTGCGGGACGACATCGTCGCCGGTGTTCTGGCGCCCGAGGCGCGGCTGCGCCTGCGCGACCTGACCGCCCGCTTCGGCTTTGGCGCGACGCCGCTGCGCGAGGCGCTGTCCCGCCTCGCCGCCGAGGGCTTCGTGGTGTTCGAGGGGCAGAAGGGCTTCTCGGTGCCGCCGGTCACGCGGGTCCATCTGCTCGACATCACCCGGTCCCGCCAGTTCGTGGAGCCGGAGGCGCTGCGCCAGGCGATGGAGGAAGGCGGGGCAGCCTGGGAGGACGAGATCGTCACCTCCCTGTCCCTGCTGAAGCGGGAGGTCGAGCGGCGGACGGCCGGCGAGGCCTGGCTCGACATCTACGAGGCCAAGCATCACCGCTTCCACCGGGCGCTGATCGCGGCCTGTCCGCTGGTCTCGCTGCGGGCCTTCTGCGACGAGCTCTACATGCAGACCACGCGGTATCGCCGGCTCATGAAGAGCGCGACCGAGGATTGGGGCCGCATGGCAGGCGCGCACCAGCGTCTGGCCGATGCGGTGCTGGCGCGGGACGCCGCGGCGCTGCTGGCCCTGCACGACCATATCGGGACCACGGCCACGCGGGTACTGGCGATGCTTGGGGAGCCGCGGGCATCCTGACAGCGGCGTCCCGCGGGCCTATCTTCCGGCAACACCCGGAGGAGAAGCCGCCATGCTCGACGCCATCGCCAAGGTTCCGCTGAAGGACCCGGATCTCTTCCGTCAGGCCAACTACATCGCCGGCCAATGGGTGCAGGCGGATAGCGGCAAGACGCTTGCGGTCCGCAATCCCGCCAGTGGCGAAGTCATCGGCAACGTCCCTGCCATGGGCCAGGCCGAAACCCGTCGCGCCATCGAGGCCGCGAACGCCGCCTGGCCGGCCTGGCGCGCGATGCTGGCGAAGGACCGCGCCGTCATCCTGCACAAGCTCGCGAAGCTGATGCACGAGAACGCCGACGACCTCGCCGCCATCATGACGGCGGAGCAGGGCAAGCCGCTCGCGGAAGCCAAGGGCGAAGTCGTCTATTCGGCATCCTTCATCGAGTGGTTCGCCGACGAAGGCCGCCGCGTCTATGGGGAGACCATTCCGCAGAACGCCAAGGGCCGCCGCATCATCGTGACGAAGGAGCCGATCGGCGTCTTCGCGGCGATCACGCCCTGGAACTTCCCCTCCGCGATGATCACCCGCAAGGCCGGCCCGGGCTGGGCCGCGGGCTGCACGGGCGTGATCCGCCCGGCCTCGCAGACGCCTTATTCCGCGCTGGCGATCGCCGTGCTGGCGGAACGCGCGGGCATGCCGGCCGGCGTGTGCAACGTCATCACCGGGCCGTCCGGGGAAACCGGCAAGGAACTCACCGCCAACCCGATCATCCGCAAGCTGTCCTTCACGGGATCGACGGAAGTCGGGCGAGTGCTGCTCGCGCAATGCGCCGCGACGATCAAGAAGACCTCGATGGAACTCGGCGGCAATGCGCCCTTCATCGTGTTCGACGATGCCGACCTCGACCAGGCGGTGCAGGGCGCGATGGCGTCGAAGTACCGCAACACCGGGCAGACCTGCGTCTGCGCCAACCGCATCCTGGTGCAGGACGGCGTCTATGACGCCTTCGCGAAGAAGCTGAAGGAAGCGGTGGAAGGGCTGAAGGTCGGCCCCGGCATGGAACCCGGCGTGACCCAGGGCCCGCTGATCAATGCCGATGCAGTCGCGAAGGTCGAGGAACACATCGCCGATGCGCTCGCCCTCGGCGCGACCATCGTGACCGGCGGCCATCGCCATTCCCGCGGCGGCAACTTCTTCGAGCCGACGGTGCTCGCCAACGTGCCTCGCGCGGCCAAGATCTTCGGGGAAGAAACCTTCGGCCCGGTGGCGCCCCTGTTCCGCTTCAAGACGGAGGAGGAGGCGATCAAGCTGGCGAACGACACCGAGTTCGGCCTCGCCTCCTACTTCTATGCCCGCGATGTCGGCCGCATCTTCCGCGTCGCCGAGGCGCTGGAATACGGCATCATCGGCATCAACGAGGGCATCATCTCGACCGCCGAGGTGCCCTTCGGCGGCCTCAAGCAGTCCGGCCTTGGCCGCGAGGGCAGCCATATGGGCATCGAGGAATACCTTGAGGTGAAGTACCTCGCGATCGGCGGCATCGGCACGTGAGCGAGGCGATCTACCTCGAGGACCTGACCGTGGGCCGGCGATTCACCGCCGGCCCGGTGACGGTCAGCGAGGCGGAGATCATTGCCTTCGCCAGTCGCTACGACCCGCAGCCCTTCCACACGGATCCGGCAGCAGCGGCGAAGCATCCACTGTTCCAGGGCCTCGCCGCGAGCGGCTGGCACACCGCCGCGCTGACCATGCCCATGGTGATCAAGGCGGCGGGCAATATCGCCGGCGGCATCATCGGTGGCGGCGGGGATCTGCAGTGGCCGCGCCCGGTGCGCCCCGGCGACAGCCTGTCGCTGGAGATCGAGGTGCTGGAAGTCGCCCCCTCCCGGTCCCGCCCTGACCGGGGTTCGGCGCTGATGCGCAATCGCACGCTGAACCAGAAGGGTGAGGAGGTTCAGGTCTTCACCGTGCGCATTGTCGTGCCGCGAAGGCCCGCGCCATGAAACTCGGCTACGTCATCCACTACGTGCCAGACGTCGCGGCCACGGTCGCCTTCTATACGGCGGCCTTTGGCCTGGCGCCGCGCTTCGTCCATGACAGTGGCACCTATTCCGGGATGGAGACCGGCGCCACGGCCCTGGCCTTCGCCTCGGAGGCGATGATTGACGAGCAGGGGGCGAGTTTCCGTCGCACCCGCCCCGGCGACACGCCGCCGGGCATGGAGATCGCCCTGGTCACCGATGATGTTCGCGCCGCCTTCGCGCGGGCCGTCGCTGCCGGCGCCGTCCCGGTGATGCCACCGAAGGAAAAGCCCTGGGGCCAGACCGTCGGCTATGTCCGTGACCTCAACGGCGCCCTGGTCGAACTCTGCACCCCTATGGGCTGACCCTCGACGCCCGGCGCCAGGTGACGGTTTCCAAAGGCCCTTAGGCCTTTGGTGGGTGGGGTTCGGGGAGGGCACAGCCCTCCCTGATCTCGCCTGCGACTGTCTGCAATTCGATTTCCGGGCGCGCCGAGAGGCGTTCGACCATGCCGCGGCGGAATGCCTCATGCGCGCCGTGTGCGGCGGCACGGAACCAGCGCGCGGCATCCTCGATCCGTCCTTCCGCCGTCAGCAGCGCGGCGAGGTTGAACTGGCCGCGGAAGTCGCCGCGTTCGGCCGACAGGGCGTAGAGTCGCGCCGCCTCGCGGGGATCGGCGGCCGCCTCCCAGCCTTCCTCGAGGAAGCGGGCGACCATGTTGATCGACTTGGCATGGCCCTGCGCGGCGGCGGCGCGATACCAGCGCAGCGCCTCGGCGCGGTCCTCCGGCACGCCGCGCCCGCGGAAATGCATGTTGCCGAGATTGTACTGCCCCCAGTCGAGCCCGGCCTCGGCCGCGCGCCGGAACCAGGACGCTGCTTCCGCCTGATCCGCCGCCACGCCCCAGCCGAGTTCATGGCAGCGGCCGAGCATGTTCATCCCCTCGGCCTCGCCCGCCGTCGCCGCGATGCGGAACCAGGCGACCGCCGCCGGGCGGTCCTGCGCCACGCCGCCCGACCCGTCGAGCAGGATCTGCCCCCAGAACACCATGGCGCGCGGCATGCCGTATTTCGCCGCGGCCTCGACCCAGGGGGCGGCCTGTTCGGGCGGGGCGGCAAAGGCGGCGGCCAGCGTTGCCGCGCTCGCCTGGCGGATCGCGGCGGGGGAGATGGTGAGACGGGCAGGGCGGGGCGGCGGGCGGCGGCGGAACATGCGCCGGGTCTAGGTGATTTGCGAATGACTCGCAATTATGCCCGCTTGGCGCGGGGCCGGTTCAGCCCGATATCCTGCGCCGCGAGGACAGGAGCGTGCGGCCCATGGCGGCTTATGATTTCGACCTATTCGTGATCGGCGGCGGTTCCGCGGGCGTGCGGCTGGCGCGCATCGCGGCCGGGCATGGCGCTCGCGTCGCGGTGGCGGAGGAACGCTTCTGGGGCGGCACCTGCGTCAATGTCGGCTGCGTGCCGAAGAAGATCATGGTGAACGCCACCGAATACGGTGCCTGGGCCGCGGATGCGGCCGCCTTCGGCTGGTCGCTCGAGAACCATGGCCACGACTGGGCGAAGCTCGCCGCCGCGCGGGATGCCGAGGTCACGCGCCTGTCCGGCATCTACGGGCGGCTGCTGGCCGGCGCGGGCGTCACATCCTTCGATGCGCGCGCGACCTTCATCGATCCGCACACGCTCGACGTCGATGGCAAGCGCGTCACGGCGGAACGCATCGTCATCGCCGTGGGCGGCACGCCGACGCGCCTGCCGATCCCCGGAGCCGAGCTCGGCCTGATCTCCGACGATCTCTTCACGCTGAAGGCATTGCCGAAGCGCGCCATCGTCATCGGCAGCGGCTACATCGCCGTGGAATTCGCCTGCATCCTGCGTGGCCTCGGCGCCGAGGTGGAACTGATCTACCGCGCGCCGATGCCGCTGCGCGGCTTCGACGAGGACATCCGCGCGGCCGCCGCCGAGGCGCTGGCCGCCCAGGGCATCCGCCTGACCTCCGGCGTGGCGCCGGCCCGAATCTCGAAGGTCGGCGACCAGTTGATGGTCGCGCTGTCGAACGACTTCATGCGGGAGGCGGATGCGGTCTTCTTCTGCACCGGCCGCGTGCCGAACACCGCGGGCCTGGGGCTCGACAAGGCGGGGATCGACCTGCGGGCCGGCGAGGGCATCCCGGTCGATGCGGAGCACCGCACCGCCGTGCCGCACATCTACGCGATCGGCGATGTCATCGACCGCGTGAACCTTACGCCGATGGCGACCGCGGTCGGCCATGCACTCGCCGACACGCTGTTCGGCAACAACCCGCGCAAGGTCTCCTACGAGAACGTGCCGACCGCGGTGTTCATGTCACCGCCCATCGGGACGGTCGGGCTGACGGAAGCCGAGGCCGCCGCGCGCGGCCTGGTCGATGTCTATGTCGCCCGCTTCACCCCGATGCGCCACACCATCAGCAAGCGCGAAGGGCGCAAGACGCTGATGAAGCTCGTGGTCTGCCAGGAGACGCAGAAGATCCTCGGCGCGCACATGCTGGGGGAGGATTCGGCGGAGATCATGCAGGGCATCGGCATCGCGGTGGCGATGGGCGCGACCAAGCAGGATTTCGACCGGACGATCGGCATCCACCCCACGGCGGCGGAGGAATTCGTCACGCTGCGCACGCGGACGCGAGTGGCGGGCGTGGCGCAGGCGGCGCAGTAAGGGCGGGGGAGGAGAACCTCCCCCGCGCCCCGCCCTTCTTTTGTCGGTCATCAGGGCGCGCGGCGCAGCGGCCGCGGCCCATCAGGCTGCGTTCATCGCCGCTTCAAACTCGCGGAACAGCCCGATCGCCTTCGCATCGAAGAAGGGCAGCACCTGGGAGATGAAGATCCCCGTCGTCCCCCGCCCATGGTCGATCCAGTAATAGGTGTTCGCCAGCCCCGCCCAGGCCAGTCCGCCCGCCGAGCGCCCCTGCGGTGACGGCCGCCGGTTCACCAGGAAGGACAGCCCCCAGCCGCAGGGCTGGCCCGGGAAGAAGTCCGCATCATTGGTCGCGGCCGGCACCGCCGAGACCATCGGTTGCACCGTCAGGCGCGGGATCTGGTCCTGCGCCATCATCGCCACCGTCTCGGGCTTTAGCAGGCGGTCCCGCCCATGGCGCCCGCCGTTCAGGATCATCCGTGCGAAGGCCAGGTAGTCGCGCGCCGTCGAATACAGCCCGCCACCGCCGCTTTCGAATTCCGGGTTCTGCTCGATGATCATGTCGGTCGGCGTCAGCACGCCATCCGGCCCGCGGGCGTGGACGCTGGCCATCCGCGCGCGCATCGCATCCGTCAGCCGGAAGGCGGTGTCCGCCATGCCGAGCGGCGCGAAGATCGTCTCTGCGAAATGGGCGCCGAGGCGCTGCCCGCTCGCCGCCTCGACCATGCGGCCCGCCCAGTCGAGGCCGATGCCGTAGTTCCAGGCATCCCCCGGGTCGAACAGCAGGGGCAGCCGCAGCGCCGCCAGCTTCCCGCTGTTCATCGACGGCAGGCGGAGCGCCTTGCGCGCCGCGACCGTCTGCTTGCTCCACATCTCATAGGAGAAGCCGGAGGTATGGGTCAGCAGATGGCGCAGGGTGACGGCGCGTTTCGGCGCGCGCAGCAGGGGTGTGCCATCGGCGCCGAAACCATCCAGCACCTGGACCTCGGCGATCTCGGGCAGCACCTCCGCCGCCGGGGCGTCGAGCGACAGGCGCTTCGCCTCGACCAGGCGCATCGCCGCCACTGCGGTGATCGCCTTGGTCATGGACGCGATCCAGACCACGGTGTCCGGCGTCATGGGGTCCGGCGCGCCGAGCCGCCGCACGCCGAAGCCATGGGCGAAGCCCGCTTCATCCCGCCCCGCGGCGGCGGCGACCACGCCGGGCAGCTCGCCCCTCTGGACGGCGCCCTGCATCAGCAGTGCCGCGGCGTCGCTTCCCTTCATCGCTGTCCCTCCCCACATGGCTGCACATGGCCGCCCTGCCAGCCTCGCACGGCGCCGCCGCTTCCCCCACCCCCCGAGGCAGGGCTAAGGTGCCCGACTTTCACGGAGGAGAGTGCCAGACAATGAGCGCGCGTGGCTGGAGCCCCGAATCATGGCGGGCGATGCCGATCCGGCAGGTGCCGGACTACCCGGACCAGGCGGCGCTTGCCGCGATGGAAGGGAAGATCGCGCGATTTCCCCCGCTGGTTTTTGCAGGCGAGGCCCGGCGCCTCCGGGCGGCGCTCGCACGTGCGGGCGACGGTGAAGCCTTCGTCCTGCAAGGTGGCGATTGCGCCGAGAGCTTCGGCGACTTCACCGCCAACATCATCCGCGACACCTTCCGCGTGTTGCTGCAGATGGCCGTGGTGCTGACCTTCGGCGGGCAGGTGCCGGTGGTGAAGCTCGGCCGCATGGCCGGGCAGTTCGCCAAGCCGCGCAGCAGCGACAGCGAGACGAAGGACGGCGTGACGCTGCCCTCCTATCGCGGCGATATCATCAACGGGCCGGATTTCACCTCCGAGGCCCGCATCCCCGACCCGTCGCGGATGGAATTCGCCTACATGCAATCGGCAGGCACGATGAACCTGCTGCGCGCCTTCGCGACGGGTGGGTATGCCGACCTGCACCATGTGCATCGGTGGAACCTCGGCTTCGTCGCGCGGAGCCCACTGGCCGATCGCTATGCCGACCTCGCGACGCGCATCGACCAGACGCTGAACTTCATGCAGGCCTGCGGCATGTCCGACCTGCCGCAAGTGCGCGAGACGGATTTCTACACGAGCCACGAAAGCCTGCTGCTGCCTTATGAGCAGGCGCTGACGCGCGTGGATTCCACCACCGGCGATGCCTACGCGTGCTCGGCCCACTTCCTGTGGATCGGCGACCGCACGCGCCAGCCGGACGGCGCGCATGTGGAATTCCTGCGCGGCGTGAAGAACCCGATCGGCATGAAGGTCGGCCCGTCCATGGACCCGGACGAGCTGGTGCGCCTGACCGAGATCCTGAACCCGGCGAATGAGAAGGGGCGGCTGACCCTGATCTCCCGCATGGGCCACGACAAGGTCGAGACGAAGCTCGCCCCGCTTGTGCGCGCGGTGCAGAAGGCCGGGCGCAACGTGGTGTGGCTGTGCGACCCGATGCACGGCAACACCACCACCGTCGCCGGCTACAAGACCCGCGTCTTCGATTCCATCATGGGCGAGGTGCGCGGCTTCTTCGACGTGCATGAGGCCGAGGGCACCACCGCCGGCGGCGTGCATGTCGAGATGACCGGCTCCGACGTGACGGAATGCCTCGGCGGCGCGCATCGCCTGTCGGAGACCGACCTGTCGGCGAATTACGCGACCTCCTGCGATCCGCGCCTGAATGCAGAACAGTCGCTGGAACTGGCCTTCCTGATCGCCGAGGAACTCAAGGCCCGTAAGGCGATCGCGCAGGCCAGCCCGGCCCAGGCGGCGCAGTGAACAAGCCGACGGCGCTTGGCGGCGGCACGCTGGGCGCGGCACTCGCAACCGGGCTGGCGCGGCGGGAATCCCCCGCCGCGCCAGCCGCGGATACCGCCGACGCGGTGATCACCGCGCGGACGGATTCCTACTTCAACCGCACCAAGAAGATCGTGCAGCGCTTCGGCGATGCGCGCGTGACCTATGCAGTGTTCCTGCGCCGCCCGGTCGTCTCGGCACCGCGGCTGGTGCTGGACTGGCTGCGTGCCGTCGCCACGGCGCGCGGTACCGATATCCAGATCGACGTGATGCATGAGGAAGGGCAGTGGGTCGGCGCCGGTGATCCGCTGATCTACATCACCGGATCCCTGATCGCGCTGTCGGACCTCGAGACCCTGCTGCTGCAGAAGCTGGGCGCGGCTTGCGTCGCCGCGCACAACGCCTACCAGATGTGCCTGGAACTGCCGAAGGTCGCCTTCCTCGCGATGGAGGCGCGGCACTGCGCCGGGGCCGAGATGCAGGAGATGATGGCGTATGCCGCCGCCGTCGGCAGCCGCGCGGCGCAGGCCGAAGGGGCCAAGGGCTTCATCGGCAATGCCAACGACGCGACGGCGCATTGGTTTGGCCAGAAGGCCGGCTACGGCACCATGCCGCATGCCCTGATCGGCTACGCCGGCACCACGGTCCGCGCCGCCGAGATGTTCCACGAGACCTTCCCCGACGACGCACTGACCGTGCTGGTCGACTATTTCGGGCGGGAGGTGACGGACGGCCTCGCCGTCGCGCGGCGCTTCCCAGAACTGGCGGCCGAAGGGCGTTTGGCCATGCGGCTCGACACCCATGGTGGGCGGTTCCTCGAAGGGCTCGACCCGGCGGAATCCTATGCGGTGCTGGAACGCCACGCGCCGGGCGCGATCCGCCGCTACCGGTCGGAGACGGAACTGCGCCACCTCGTCGGCACCGGCGTCTCCGCCTCCGCGGTGTGGAAGATGCGCGAGGAACTGGACAAGGCCGGCTTCCCCAAAGTGCGGATCGTCGCTTCCTCCGGCTTCGGCGTCGGCAAGTGCCGCGTCATGGCGGAAGCCAGGGCACCGATCGACGTGGTCGGCACCGGATCCTTCATCCCCGATGCCTGGTCCGAGACCTACGCCACCGCCGACATCGTCGATTACGACGGCACGGCACGGGTGAAGATCGGGCGTGAGTTCCTGCTCCGCCATGAGGAAGCGCGGCGGAAGAACGGGGGCGGGCAGTGACCATCGCCATCGCCCGCCGCGCGGTGTTCCTGCTGCCCGGCGTGGCGTTGGCGCAAGGTGCCAACCCGCTGGCGCCCGGCGGGCGGATACGGGTGGGCGTCGGCATCGCGCCGGTCTCCTCGGCCTTCTGGGCGAGCCGCGATGCCGCCGGCCTGCCGCAGGGGGTGACGGTGACGCTGGCGCGTGCGCTGGCCGCCGACGCGAAGGCGACGCTCGATCTCGTCACCTTCAATTCCTCCTCCGAGGTCACGGACGCGATCGCCGAAGGGCGGCTCGACGTCGCCTTCGTGCCGATGGATGCGGAACGCGCCGCGCGGGTCGGCGTCGGGCCGAACTACTTCCTCTCCGTCTCGACGCTTGCGGTGATGCCGGGTGTCGCGATCACCAAGGTCGAGGACGCCAACACCGCCGACCTGACCATCGTCGGCGTGCGCGGCACCACGACGCTGCGCAGCGCCGAGCGCGCCTTCCCCCGCGCCCGCTTCCTCGCGGCCGTCGGCGTGCCGGAGGCGCTGGGCTGGATGCGCGAGGGCCGGGCGCAGGCAGTCGCACTCGGGTTGGAATCGCTGCAGACGCTGCTGCCGCAGGTGCAGGGGCTGCGCATTCTCGACGGGCATTTCCACGCCCTCGGCACCGCCATCATCGTCCCGCCGGGGCGGCCGGAATCGCTCGCCGCCGCGACGGCGTGGATCGAGCGCGCCAAGGCCGATGGCACGGTGCGCCGGGCGCTCGATGCCGGCGGCATCACCGGGGCCGTCGCGCCGCCGGGCTCGCGCTTCGAGGGCTGAGGCGGCACCAGCCTCCATGCCCGTTTCGCCGGACCCCGCGCGCGAACGGCTGATCGGCTGGCTCTGTGCCGGGCTGCTGCTGCTGGTCTGGACCGGCTTCCACCTCGTCTCCCGCTTCATCGTTCGCGACGGGCTGACGCCCTGGGACGTGGCGATGCTGCGCTACGCCGGCGCCTTCGTCTGCGTGCTACCGCTGGTGGCCTGGCGCGGCCTGCCGCGCATCGCGCCAGGCCGGGTGCCGGCGGTGCTGGTCTTCGCAGGGTTCGGCTTTCCGTTGGGGGCCTATGCCGGATACCAACTCGCGCCCGCAGCGCATGGGGCGACGGTGATGGCGGCGGGGCTGCCGGCGGTGACCGCGCTGCTGGCCGCGGCCTGCGGCATGGGCCGGATCACGCTGCGGCGGCTGGCGGGGCTCGGCATCATCACCCTGGGCAGCGTGCTGCTGGCCTGGACCACCAGCGGCGCCTGGGACGGCGCCTGGCGGGGGGACCTGCTGTTCCTCGCCGCGGTGTCGAGCTGGGCGATCTATACGCTGCTGGTGCAGCGCTGGGCGTTACCGGCGCTGGATACGACGATCGCGCTGGGCCTGACCGCCGCACCCGTCTTCCTGCCGGTCTGGTTCTTCGCGCTGCCATCGGGCATGGCGCAGGCGTCCTGGACGGTGATCCTGACCCAGGCGGCCTTCCACGGGGCAGGGGCCTCGGTGATCGCGGGGATCCTCTACACCCGGTCGGTCGCCGCCTTGGGACCGGCGGCGACGACCATGATCGGCGCGGCGGTGCCCGCGCTGGTCGCGCTGACCGCCTGGCCGCTGCTGGGGGAGGGGCTGTCGCCGGTCGCGATCCTGGCGGTGCTGCTGGTTTCGGGCGGGATGCTGGTGGGGATCGGCCGGGCGCGTTGACCCTGCACCCCCCCATCCCTAGGTTCCGCCCATCATGGCCGACACGCTGAAGATCGCCCTCGCGCAGATCAACACCACCCATGTGGGGGCGCTCACGACGAACGCCGACCGCATCCGCGCCGCGCGGGCGGAAGGTGCCCGCCTCGGCGCCGATCTGGTGGTGACGCCGGAATTCTCCGTGGGCGGGTATCTGCCCGAGGATCTGGTCCGCAAGCCCGCCTATGTCGCCGCCTGCACCGAGATCATCGCCGCACTCGCCGCCGAGACCGCCGATGGCGGCCCGGGGCTGATCGTCGGAGGCCCCTGGGCGGATGGCGACAGGCTCTACAACGCGGCGTTCCTGCTGGAGGGCGGGCGCATCGCCGCGCGGCGTGCCAAGCACGAATTGCCCAATTACGGCGTCTTCGACGAGAAGCGTGTCTTCGATGCCGGCCCTGCGCCCGGCCCGGTGCCCTTCCGCGGCTTCCGCATCGGGCTGATGGTCTGCGAGGATTGGTGGCTGCCCACAGTCGCCGAGACGCTGTGCGAGACCGGCGCCGAGATCCTGCTGTCCATCAACGGCTCGCCCTTCGAGGCCGACAAGCATGAGACCCAGCGCCTGCCGCTCGCGGTGACGCGGGTGGTGGAGACGGGGCTGCCCTTCGTCTTCCTCGGCCAGGTGGGCGGGCAGGACGAGATCGTCTTCGACGGCGCATCCTTCGTGCTGAACCCCGACCGTTCGCTCGCCGCGCTGCTGCCGTCCTTCGTGGAGGAAGTGCGCCTGACCGAGTGGCATCGCGAAGGCGAGCGCCTGGTCTGCAAGCCGGGCGCGATCAGCAAGCCGCCTGAGATGCTCGGGCAAGTCTATGCGGCGATGACGCTGGGCCTGCGGGATTACGTGAACAAGAACGGCTTTCCCGGCGTGGTGCTGGGGCTGTCGGGCGGCATCGATTCCGCGATCTCGGCGGCCGTCGCCGTCGATGCGCTGGGGCCGGACCGCGTGCATGCGGTGATGATGCCGTCCCCCTACACCAGTGGCGAAAGCCTGGAGGATGCGGCGGATTGCGCGCGGCTGCTCGGCATCCGCTACGACACCATCGGCATCGGCCCGGCGATGGATGCCTTCGCCGGGATGCTCGCGCCCGCCTTCGGCAATCGCCCGCCCGACATCACCGAGGAGAACATCCAGTCGCGCATCCGCGGCGTCACGCTGATGGCGCTGTCGAACAAGTTCGGCTCGATGCTGCTGACGACGGGCAACAAGTCGGAGATGTCCACCGGCTACGCCACCATCTATGGCGACATGTGCGGCGGCTATTCCGTGCTGAAGGATGTCTACAAGACCATGGTCTTCGCGCTGTGCCGCTGGCGCAATGCGAATGTGCTGGATGGTGCGCTTGGGCCGTCCGGTGCGGTGATGCCCGAACGCGTCATCACCAAGCCACCCTCGGCCGAGTTGCGACCGAACCAGAAGGACCAGGACAGCCTGCCGGAATACGAGGTGCTGGACGCCATCCTGGAAGGGCTGATCGAGGGCGAGAAATCCGTCGATGCGCTGGTCGCCGCGGGGTTCGATCGTCCGACCGTGCTGCGCGTGTGGAAGCTGCTGGACCGCGCCGAGTACAAGCGCCGCCAGGCGCCGCCGGGCGTGAAGATCACCGCCCGCGCCTTCGGGCGCGACCGGCGATATCCGATCACCAACGGTTTCACCGCGCTCGTGCGGTAACGGCCCGCGGTCACGGCAGCGCCCGTCATGCGCTGACGGGTCCGAGACAAGGCGGCGGCAAACTCGCGCAACTCTGCGTGACTTTGCGCGCCGGGCGCGCGATCCGCGGGACGTCGGCAACAGGGCTGCTCGGCGCGTCCCGATGCGGATGCTAGCGTCGCGCAAGTCACCGCATGAGCCGTGCGCCTTCCAAGGGGCGCCGCCATCGCAGCAGGGGTCCAACCGTGCCGCCGAAGATGCCGCGCCGAACGCTTCCCGCCCTTCTCCTCCCGGCCATGCCGGCGGCCGCGTCGCGCCCCGCCGCGGCGCAGGCCGCGCCCCCCGGCGATCCTGTGCAGCGCGCCATCGCGCGCCGCGCGATCGAGGCCGCCATCTGGGGCATCCCGGCCGTCAATTTCCAGCTGATCGTCGACGCGATGCGCGGCGCCGGGGCCGATTTCAACCAGGTGGTCCTCTGGTCGCGCCTGCTGACCTGGAAGAACCAGACGCTGACGCCCAACCCAGACACGATCTACGTCTTCCCCTTCTACGACACCCGAAACGGACCGGTGGTGCTCGAGATCCCGCCCGCCGGTGAAGGGACGATCACCGGCAGCATCGACGATGGCTGGCAGACCGCGCTCGAGGATGTCGGCCCGGCCGGGGCGGACAAGGGCGCGGGCGGCAAATACCTGATCCTGCCGCCGGACCACCGGGGCGCCGTGCCGGATGGCTACATCGCCCGCCGGTCCGACACCTACACCGGCTATGTCATCCTGCGGTCCAACCCGCGCAGCGGCAGCGAGGAGGACATCGCCAAGGCCGTCGCCTACGGCAAGCGCGCGCGGATCTATCCGCTGGCGCAGGCGGCGAACCCGCCCGAGACACGCTTCGTCGATGCCATCGACACGCTGTTCGACAGCACCATCCCCTACGACCTGCGCTTCTTCCAGGCGCTCGACCGCTTCGTGCAGCGCGAACCATGGATCGAGCGCGACCGCGCGATGATCGATCCGCTGCGGACGATCGGCATCGAAAAAGGCAAGCCCTTCAACCCCGATGCGGCGACCCGGCAGACGCTCGAGGCCAGCGCGCGCGAAGCCCAGGCGTGGCTCGATGCCGGCTATGAGGCGTTGTTCACCCCGCCCTATTTCGAGGGCACGCGCTGGGCGCTGCCGGTGACCGCGGACTTCATCGAGGGCATGCAGTCGCATTTCGCCAATCGCGACAGCTATCCGATCGACAGCCGCGGCATCGCCTATTCCTTCGCCTATTTCAGCGCGAAGCGTCTTGGCGAGGGGCAATTCTACCTGATCGCGATCCGTGACCGGGCCGGGCAGCACTTCGACGGCGGCAGCACCTACCGGCTCTCCGTACCGGCCAATGTGCCGGTCCACCTCTACTGGTCGGTGACGGTCTATGACCGCGTGACGCACGCCCTGATCCGCGACATGCCCTGGGCGAGCCGTTCGTCCAACACGCCGGGCCTGCAACGCAATGCCGATGGCTCGGTCGATCTGGCCTTTGGACCGAATGCGCCGGAAGGGCGGCAGTCGAACTGGATCCCGACGCGCGCCGGTGCCCAGTTCGAGGTGATGTTCCGCTTCTACGGCCCGAAGCGCCCGCTGTTCGACAAGACCTGGCGCCTGCCCGACATCGAGAAGCGCGCGAGCTGAATTCGTCCGCCGATGTCCCGTCGCATTGAAGGAACCGTCATGATCAACACCATGCTTCGGCCCATCGTCGCGGCGCTGCTCGCGCTGCTCGGCCATGCCGCGCTGGCGCAGACGCCGCCGCCCACCCCAGTGCCCGTCACGCCCGACAACTTCGTGCGGGCGGAAAGCGACCTCTATTTCGCGGCGATGGTGCATCGAGGCGGGCTCGGGCGGTTCTTTCACGACCGCGCCCCGGCGCCCATCGACGGGCAGACGGTCATCCGCCTGAATCGGGACACGCTCTACTCCGCCGCGGTGTTCGACCTCGATGCCGGTCCGGCGACCGTCACGGTGCCGAATGCCGGCACGCGCTTCGTGTCGATGCAGGCGATCTCGCAGGACGAATACACGATCTCGGTCCAGTACGGCGGTGGGCGGCGCACCCTGACGCGGCAGCAGGTCGGGACCCGCTACGTCCTCGTCGGCATCCGCACGCTGGTCGATCCGGCGAATGCACAGGATATGGCGCAGGTGCACGCGCTGCAGGACGGCATCAGGGCAGAACAGCGCAGCCCGGGGCGCTTCGAGGTGCCGAACTGGGACCGCGCGAGCCAGACCAAGGTGCGCGAATTGCTGCTCGGCCTTGCCGCGACGCTGCCCGATACGCGCCGCATGTTCGGCGCGCGGAGCGATGTCGATCCGGTGCGGCATCTGATCGGCGCTGCCTCGGCCTGGGGCGGCAATCCTGAGAAGGATGCGCTCTACCTGAACGTCGTGCCGCCCCGGAACGACGGCAACACGGTCTATCGCCTGGCGGTGGGCCGCGTCCCGGTGGACGGCTTCTGGTCCATCAGCCTGTACAATGCGCGGGGGTATTTCGAGGCCAATCCGCAGAACGCCTACACCATCAACAACCTCACCGCGCGGCGCGGCAGCGACGGCACGGTGCAGGTCCAGTTCGGCGGCTGCGACGGCCAGGTGCCCAATTGCCTGCCGATCATGGCGGGCTGGAACTACATGGTGCGGCTGTACCGGCCGCGGCCCGAGATCCTGAACGGCCGCTGGACGTTTCCGCAGGCGCAACCAGTGCAGTGATCGGGGCGCAGGGGCAGCGGCGGCGCGTCGCCGGCCATCTCGCCCGGGCGGCCCGTGTCGGGTTATGATGGGCGGGATGCATCAGATCCCAATGGCACCATCGGTGCACCACACGGCGGCAGAGGCGGGCATGCGCGCGGCGGTTGCGACCGCCGCGAACGGCGTCACGGTGCGCGTGCGATGAGCGAGGAATTCGAGGCCGAGGTCTTCCCGCAGGGCGAATACGCCGTGCAGATCATGGACATGTCCGGCGCCAACGGTTCCGACCCCGTCGAGACCGTCACCGGCTTCGTCAGCATCGAGCACGCCAACGCCTTCGCCCGCCGCTACGTCCGCGATTCCGTCGAGCGCTGCCGCGCGCCGGGCGCGGATGCCAAGGCGACGCTCGATGCCTGGTTCGCCTATGGCGAGGATGCGGAAGTCCTCGGCGCCGGCGACGACGCCTGGGTCAGCCGCTCGGAACTGAAGGACTTCGCCGACACCCCCGTCCGCGATGCCGAGGACCGCAACTGGCGCGTGCTCGACCCGCGCCGCGACGAGGATGATGACGAGGAGGAGGAATGAGCCATTCCGTCCTCTGCGGCGACTTCGCGCATTACCAGGACCCGGACGAGGAATGGTCGGTCGACGGCTTCCGCAGCGCGGAGGCCGCCGCCGAATACGCCCGCCGCTTCATCCGCGACCAGGTGGAAGGCCTGCGCGCCGAGTATCCGGACGCCGCCGCGCTGGAACAGGCTTTCCTCTCCTTCGGCGAGTACGCCATCGCGCCGGGCTTCGAACTGAAGCCCTGGCTCGCCCACTGCATCGCGCAGCCGGCCACGAAACGGGCCGACACCGACTATCAGGCACTTGATCCCAACCGATGAAACTCCGCTTCGCACCGTCCCCCACCGGCCTGCTGCATGTCGGCAATGCCCGCGTCGCGCTGGCCAACTGGCTGCATGCGCGCCGGCATGGCGGCGCCTTCATCCTGCGCCTCGACGACACCGATCTGGAACGCTCCAAGCCCGAATTCGCGCAGGCCATCGAGGAAGACCTGCGCTGGCTCGGCATGGATTGGGATGACCGCGTCGCCCAATCCGACCGGCTCGACCGCTACGCCGCTGCCGCCGAGCGGCTGAAGGCCTCCGGGCGGCTCTATCCCTGCTTCGAGACGGAGGAAGAACTCGCCTACAAGCGCGAACGCCGCCGGCGCGAAGGCAAGCCGCCGCTATACGACCGCGAGGCGCTGAAGATGACGCCCGAGCAGATCGAGCGCGCGCTCGCCAATGGCAAGCAGCCCTATTGGCGCTTCAAGCTGTCGATGCGGTCGGTGTCCTGGCGCGACCTGGTGCTGGGCGAGCGTACGGTGAAGCTGTCGGCCATCTCCGACCCGGTGCTGGTACGCGCCGATGGTTCGCCGCTCTATACCTTCACGAGCGTCGTCGATGACATCGAGATGGGCATCACCCATGTCATCCGCGGCGAGGACCACGTCACCAACACCGGCATCCAGCTCGACATCTATGAGGCGTTGGGCGGCAACCCGAAGCACCTGACCTTCGCGCATCTTCCGCTGCTGACGGATGAGGAAGGCGGCGCGCTGTCGAAGCGCCTCGGCTCCATCTCGCTGCGCCACCTGCGCAAGGATGGCATCGAGCCGCCCGCGCTGGTCGGCTACCTCGCCGCACTCGGCACCTCGGCCGATCCGGTGCCGGGGATGCCGGCCGCGCTCGCGCCGGCCTGGGACATTTCCCGCGTCTCCCACGCCACGGCGCGCTTCGACACGCGGCAGATGCTCGCGCTGAACCGCCACGTGCTGCACGAGGCGCCCTTCGAGGCCGTGCGCGACCGCCTGCCGGAAGGCGCGGACGAGGCCTGGTGGCTCGCCGTGCGCGGCAATCTCGACCTGATGCGGGAAGCGCGGCCCTGGTTCGATATCGTCCGCGGCACGATCGTCCCGCCGGTGCTGGAGGGGGAGGGCGACTTCCTGCGCGCCGGCCTCGAAGCCCTGCCGCCGGAGCCCTGGGGCGCGGATACCTGGCGCGGCTGGACCGAGGCACTGAAGACCGCCACCGGCCGCAAGGGCAAGGCGCTGTTCCTGCCCCTGCGCTTGGCCCTGACGGGGGAGGAGCATGGCCCCGACCTCGCCACCCTGCTGCCGTTGATCGGGCGGGAGAAGGCGGTCCAGCGCCTGCGGATTTCAGCCGGCGCTTGAACCGCGCGCCGGATCGGCGCAGAAAGCAACCCATGTCCGCGTCCAGGCCTCGCGCGTCCGCGCTCTGTCGCTGAACCGCCCTTCCGGGGAAGGTCCTTCCCCGCGCGCCTGCCCGACGCCATCCCGACCAGCCGGACCGCCATGACCGACCTTCTCATCCACGACAGCGCCGCGCGCACCAAGCGCCGCTTCAGCCCGATCGACCCGACGCATGTGCGGCTCTATGTCTGCGGGCCGACGGTCTATGACCTCGCGCATCTGGGCAATGCGCGCCCGGTCGTCGTGTTCGACGTGCTGGCGCGGCTGCTGCGGCGGCTTTACCCGCGCGTCACCTATGTCCGGAACATCACGGACGTGGACGACAAGATCAACGCGCGGTCGCGCGAGTCCGGCGAGCCCATCGCGGCGATCACCGCACGCACCACCGCCGACTTCCATCGCGACATGGCCGCACTCGGCGCCCTGCCGCCGGATGTCGAACCGCGCGCGACGGGCCACATCCCCGCGATGATCACGCTGATCGAGCGCCTGATCGCCAATGGCCATGCCTATGCGGCGGACGGCCATGTGCTGTTCTCCGTGCCGTCCTTCGCGCGATACGGCGCGCTGTCGGGCCGCAGCCCGGACGAGCTGCTGGCCGGTGCGCGCATCGACGTCGCGCCCTACAAGCGCGACGCCGGCGACTTCGTGCTGTGGAAGCCCTCGGACGACGCGACGCCGGGCTGGGACAGCCCCTGGGGCCGCGGCCGGCCGGGGTGGCACATCGAATGCTCCGCCATGTCGTGGCAGCATCTCGGCGAGGAATTCGACATCCATGGCGGCGGGCACGACCTGATTTTCCCGCACCACGAGAACGAGCTTGCGCAATCCGTCTGCGCCTTCCCCGGCCATGCCTTCGCGCATTACTGGATGCACAACGGCATGCTGCTCGTGGACGGCGAGAAGATGTCGAAGTCGCTCGGCAATTTCCGCACGGTGCGCGACATCCTCGCCGAAGGTCCCTGGGCCGGGGAGGCCTTCCGCCTGCTGCTGCTGCGCACGCATTACCGGCAGTCGCTCGACTTCACGGCCGAGGCGCTGCAGGAGGCGAAGGCCGAGCTCGACGACCATTACGCCATGCTGTCCCGCGCGCCGGCCGCACCCGGCGGCAATACGGCGACGCAACTCGCCGATTGGGTCATCGCGCCGCTGCTCGATGACCTCAACACGCCGCTCGCGCTTGCCCGGCTGCGCGACCTGCGCACGCTGGAAAATGCAGTGACGGTCGGGGGTTCGCCCGCCGTCGCGATGGAACGCGCCGGCTTGTCCACGCCGCCCGCGCCCGGCGTGGCGGCCGCGGCCTTCCGCGAGGCCGCCGCCATCCTTGGCGTGGCCACCGGCGACCCCGCCGCCTGGCGCCAGGGCGGCGCTGACGACGCGGCCGCCGTCGAGGCCGCCATTGCCGCCCGCCTCGCCGCCCGCAAGGCCAGGAACTGGGCCGAGGCCGACCGCATCCGCGACGACCTGACCGCCCAGGGCATCTTGCTGGAGGACGGGCCCGCCGGCACCACCTGGCGCCGTGCGTGACCTTGCCGCCATGGCCGGACCCAACCGCCTGCGCGTGACGCGCTTCGCCACCGCGCGGCCGCACGCCATCCTCGCCCGAACCGCGCCGCGATGACGGGCGGGCGCAAGGAAGGCCGGGCCACGCTGACGCCGCCCGCCGGCGAAAGCCCGATCGTCGTGCTGGTGCGCCCGCAGATGGCGCGCAACATTGGCACCACCGCGCGCGCCATGGCCAATGGCGGGCTTTTCCACCTGCGCATCGTCAGCCCCCGCGATGGCTGGCCGCAGCAGGACGCCTATCCCTCGGCATCGGGTGCGGATGCCATCCTCGATGCCGCGACGGTGTTCGATTCAGTCCCCGCCGCGGTCGCCGACTGCCACCGCGTCTTCGCGACCTGCCCGCGCCCGCGCCACATCGTCATCCCGGTCCGCACCGCGCGCGCGGCGGCGGAAGACCTGCGGGAGACGGCATCGCGCAACCTGCGTTCCGCGGTGCTGTTCGGGCCGGAACGGGCGGGGCTCGAGAACGAGGACATGGCCTGCGCCGACACCCTCGTGCGCTACCCGCTCAACCCCGAGCACATGTCGCTGAACCTCGCCCAGGCGGTGATGATCCTCGCCTATGAATGGTGGACGGCGGCCGAGCCCACCCCACCGCGCACGCTCATGACCAATGAGACGCGCGTCGCCACCAAGGGCGAGCTCGAAGGCTTCCTGAACCGGCTGGTCGGCGAGCTCGATGCGACGGGCTTTCTCGACAACATCGAGAAGCGTCCCGGCATGGTGCGGAACCTGCGGCACTGGTTCCAGCGGGGCGAGGTGACGGAGCAGGAACTCCGTACGCTGCATGGCGTCGTGACCGAGCTTTCCCGCGGGCGCATGCGGCGGGGGCGGCCGGATGTCGCCCCGCCCTGGACCCCGCAGCCGGACGAGGCCTGACCGCGCGCTTCACGGGAATGTTCCGGGACAGAATTGTCGTAAAAGTTGTACAGCGGGCGCCCTGATCCCACGTCACGGAGCCGCGTCATGGTCGATGTCGTCTGCCTGGAATATGCGCTGGCGGCGCGCAACGAGATGTTCGACATCGTCACCGCGGATGGCAACGACGCGATCGTCTTCCCGCATATCGACAGCTGTGTCGGCATCGTCTTCCTGCATGCCGGGGGCAAGGCGACAGCCGGCCATGTGTCGGTCGTGGCGGCATCGGAGAGGGTGGGCGAGGAAGTCAGCCTCACCGAGATGCTCGGGCGCATGAAGGACTGGACCGGCGACGCCGTCCAGCGCGTGATCGCCATCGGTCATCCGAGCTGGCGTGCGACCGTCAGGAGGGTCCTTGCGGCGGACCAGGTCCTGAACAACGTCCAGTACTCCGACCATTGCAGCTTCAACGACCCGATCGACGCGTTCGTGGAACTGGGGACGGGGAAGCTGCGCGTGCAGGCGTGGCAGGCGGAACACGGGCGCCATGTGACGGCAGCACCGGCGCGACGCGAGGACTGGCTCCTGGACCAGGCGCTGTAATCCGCGGCTGAAACTGCACGGACGGCCAGTGCCGCTGCCGACGCGCCCCGGCCTCGGGATCGAACTGACGCGGGCGCGGCGACGCCATGCGGGCCTGAGCGCCACACCCCTGCCCAGCACCAAAAGACGGCTTTCCAAATGCCACTGGCATTTGGCGGGGAGGTTTGGAGGGCCTGGACATCTCTATACCGAACAGCCATTGGGCCTCGCTGACCGCCCTAGAGCCACGATTGCAGGTTCAAATCGGGGACACGCATCGGCTTATACCGAACACGCTTGTCGGGCTGACGGCCCTGGGCCGCGCCCATCCCGTCCGGCTGGTGTCGGGAGCGACCTGGAGACGTCCGACACTGCGCCGCCTTGAGCGACGATGGTGCGGGCGCAGCGCAGCGACGCACTTGCGCGTGACAGCGTTCGCGCCCTGAGCTGCACCCAACAGAGTTCAGTCCGGCTACTGCCCGATCGTGACGAACCGGCTGATTTCCTCCCCCAGGAAGCCGATTGCCGCCGGGCGCGTCACACCGGGCAGCACCGCCACGTCGTAAAGTTCCTTCACCACCCCGTCGAAGCGCACCCAGTGGACGGTGTCCCCGGTCGTGAGGTCGATCACCATCACCGCGCAGCGCGGTTCCGCGCCGCGGCTGGAGAGCGCCTCGTCGAGCGGTAGCCCGGTGAAGGTTCGATTGTCGCGCGGCAGGGAGAGCCCGACCACGGCATGCCCGCCGAGGAAGGCCAGGCCGCGCAGGTAGCCCGGGCAGAAGGCGATCGGCTCGAACCGCCCGGCGGCGAGGTCCACCCGCCCGAACTCCCCGGTGCCGGAGTTCAGCAGGTAGAGCACCCCGTCATGCAGCCGCGGCGAATGCGGCATGGAAAGGCCGGCACAGGCGGTCTCGCCGCTGGCGATGTCGAGCACCAGGCCGCCACCGCTGCGGTGGTCGCGCCAGCCATCGGCGACGTCGCTGGCGCCGACCACGGTGGCGTAGCGCGGCGCGCCGTCCTGCATCGCGAGGCCGTTGAGGTGGCAGCGGTCCTCCGCCGCCAGGCGACTAATGAAGCGCGGCTGCCAGAGCTGGGTGAAGCTCGCGCTGTCCGACACCGCGGCGACGCAGGAAAAAAGCGTATTGGCGAAGACTGGCCGGCCGTCACGCGGCAGCGCGAGGTCGTGCACGTCAAGATCGCTGGTCACCCAGCAGCGGCGCGGCGCGTAGAGCGCGTCGTAGCCGGCGTATCGCCCACGCGCCGCGGCGGCGTCCTGCCCGGCGAGGATGTCCTGGAAGTGCCAGACCTGGTTGAGCGTCGCGACATGTAAGGCGCCCGGTGAGGCAGCGAGGCCCATGCAGCGCTGCAGCGTGCGTTCGAAGACCGAGAGCTTTCCGTCGGGCTTGGCGCCGAGGAGGAAGAGCTTGCCCGCCTGATAGGTGGTGATGGCGAGGCTCGCGCCCTGGCCCGCCAGGAAGGAGACGAAGTGGCGCGAGACGTGGAGTTCGAGGGCGACGGGCGAAGCGGTGGTTGAGCCGGCGGACATGGAGGAAACCCCGAGTTGGGATCCGGGAGCGGATCGTCCGGACGCGCGGAAAAACGTACCGTGTGGCATCACGGGGCTGTTAGCGTTCTGTCGCGCCGTTGATGGCGGCGGGTCCATTCGCGGCGGCTGCCTCACGGGGTGAGGAGTTGGGCTATGGTTGAGGCGATCGAGCTCGCCAATATCGCCCTGGGGATTGGCGGATTCGTCATCCACGGCGAGAATGCGAATGACATCTCCGGCCTATCGGTAGCATCCGCCGGAGATGTCAACGGCGATGGCTTCGACGACTTAATCATTGGGGCGCCCGGCGCCGATCCTAAAAGCAATGTCGAGTACGGAGCAGGCGGCGGCTATGTGGTGTTCGGCAAAGGGAGTGACTTCGGGACGGAGATCGACCTGGCCGACATCGCCAACGGAGTCGGCGGGTTCGCCATCTTTGGCGGTCGGCTATCTTACGGAGGCGGCTTGCCTGTAGCCGGGGCTGGCGACATTGACGGCAATGGCCTCGATGACCTGATCATCTCCGCTCCCACCGGCGCGTCCTTGGGCTTCGGCGATTGCTACGTTGTGTTGGGCAGGGCAAGCGACGTCGGCACCGCGATCGATCTCGACCACATCGCGAACGGGGTCGGCGGGTTCGTCCTCCGATCCGAGTATGACGGTGACAACCTTGGTGGTTCTGTTGCCTCCGCCGGGGATATCAACGGCGATGGCTTCGACGACCTGATCTTTGGGGCCAGCGGCCCCAACGGCCCGGGAGAGGAGTTCGCGGCTGGTGCCAGCTACGTAGTGTTCGGCAGGGCAAGCGGCTTTGGCGCCGGGATGCGTATTCACGAGATCGCCGCGGGGATCGGCGGCTTCGTCATCTATGGCGAGGAGTTCGACGACACATCCGGCACCTCGGTCGCGTCCGCCGGCGATATCAACGGCGATGGCTTTGGCGATTTGATCATCGGCGCTCGCGGCGCCGACGGCGCGGGCAATCTGAAATCGTACGCCGGCGACAGCTACGTGGTATTCGGCCAGGCGAACGGTTTCGGGGCGGCGATCGACCTCGCGACCATCGCCGCCGGGGTCGGCGGATTCGTCATCCATGGCGAGGATACCATGGACTGGGCCGGCTTTGCGGTGTCCTCAGCCGGCGATGTCAATGGTGATGCCTTTGAAGACTTGATCATTGGCGCTCCCCAGGCCGACGGCGCGGGCAATCAGCGAAAGTCCTCCGGCGCTAGCTACGTGGTGTTCGGCAAGGCCAGCGGCTGGGGCGAGGCGATCGACATCTCCGACATCGGAACTGGGATCGGCGGGTTCGTGATCCACGGTGAGGATGCGTATGACACTTCCGGTTTCGCGATGTCCTCCGCCGGCGATATCAACGGCGATGGCTTCGACGATTTGATCATCGGCGCTCGCGGCGCCGACGGCGCGGCGAATCTGAAAGATTCCGCCGGCGCCAGCTACGTGGTGTTCGGTCGGGCGAGCGGCTTTGGGGCGACGATCGACCTCGCTGACATCGCTGCCGGGATCGGCGGGTTCGTGATCTATGGCGCGGATGCGGGCGACTGGCTCGGGCAAGCGGTATCCTCCGCTGGCGATATCAATGGTGACGGCTTCGACGATTTGATCATCGGTGCTTTCCTTGCCGACGGTGCGGGTGATCTGGAATATAATGCTGGAGCCAGTTACGTGCTGTTGGGCCGCGACTTCACGTCGTCCGTGACCCACGCCGGGACGCCCGGTGCCGACACGCTAACAGGAACTGGTGGCGCCGACGTTATTGTCGCCGGTCTCGGCGACGACACACTTATTGGTGGCGCCGGCGGCAAGGACGCCTTCTCCGGCGGTGCGGGCAACGACATCATCGCCGTCACCGGTCCCGGCTTCCGCCGCGCCGATGGCGGCAGCGGCATCGACACGCTGAGGCTTACGGCCAGCGGCAGGACACTCGACCTGACCGCCATTGCCAACACGCGCATTCAGCACATCGAGGCTATCGACCTCACCGGTGTGGGCAACAGCGCGCTGCGCCTCACCGCCCTCGAAGTGCTGAACCTGTCCGACACGTCGAACACGCTCCGCGTCACCGGTAATGCCGGTGACACCCTGACGCTGCTCGATCACGGCTGGATCGATGCGGGAAGCGCCGGCGGCATCCGCACCCTGACAAAGGGGCAGGCCACGCTGCGCGTGGACCAGGCTGTCGTAGTCATCAAGGGCTGGATCATCCTCGGTGCGATTGGCGCGGACAGCCTCGTCGGCACCCGCCACGACGACAGCATCCTCGGCTTCGGCGATGATGATACGCTCCGTGGCTTCATCGGCGCCGACACGCTCAACGGCGGTGTCGGTGCTGACATTATGTCTGGCGGGCTGGGCGACGACATCTACATGGTCGACGACCCAGCCGATGTCGTCATCGAAGCCGCCGGCGCCGGCTTTGACGGGGTCGTCGCCAGAGTCGCGTACACCCTCGCCGCCAACCTGGAGAACCTGACGCTGATCGGTGTGGCCGCAGACGGCGTCGGCAATGCGCGGAACAACCGGCTGATCGGGAATGCCCTCGCCAACACGCTGCTGGGGGAGGCCGGTGCCGATACGCTGGAAGGTGGTGCGGGCAACGACAGCATGTCCGGCGGGCTGGGCGACGACGTCTACATGGTCGACGACCCAGCCGATGTCGTCGTCGAAACCGCCGGCGCCGGCCTTGACGGGGTCGTCGCCAGAGTCGCGTACACCCTCGCCGCCAACCTCGAGAACCTGACGCTGATCGGTGTGGCCGCAGACGGCGTCGGCAATGCGCGGAACAACCGGCTGATCGGGAATGCCCTCGCCAACACGCTGCTGGGGGAGGCCGGTGCCGATACGCTGGAAGGTGGTGCGGGCAACGACACGCTGTACGGCGGCACCGGGCTGGATCGCCTTGCCGGTGGTGCGGGCGACGACCTCTTTGTTCTCGACCAGGCGACCGAAGCCGTCGTGGAGGGACCGGGAGGCGGCTTTGACGTCGTGGCGACCGCAGCTGCGGCCTACGTGCTCGCATATGAGGTCGAAGCGGTGTTTGGCCTCAACGCGATCCGCCACGACTTCACCGGCAACAACCTGGGGAACGCGATCGCCGGAAATGCCAGAGCCGATCTGCTCGCCGGCCTGTGGGGCAACGATACGCTGTTGGGCGAGGCCGGCGCCGACACCCTGCTCGGCGGCGCCGGTGACGACGTGCTGACCGGCGGCGCGGGAGGCGACGTCTTCCGCTTCGGGACATCGGCGGAGGGTATCGACCGCATCGAGGATTTCACGACCGCATCGGACCGGATCGAGATATCGACGGCTGGCTTTGGTGGTCTGTTGCCAATCGGAATACTCGGTGCTGGCAACTTTGTATCCAGCGCAGTGGCCGTCGGCTTGGCCCCGCAGTTCGTCTACGTGGCCGCCACGGGGTCACTTCTCTGGGACGCCGACGGGGCGGGTGGGGCCCCTTCGCTGGCGATTGCGATACTGACCGGGGCGCCGCTGCTGGCAGCGACAGATATCGCCCTCGTAGCATGACACCCGACACAAAACCGACGAAGCCGTTACTATTTCGATTTCGGGATGCGGGGACACGCATCGGCTTATGCCGAACGTCGGTTACGTCCCGGCGACCCCGGGGGTGAGGGTTCGAATCCCCTCACCTGCTCCAATCGGTTTTCCAACCTCGTTCTCCGCACAGCTGCGCGGTCACTGTCAGGCCCAGGTTTGGCGGGACTTCTCGCGTGTAGGTCGGGAAAGCCACCGGACCCGGAGCGGCATTCTCTCTCTCCGACCGGCCAATTCTCTCCGCACCTTGGGACTCGGGCGATTAGTTCCCAACCCTACAACGCATTGATTTTGTTGGCATCCTAACCGGCGCCTTCTGCCGGGAGTTGCGGCCGGCTACGCCTGCCGATCACAACCGGGCGCCAACTCAGGGCGCCGACGCTCCCGAGCCGGCCCCCTTATCGGGCCGATAGGTGGCGGCAAAAATGTTGTCCGTCAGGAATTTCCGGAACGACGGATCGTCCTGGAACATCTTGAAGAGCTCAACGTGGTCCGCGACGAGGTCGTTCATCGCCCGTTGCAGAGCTGCGTCATGCTCGATTCGGGCATTCTGCCGATCGGAGTTTCGGACCGCGTTCTGAAAGGCCTTGTCCGCGGACACCTTGGCCGGCAACTCCTCGGTGATCACCTTCCGGATCTTGTCCCCGTCCTTCCAGTCGACGTTCCCAAACTGGTCGTTGAACGCCTGGATGATATTGCTCAGCCGGTCCAACCCCGGCTCCGGCTTTCGGCCGCCGCCGCTGGTCGGCACTGGATCGACCTCGGCATCGGTGTCCGGCAATGCCACAGCCATCGAGGCCTGAACCTCAACCCGGTAGCTGGGCGCAGCCCGGCAGCGCCACCTTCGAGGATGTGGAGCTCGAGGGGGCTGCCGGGGCCCGCGCCGCCTCGATCCCCATCACCCTCTGGTTCACCGTCGCCGGCTCGCCGCTGGCCTGATCTCTTTCCCGGAGAAAAGCTCATGCCCCGTGCCATCGGCGCAAATTGCCGTCTGCTCATGCTCCCCGAGACCACCTACGGCACCGCGCCCGGCAGCAACTGGCGGCGCATGCCGTTCCTCTCCTGTGATCTCGGCGCTGAGCAAAGTACACGTGAACCCGATGACCGGCAGATAAAGCCAGTTCGGCGCGAACAACGGGCCTGAGATCTCAGCGGAGCTTCTTGCCAGCCGCAGCCGCCCGACTTCCTGTTCCGTAAATCACGAGTTCCCCAATCGCCGGCGGCGTTCCTGGCACAAACTGGAGCTCGCGGCGGCAGAGCTGCGCGATTACCGCTCAGGCGGGATATCCCCGCCGCTGAGCATCCCAACGCCGGACCTTCACTTCATCTTCGATGGTGATGCGCATAAGATCCTCTCCGGCCTCCAAAGGGCCGGCATAGGTACTCCGCGTGCGTGGGACGATCTCCGCACCGCCGGTCGCGATCAGGATGAAGTGCGTGTAAACTGCAAGCCTCGGGTTCACCCGGGTGAACGCGCGACCGGCATCCTCAGGCGAGGTGTGATGCTCGATAACAGACCTGAACTCAGGCCGCCCTGCCCAATCCGGCGCTATCGCCAGGACCTCATGAATCAGGACGTCAGTGCCGGCCGCATGCTTGATGAGGTTCTCGTCTGGCTGAGTGTCGCCTGAGATGGTGACCGACCGCGATCCGTAGTCGATGCGATAGCCGACCGATGGCTTTATCAAATTCCCATGGTCGACTGCGAAGGCGGTGACCTTCACGCCAGCTTCCTCAAACACGATGCCGTCGCCTTGGAAATCGTGCGTTTCGATGCCAGTCGCGGCGATGTCGATGCCTTCTTCGGCAACGCGCATGCGGATGTCGGCCGCGAAAGCCTCTCGCAGGCCGTTCGCGAGGCGCGTCAGCGGGCTGGGCGTAGTGCCGTCTGACGGCCCCCAGAGCTTGAGTGGCCTGCCGCGAGATGCGAACGGCGCGCCACGCAGATAGCCGGTCAGCCAGAGATCCGGCAGGCCGGCCAGGTGGTCGGAGTGGTAGTGGGTCAGGAAAACGACATCGAGGCCCCTTCCGAAGGACATGCGCAACTGGTGAAGGCGCACCGTCACTCCCCGGCCGGTATCGAACAGGAGCGCTAGTCCACCAGCCTGCACCAAAGTTGCTGGCCCGAAACGCGTCGCACTGGGTTCCGGAGAGCCGGTGCCCAGCAGAGTCACAACGATCTCGCCCGCGGCTGCCGCTGGGCCCTGCGCCGCAGCGGTATTGGAGACGGATCGCACCGCCGCTTCACCTGCGGCCATCAGCGCCGCTGCACCACTTAGAAAGGATCTCCTGCCCATTGTGACGTTCCTTAAGGAGAATGCACTCCATGACATCGATCAGGATTGTCATGGCGTTTTTCGGCTCCGCTTCGTACCAGGGCGGCAGCGGCCCCTACGGCTGCAGCTCAATTCGCCGGCCTCAATCCGAACTCCCGCGCGAGCGCCGCCCACCTAGTGCGATGCGCGGCAATCTCAGCCGTGAACTCCGTTGGCGAAGACGCCCCACGCACCTCCATGCCAGCGGCGAGGAGGCGACCAGCGGTCGCGGATTCCGTCAGGGTTGCCCAGGCCTGCTCGGCTAGTTCCGTGCGGGCTGCTTCCGGCATGCCGCGCCATCCGAACAGGCCATGGATGCCTTCGATCTCGAGTAACGGGAACCCGGCTTCTGCCACGGTCGGCACGTCGGGCGCCGCCGGGGCCCGGGTCCGGCCCGTCGTTGCCAACAGCCGCAGCTGCCCATCCTGAAGCAGGGGCGTGATCGATGCGAGCGGCAGCAGCACCATGTCGAGGCGTCCAGCGGCGAGATCGAGAAGGGCCTGGGGAGGGCGGCTGTAGGGCACATAGTTCATGTCGAGGCCGCCGGCGCCTCGCATGAAGTCCTTGCAAACGAGGTATGCCGCGGTCCCGGAAGGTGCATACCAGTTCAGCGCCCCCGGCCTCGCACGCGCATGGTCGGCCAACTCCGCGACGCTGCGCGCCGGCGACGTCCCCCGGACCACGATGCCCAGGAAGTCCGTCGTGCCGGCATGGATCGGCACGAAGTCCGCGTCTGGGTCATAGGGCAGCCGATCGGCTCCGAGCGGCAGCACCGTCACGACGTTGAGGACGCTGTAGAACAGCGCCTCGCCAGGACCGGTCCGCGCGAAGGCCTCTGCCCCGATGATGCCGTCGGCACCCACTCGGTTCTCCACTACCAGAGCGTGGCCGCGTCGGCGGGCAAGCCCGTCGGCTAGGAGGCGGGCACCGAGATCCGGCGCGCCGCCCGCTGCACCCGGTACGATAATACGCGACGGCCGGAACGCCCTGCTCGGCTGCGCTCGTGCCGCACCTCGACCCGGCATGCCCGAAAGGGCGGCCAGACCCAGGCCGAGGCATGCCCGGCGCGTGATCGGTGTATGCTTGTGCAAGGCTACCTCCTACATCGTATGGACGAGGCGAGGCGCGGCGAGGCGAACGCAGCGGCGCTAGGCGGGCGTCGCCTCGATAATGCTGACGGCCAGGGCGGTGCCGACGATCTGCCGCACAGCGAAGCCCGCCCGTGACAGCAACGCGCAGAACTCGGCCTCGGTACGCTCGCGGCCGCCGGGCGTCATTACGAGCATCTCCATGTCCAGCAGGAAAGGCTCGGGCGGCTGGCCCTCCCCGCGCTCAGGCATGACTCGTTCAACTAGGAGCAATGAGCCGTCCGGTGGCAGCGCCGTGTGGCACACCGCGAGGATTGCCGCCGCGCGGTCGTCGTCCCAGTCATGGATCACCTGGTTCAGCAGGCAGGCATCGGCTTCCTCAGGCAGCGCCTCGAAAAAGCTTCCACTCACCACATCGCAGCGTGTCGCGATATCAGGGGCCGCGAGCAGCGGCGATGCGCCCTCGATCACATGCGGCATGTCAAACAGGATTCCGGCAACGGTGGGGTTCGCGGCGAGGACCTCGGCGAGGAAGCGGCCGTTGCCGCCGCCCACATCCAAGATTCTTGTGAAGCGCGAGAAGTCGAAGGCGGCGAGTACGGCGCTCGATCTTGCGGCGGCAAAGATTGCCATGGCGCCGACATGAAGTGCCGCATCCTCGGGGTTGTCTGCATACCAAGCGAAGACGTCAGGGCCGACGATCGACGAGGAAGCTGGCTCGCCCGTGCGAACGCTGTGCATCAGGTTGCCCCAGCAACGCCATCGTAGGTCGCTCGCCATCCAAAGCACGGCAGGCCGGATCGAGCCAGGCGCGTCGGCGCGGAGCTTGTCGCCAATAGGGGTAAGTGCGAAGCGGCCGGGCTCGGGCTCGGCAAAGACGCCGAGCGCCACGAGACAGCGCATCAGGCGATTCAGAGCGACAGGATCGGCGCCGGTTGCCGCGGCTAGTGCGGTCGCGTCGCAGGGACCGGCAGCGAGACGGCCGGCAACATCGAGCGCTGCGGCGACGTGAAGCGCCTGCGACGCCCGCATGCCCCCAGCAATGCGCAGTAGGGCTGCAGCAGGGTCCGGAACACTGGCTTCGGGAGCCATCGTCGCCATCCTCCACCGGACCTGCTGGCGGCCGGATCGCCAGACGCCAAGGCAAGGCGGAGTGCTCGTCAAGCTGCGCCCACCGCGTCTTCGTAAGCAAGCCTTTTGATCGCCTCTCGAATGCGGCGCTTGAGCGCGCTTGTCGCCAATGGAGAAGTCTATGCTCACCCTCGATCTGCCCACTGAACCCTACTGGCTCGACCTGCCGCGCGGCGTCCGCGTGGAAATCCGACCCGTCACCACCGCCGTCATGGCCGCCGCTCAGGCCGGCTCCGCCCGCCGCCTTGGCGCACTGCGGGCCGCGTCCGAAGACCTCGACCCAGACATGGCCCGCGGCCTGGCCTTCGCCTTCCTGGTCAAGGCGCTGGCCCGCCACGCCGTCACCGCCTGGGAGGGTGTCGGCGACGCTGCCGGCAAGCCGCTGCTGCTCTCGCCCGAGGCCGTCGAGCGTCTGATGGACATGGACGAGATGGCTGCCGCCTTTTGGGACCGTGCGACAGGCCCGGTCGCCGCCGTGGCGTTGGAGGGAAACGGCTGAGGGCTCGGGCCGAATGGCATTTCGGCCAGGGCCCTGACTACTGCCGCGGCTGCGCGGCCCTCGATCGCGACTGCGGCCTCGCCTGTCCCTACGCCGCCGATGCCCCTGCCAGCGCCGAGGGCGCCGCCTGCTGGGCCGCCGGCACCACCTGCGCCACTGCGACGATGGCTGGCTTCGACCTCGACCTGCCGGCCGCACTCGCCACCGCCCGCGAGATGGGTGCGACCGGCTGGGCGGCGGCCGAACTGCTGCTGGCCATGCGCATGGGCCTCGCCGCCGGCAGCGCCGCACGGCGCACTGATCCCACCGACATCTAGCCACCCAACCGACGCAGGAGGCGTGACGCATGACGTCCGCGTACTCACAACCCTCGGAGCGCTCACCGGCGCTTTGGCGAGTGACTTGGAGCTGCGTGTCGAGGTGAGCGATGTATCCAGGCTGCTCGACCGGGCGCTCCTTTGGCTCCACGAACAGGAGGTGATCACCCTCGGCAAGGGACTCGCGATATTCCGAGCAGCGATAACGGTTCACCTCGAGCCCGGCCGTCGGCAGTTTACCAACGCGGACTTCGAGCCACTCCGCCTGCACTACGACGAGCAAACGCTGCAGACGCACATCATCGCCGAATACGCACGACGCGGGCTTGCCTCCAGTGGCGAGGCACTCCGGCTCGCAGACGACTACTTCAGACTCGATCGCCAAGCCTTCGTCGATCGCTGGATTCCCGGCCGGTCGGCGGAGATCCGCCGCCAAACGACGCCGGAGTCGTGGCGCAGAATCGTCGAAGCGCTGGAGAATGCGATGCAGTCCCGCATCGTGGCGGACGACAGGGAACAGACAAGCGTCCTCGTCCTGGCGGGACCCGGTTCTGGCAAGACCCGCGTTCTTGTGCATCGCATTGCCTACCTGCTCCGGGTACGGCGGGAGGACCCACGTGGCGTACTTGTACTTGTTTACAATCGGCATGCCGCGGCGGAGATACGCCGCCGACTTCAGGAACTCCTTGGCGAGGACGCACGGGGCATAACGGTGTCGACCTGCCACGGCCTTGCGATGCGTCTCGTCGGGGCGAGTTTCTCGGGGCAGGCCGAGCGGCTCAACCCGAACGCGTTCGACCGGATCCTCCGCGACGCGGTGTCGCTCATCCGCGGTGATGGGTTGGCGAAGGAGGAGGCCGAAGCGCAGAGGGACACATTGGTCGAGGGCTACCGATGGATCTTGGTAGACGAGTACCAGGATATCGGCGCTGATGAGTACGAGCTGATTGCTGCCGTCGCGGGGCGCTCGCTAGAGGACGAGGACCGCCGCCTGAGCCTCTTCGCGGTCGGCGATGACGACCAAAACATTTACGCGTTCTCGGGCGCGTCAGTCGAGTTCATCCGGCGCTTCGAGGCGGACTACGCGGCCCGTCCTGTGCACTTGCTGGAGAACTACCGGTCGACGGCGAACATTGTCCGGGCGGCGAACCTCGTAATTGGACCGGCGCCCGACCGAATGAAATCCGGGCACGACATTGTCGTCGATCGCAAGCGACGGCGGGAACCCGGAGGCGGCCGACTCGAGACGCTGGACCCGGTCGCACAGGGGCGCGTCCAAGTCCTCGCGGCCCGGACGGACCAACTAGGGCAAGCGGTGGTCGCCGTGCGTGAACTCGAGCGGCTCGCACATATAGTCCCGCACTGGCGATGGGCTGGCGCCGCTGTTGTCGCACGCGAGTGGAGTTACCTGCAGCCGGTCCGCAGCTACTGCGAAGCGCGCGGAATTCCGGTCCAAATGGCAAACGAGGATGCGCCTGGCTTCTGGCGCCTTCGCGAGACTCGATGCCTCGTCGAATGGCTGCGTGACCGCCCCGCTTCGGGCATCAGCGCTGCAGAGACAGTGTCATGGCTGAGGCAGCAGCCGAGCGGACCATGGTGGTCGTTGCTCGCGGAGGGGATCGAGCAGTTCAGTCAGGAACTCGGTGAGCGTGAGACGGCGCCCCACGACGTAATCGAATGGCTCGCCGAATGGGGCCGAGAGGCAAGGAAGCGACAGGCAGGCCTCCTTCTTCTGACCGCCCACCGGGCGAAGGGTCTCGAGTTCGACGACGTCGTTGTTCTCGACGGCGGCTGGGACAAAGTTTCACGCGGCGAGGATCGCGCTGCTGCTAGGCGGCTATACTACGTCGCAATGACCCGCGCGCGACGGACCTTGGCGCTGGTCTCACAGAACACGAGACATGCGATTTTGCGAGACCTCGATGCTTCCTGTTTCCTGGTGAGGGAGATCGACGAGTCTTCGATCGACGTTTCCGACTGCCGGCGGGTGTACCAACAGCTTGACCTGAGCCAGGTCGATCTGTCTTACGCCGGACGCTTGCGAGACCGACATCCTGCGCTTGACGCAATTGCGAGGTTGAACCCAGGCGATCCCGTGAGCCTTCGTCGCGATGGCGATCGATGGGACATCATCGACGCGGCCGGCGTCACGGTAGGTCGACTAGCGCAGAAACATCGCGCGCCCCAAGGAGCGAGGTTTCTTCGGGGCAAGGTGCTTGCGGTAATCTCGCGGAGGCGCGAGGATTCCGTCGAGGAATACCATTCCGCCCTCAAGCGGACAGCATGGGAAGTCATTGTCCCTGAGCTAGTATATGAAATCTGAGCTGGGCGAAGCACGCCCGTGATGCGCGTCTAGTAAGATCCTCATCAGGACGTCTGAGGAACATCTGGCTCACCAATCGCAAGAGCGCTTCGTCCAGAGGACACGCGCGCCAGCGACCTTCGTCGCCCGATTCCCACCGCTGACCCCGCGACCGTCGACCACGCTTGCGAGATGGAGACCGCTTGTACCGAGTCGCACCTCCTCCAGGTTCAGGCGGCGCGGCCTTGCGCGTGCCTCGCTCGGCGCTTCGGCTGGGAGATGTCCGCAGAGTTCGCTCTAATCCGGCCTGCGGCCGGCGCCCCGTGGCGAAACACGTGCGGCTTCAGGCCTTGGCAAGCAATGGCTTGCGCGACGCGCAGAACTCCTCCACCGACGCGACGAAGCGCGCGCACTCGGCATCCCCGACAGGCAGGCTCAGTGCCACCATGCCGCGCCGCGCGAGGTACAGCCCGCCCGCCAGCATATCGAGGAAGAACAGCTCGCGCAGCGCGTCCTCCTCCGCCGTCGCGACATAGGGGCGCAGGATCTGCCCGGTACGGAAATGCGGCTGCATCATGCTGCCGATGCCGGTGAACTGCATCGCCACGCCATGCTTGGCGCAGGCCGCATTCAGTGCATCGCGCAGCGCCTCGCCGCGTGCGCGAAGGGCTTCCGCCGCTGCATCGTCGAAGATCTCGCCCATCGCGACGCAGCCGGCGGCCATCGACAGCACGTTGTTGTTGAAGGTGCCCGAATGCGGCATCGATCCGGCGCGGTAGCCATCGAACACCGACATCACCTCCGCCGCACCGCCGAAGGCGCCGAACGACATCCCGCCGGCCATGTACTTGCCGAGCGTCGTGAGGTCGGGTGTGACGCCGTGCAGGCGCTGCAGGCCGCCGGCGCTGTGTCGGCTGGTCATGACCTCGTCGAAGATCAGCACCGCGCTGGCCTCGGTCGCGGCGGCGCGCAGCGCCAGCAGGAAGTCGCGCGTGGCAGGGATACAGCCGCCACCGCCCATCATCGGTTCCAGGATCACGGCCGCGAGGTCCGCCGCGTGATCGCGGATCAGCGCCACCGCACCGTCGATGTCGTTGTACTGCGCGAGCACCACCGGAAACGGCGCGTTCACGGGATTGCCGCCGCCCGCGAAGGTCATCGCCCCGCCATGGTAGCCGCCATGGAAGCCGAGGATCTTCGACCGCCCGGTGCGGTGGCGCGCCGCGGCCAGCGCCATCAGGTTCGCCTCGGTGCCGCTGTTGGTGAAGCGCACGCGCTCCAGCGAGGGGAACCGCGCGCAAAGAATCTCCGCGAAACGCGCCTCGTTCTCGCCCACGCCGGCCAGGTTCAGGCCGTTCGCGATCGTCGCCGCCAGCACCGCCTTGATGCGCGGGTTGGAATGCCCGAACAGCCCGGCGGTGAATTCGCCCACGAGGTCGAGGTAGTGGTGGCCGTCGATGTCTTCCAGCCAGCAGCCTTCGCCCTTCGCCATTGCGGTCGGAAAGGGCGTGTAGAACAGCACGGACCTGGTATTGCCGCCGGGCAGCACGGCGCGGGCGCGGTCATGCGCGGCGGCGGATTTCGGGCGGGCGCCGATGTAGCGCTCGCGCGCCTCAGCGAGCGCAGCATCGAGGTCGCTGTTGCGCGGAGCGGTCGGTGCGTCGAGCGGTGCCATTGTTCTGCGTCCTATTGCCAGAGCCAGGAGATCAACAGCCCGCCCTCGGTCCAGGGACGGTTCGGACCGCGATCCATGCCAAGCACGCTGCCGGGGCCGCGCTGGAAGACCTCGCCGTAGTTGCCGACCTGGCGCACCACCTCGAACGCCCAGCCCGCCGGCAGGCCCCAGCCGGTGCCGACATTCTCCGTCAGGCCGAGGAAGCGGCGGATCTTGGGATCCTGCGTGCTCGCGCGGATGCCCGCGACGTTCTCGCGTGTCAGGCCCATCTCCTCCGCCTGGATCAGCGCGAAGACGGTCCAGCGGGTCAGCGCTGCCCATTCTGGGTCGCCGTTGCGCACCAGCACGCCGTGCGGCTCCTTGAAGATCAGGTCGGACAGCAGCACGAAGTCCTGCGGGTTGGGCGCGGCGGCGCGATTGGCGGCGAGGTTGATCATGTCGTTGCTGATCGCGTCGCACCGCCCGGCCAGGAAGGCCTGCAGGATGGTGGGCGGAGTGTCGAAGGGAATGGTGGTGACGCGGATATTGTTCTGACGCGCCCAGTCCGTGAGGTTGCGCTCGATCTCGCTGCCCTGCGTCGCGCAGAAGGTCGCACCGTCCAGCTGCGTGGCGCGCGCGATATTCGCCGCGCGGCGCACCAGCACGCCCTGGCCGGTGAAGAAGTGCGGCACGGTGATGGTCAGGCCCATCTGGCTGTCGCGCGCTAGCGTCAGCGCCGTGGTGCGCGTGAGCAGGTCCACCTCGCCCGACTGCAGCGCGGTGAAGCGGTTCTGCGCGGTGGTCGGGATGAAGCGGACCTTCTCGGCGTCGCCGAACACCGCCGCGGCCATGGCGCGGCAGATATCGGCATCAAAGCCGCGCCATACGCCCTGGCTGTCGGGCTGGGACATGCCGGCGACGCCGGTCGAGACGCCGCAGCGCACATGGCCGTTGCGGCGGATGGCATCGAGCGTCGCGCCGGCCTGGACCGGCCAGGCCGAGAGCAGCGACAGCGCGGCGCCGGCCAGCGCGGCCAAGCCGGTGATGCGGGGGGACGGCAAGCGCATGGGGGCTGATCCTTCACAGGAGGCTGGCGCGGCGCCAGCAAAGTGTGATCACGCTACGGCATGAGACGCAATCACGGAATTAGCCCCCTTCCCCCCCGACCCCGCGCCCCGCGATGAATCCCTAGAACAACGCACATACGCCGCGCTGCGCGACGCGCTGATCCAGGGTGGCTTCCCGCCAGGCGAGAAACTCTCGATCCGCCGCATCGCCGCCGCACTCGGCGTCAGCCCCATGCCGGCCCGCGCGGCCCTGCTCCGGCTCGCGGCGGAACGCTGCCTCGACATCGCCCCCAGCGGGGCGGCGATCGTCCCCCTCATCACCCGCGACGCCTATCGCGAGATCACGCGCATCCGCACCCTGCTGGAACCCGAGGCCGCCGCCGCCGCCGTGCCGCGCCTACGGCCCGATGAGATCGCCGCCCTGCGCGCCCTCGCAGCCGAGGCCCGCGCCGCACGCGCCGCCGGCGACGAGGACACCTACCGCCGCGGCGACCGCCTGCTGCACCAGCGCTTCTTCGCCGCGGCCGGACAGCCGCTGCTGCTGGCGATGATCGAGACGCTGTGGATGCGGCGCAGCGCCGTCATTGCCCTGGCCAGGCCGATCCTGCCGGCGCGCACCGATGGCGACGACCACGAAGGGCTGCTCGCGGCCGCCGAAGCGCACGACCCGCAGGCAGCAGCGGCTGCATCACGCAGCGAAATCGAACGGGCAGCGGCGTTCCTGCTGGCCAGGCTGCGGTTTCCCGAGGACCCGCCGCCTCCAGCGCAAGGCTGGCAAGCGCTGCAGCCAATCACCGGCTAATCGTAAGGCGGCTCTAGGCGGATCGTCCGGCCCACTCCGGTGCGAGACAGCCGACATGCGCGGTTTGAACTCCGACGCACTCCCTGGCCGATTCCCTTTCCCGGCAACGTCACTCGCAGACCATTCCGCGGTGCACGCTTCGCCTCCAGAATCGCCCGTCAGCGAGCGACCCGTCCAGAGAAGGTTGGATTCCGGTTCCCACCGCTGCTCCAGTCTTCTCTCTCACAACCTGTCTCTCTTGGTCAGGGCACCTCGCTGAGGCGCAGGTTTGGCCGGGGTTTGCGCGCCGACCTTGATGGTTCGAAGGCGCAACCAGTGCCGAATTCGCGCAGCTGAGAGCGGAGAGTCTCCGAACCTTGAGGGTGGGCCGATTTTACCCTCAAGCTTAAGCCGTTGAATTCCGGGCTTGTTTTTTGGCCGGTGCCGCCGAAATTCAGTAGTGCGATTCGCCCAGCAATCTTTCATTGCTGCGAATCGTTGATCCGCCCCCAAGCTTCTCTGCGGCGCCGAAGTGCCGCCTCACCTCGCTATGCCGGACGTCCATGGACGACAAAGACCGCGTCTTCGCCCGCTTCAAAGACGACAAGCCCGAGGCTTCCAACCGTCGCGAGTTGCTGACCATCCCGCGACGTGCCGGTGCGCCCGGCAGCAGGACCGTCGAGGTGGTGCATGTGCGGTCGGGTGGGGCGATCAAGGACAGGCCGCGGCGCGTCGATCCGTATGTCCGAGCCGCCTCCTGGGAGGGAGGCTTCCCGGCAAAGCAGACAGTCGCCGCACCTGCACTCGTTGAGCCTGAGACCATTGAGGTGGAAAGGCCGACCGCACACCTCATGCCAGCGTGGGAGGCAGCCACCCCGGAGGCGAAGACCACACCGTCAGCCCCCGACCAGGGGCCGGTCGTGGCGGCACGCCGCGCTCGAGGGCGGCCTCGCAAACTGACTGCCAGCACGCTGACCAGGCACGTTGCTGACCCCTTCGACGCCTCCGACGATGGGACGAACTGCATGCGCTGCGGCTATGCCATCGAGCCCGCGCGCGAGAAGCGCGGGCTGATGACCTGTGCGGATTGCGGGTAGCGCCCACGGGCCGATCGCCTGGGGCGCTGGCTTGGCCAGAGTGTACGCCCAGGCCTTCAGGGTATGCAGCCACAATGAGGGATCGAAATCACCTTCCGGCAGCGGAGCGCCGGACGCATGAACGCTTAGCCAAGTTGAAGGCCAGAGTCCGAAAAGCCACCGGGTCCACCGTCGCTGGCCCTTGGTCCGCCGTCCGCTTCACAATCGAGGTCTTCTGCGCTGGCATACTCGCCACAGCAGTTCCTTCGCCGGATACGACCCAGGCTGATCACAAGCGGTCCCAGGTCACCCAGTCGGCCTTCTCCAAAAGGCTCATTCGCGCGAACAATTCGTCACCAATTCGCTCGTCTTCCAGCGATGGCCATGGCAAGCCAATAGCAATGGAGTCGAGAAATGGGCGAGTCGCGAACCGCTCGAGTGTCACACTTTGAGCGCAGCTAACAACTCGATGGCGAGTCGGGATGCGGTGTCACAGACGCAAGAGGCCCTTCAGGCTTCAAGCACAAGCGACCGCGTGGTCGGTGACAAGGCGCGCGAAGCTGTCGCGTCCCTTCGGGGATACGCATATCAAGTCTATGCGGCTGCCCTCACCTGGCTGGAACTCGGGGGAGAAGAAGAACTCTATTTGGAAGTTGCCGAGGACTTCGCGCGAGTTGCCCATGGTTCATTGAGCGGGGTGCAGGTCAAGGATACCCCAGGGAGCATCAGCCTCGCGTCGGAGACTGCGCGCGAGGCTGTCTCCTCCTTCGTCCAACTGGTCGAGTCGAATCCGAGCCGTGCCGTGCGGCTTGTGTTTCTCACTACCGCGATCGCCGTCCAAGAGAAGAAGCGCGATCACAGGACCGGGACTACACCTGCTCTGGAGTATTGGAAGAAAGTTGGTGAAGGTCACGATATTGCACCATTGCGGAAGGTGCTCGAAGTTCTTGATTTTGACGAGAAGACAAGAGAATTTATCCGCTCCAGGAGTGATGAGCAGCTCCGCACGGACTTAATCCAGAGGATCGAATGGCGATACGGCGAGCGCCCAATAGACGCTCTTGCGCATAGCCTCCGTGAGCGTGTGGCGAGCTACGCCTTCAATCAACTCGATGTGCCCATCGCGGAGGGCAGACGGTTCGCGGACAACGTGTTTGTGCGGGTGCTTGAGGCAAGCGTAGCGCCCGAGCGAACCAAGCGTGTGCTGCGAAGCGGCCAGCTGAGGGAACTCCTCGACACGGCGTCCAGGGTAAGTGTGCCTCGGGCGATAGCCGAAGTCATGCTCCAGAGCTATCGCCCCGAGAGATCCGAGGGCGATCTCGCGCCGGCCGTCGGCGTAAATGTGGGTTCTCTGGTGGACCTTCTCGTCGAGGGCCTTGCTGCACGACTCACGCCTCCTCTCGCGTCTAGTCTCCGCCAGTCGATCGATGTCCGACCTCCGACGGAAGCCACGGCTGATCAAGCAGCCGAGGATCCGGCGCTGCACGCTCAGATCGATTTGCTGAGAGAGATGTGGCTGGGCGAAGACCAACCTCTCATCGTGGAAAAGCGGCTCGTCACGCTTCTCGATGGGTTACGGCCCGACGAAAAGCCTTGGGCCCGGTTTCGGATCTTGACCAACTTGGGCGCGATCGCACTGCGTCTCGGGCGCGAGCAAGACGCGATCCCTCGCTTCACAGCTGCCCATGCCGTCCGCCCGACCGACCCGAAGGCAATCTCGAACCTAGCCTTGGTCCGCATGCTGGAAGGCCGGCACGAAGAGGCGATGGCTTTGGCGCGCGCCGCGTTGAACGGCACACCACGCGCCGATCACGCCGTAGAGTATTTGCTCCACGCGGCAGCGCGATCGACCTGGGTGGGGCCTCCAGAAACGTTGGTACCAGCCGATCTCGTCGGAAAGCCCGACGCCGACTTCGGACTGGCAGACTTCCACTGGCGGCGGCGAACGCCCGGTTGGCAGAAGATCTGCATGGACCTGGCGGCGCGCCATCCGGCGGTGCCGGAGTTCCGCCCGCTAAATGCGGCCGCTGTGCTTTCGCTTGTGATCGACAAAGTCGATGCCGGCGTGGTCATGGAGCGGATTTCGTCCCAAGACCTTAACACCGCAGCCGATGATATGAAGGCGCTGGTGGAGCGCCTATTTCGCATTGGCTTCAGCGACGCGCACGACCTTCGTGCGCATCTCAACAATGCAAGCATTCTTCTGAGGCTCTGCGGCAGGCACCAGGAGCTCGAAGAGCTTCTTCGGCGGTTCGAGAACGTCGTCACCGAGGAGCCGGCACTGCGTCGTTTAATGGCATTGACGCTTGTGGAATTGGGAAGGCGCAAAGAGGCCATTGCCTGGATCGAACTGGAGGCCAACTCGGAGAGCCGTCTCGTACTGGCAGAGCTTCGGGCGGTGGATGATCCCGCAGCGGCACTAGAAATTGCGTTGGCAATCGACCCCGGTTCCCTCGATCCCAACCTGTGCAGCACACGCCTGCATATTATCGCCGATCTGGCCGCACGACTGCGTCGAATTGATGTTCTTGAAGGCGCGATCAAGAGCATCAGGGAGATAGAGTCGGCGGGATGGCTGGCTGACCTTCTTGAGCTGAAAGGTGTTCGGCGTCGGCGCCAATGAGACAGATCGGGGATGTTGAGGAGCGGAGGATTTCTGGCTCATCGTAACCATCGATGGAGTGAAGATGAGCCAGAAATCCTCCGCCCCGGCAGCGCGAGAGACTGCCGCTGCGAAGGCGCCGGCCGAGCGGGTGGTCCGCGACATTCGGCGCCGCACCCGCAAGCACCACTCGGCCGAGGAGAAGATCCGGATTGTGCTGGAAGGACTGCGCGGCGAGGACAGCATCGCCGCGCTGTGCCGGCGCGAAGCGATCGCCGAGAGCCTGTACTATTCCTGGTCGAAGGAGTTCCTCGAAGCCGGCAAGCGGCGCTTGGCGGGCGATACCGCCCGCGCTGCCACGACCGACGAGGTGAAGGCGCTGCGGCAGGAAACTCGCGCGCTGAAGGAGGTCGTCGCCGAGCAGACGCTTGAGCTGCGGCTGCTGAAAAAAAGCATGACCGGGGCTGGGGACGACCTCGCATGAGGTACTCGGCGGCCGAGAAGCTCGAGATCATCCACCTGGTCGGGCAATCACATCTGCCGGTGCGCCGCACGCTGGCACATCTCGGCATCCCGCCGGCGACGTTCTATCGCTGGTGCGAGCGTTACCAGGCCGGCGGGCCGGAGGCGTTGGCCGACAGGCCCTCGCGGCCCGATCGCGTCTGGAACCGCATCCCCGACGAGGTCCGCGACCGCGTCGTCGAGCTGGCGCTGGCCGAGCCCGCACTGTCGCCGCGCGAACTCGCCGTGCGGTTCACCGACGCCGAGCGCTACTTCGTCTCGGAAGCCTCGGTCTACCGCCTGCTCAAGGCGCATGATCTCATCACCAGTCCCGCGTTCATCGTGGTCAAGGCGGCCGGCGAGTTCCACACCAGGACCACCGCGCCGAACCAGCTCTGGCAGACCGACTTCACCTATCTCAAGGTCATCGGCTGGGGCTGGTTCTATCTCTCCACCGTGCTCGACGACTTCTCCCGTTACGTCATCGCCTGGAAGCTCTGCGCCACGATGGCAGCACGTGATGTCACCGACACCCTCGAACTCGCGCTCGAGGCCTCCGGCTGCGGCACGGCCCGCGTGCAGCATCGACCGCGCCTGCTCTCGGACAATGGGCCGAGCTACATCGCCGGCGAGCTCGCCGATTGGCTCGCCAGCAATGGCATGCCGCACACCCGCGGCGCGCCTTGCCATCCCCAGACCCAGGGCAAGATCGAGCGCTGGCACCAGACCCTGAAAAACCGCGTCCTGCTCGAGAACTACTATCTGCCCGGCGAGCTCGAGGCACAGGTCCCCGCTTTCGTCGAGCACTACAATCACCGCCGCGCCCACGAGAGCCTGCAGAACCTCACCCCGGCCGATGTCTACTTCGGCCGCGGACCCACGATCCTGCGCGAGCGACAACGTATCAAGCGTCAGACCATCCAACGTCGCCGCTTGCTGCACCAGCGGCAGGCCGCATAACCTTCAACCCAGGTGAGCCCGACACTCCAATCCTAAGCACCCTCCACCGTCTCAAATCATCCGACGACGGACAATCGTCTTGAATGGACTGTGATGCCAGACCCCGCCACGCGCGCCGCGGCTCTTCGGAGCGGTGAGGTGGATTGGGTCGAGGAGCTACCCAGCGACATGGCGCCGGTCATCAGCCGCCGGCCAGACCTGGTCGTCGCCACCAGGATAGACACGACGACCGCGATCCTGCGGATGAACCACGTGCAGCCCCCCTTCAACAACCCAGCGATCCGGCGCGCCGTACTGGGCGCCGTGAAGCAGGCTGACTTCATGACCGCTGCGTTCGGGACCGACCCGACCTTCTGGAAGTCCGGCGTCGGATTCTTCAGCTCAAACTCACCGATGGCGAGCCAGGCTGGAATGGAACTGCTCAACGGGCCGCGCGACATGAACAAGGTGAAGCACGACCTGGCCGCAGGCGGATATGCAGGGGAAAAGGTCGTTCTCATGCAGCCGGAGGACTGGGCCCACGTGAAGGCCCTGAGCGAAGTTGCCGGCGACATGCTCCGTCAGGCGGGCATGAATGTGGATGTCCAGGTGAGTGACTGGAACTCGATCGCGGCCCGTCGCGCCAGCCGCGCACCGATTGCCCAGGGCGGCTGGAATATCTTCATGACCAGCCTAACGAGCAGTATCGATCCAGGCGGCCATCTCGGCCTGCGCGCCAATGGGGAAAGGGCGTGGTTCGGCTGGCCGGACAGTTCCAAGCTGGAATCCCAACGGCAGGACTGGTTTGCTGCCCCGAACGAGCAGGCACGGGCGGCGATCTGCGAGCAAATGCAGTTGCAGGCCTTCGAGGACGTGCCTTGCATCCCCGTCGGGGAATACCGAGCCATGGGAGCCCACAAACGCGGCCTGATAGGCTTCGCTCCAGGTACCACGCATTTCTTTGGTGTTCGGTGGGCGTGATTCTTCGCCCGAAGATGCAGGTGCCGAGCAGAGGCCGAGTTGCCTATCAATTACCACTTCGGAGGACTCGGGGGGTGGCGCGGTGCTCTGCGCGCACGCGATTATTCGGTCCGCAGCAGCGCGAAGCCAAGCGAAGGTCGCGATCATCTTGTTGCTTTCTCATCGGAAGTCCCGCGTCGCCGGCATCCGCGGCGGTCGAACCGGTTCCGTCCCAGGCATCCCGTCTCCACTGATCGCGGCCAACTGCTGCAGCAGATCCGACCGGTCGATGAGCCGCGAGGCAATGAGGTGGATGAGTGACACTTCCGAATGCTGGTCCTCGCGCTCCACGCGTCCATCAACGAATATCAACCCCGACGTCGGCAGAGGCGCGCGGTCCCGTTCGGCGATGTGCGTGTAGACCACGACATTGGCCTGGCCGTGCTCATCCTCGATCGTCACGAAGATCACGCCCTTCGCCGTCATCGGCTGCTGCCGCATCAGCACCAGGCCGGGGATGCGGAGACGCCTCCCCTGGGGCGTCCGCGCCAGCGTCCGTGTGTCATCGCAGCGCAGACGGCTCAGGATCGGCCGGAGCAGCGCCAGCGGACGCCGGCGCAGCGTCAGGCTCATGGAGGTGTAGTCGCGACCGATCGCCTCACCTTCCTGCATCGCCGGCAAGGTCGGAGCGGGTTCGGAAATCAGCGCTCGCGTCTCGGGCCGATCGGACGCCATCGCAGCGCCGAACAGTGGCAAGTCAGTTGGCATGCGAATATCCCCTGCCGCGGCGTTCCATCTCGCCTCGCCACGGCCGACGCTCGCGCGCGTCGTTTGAAACTAGGCAGGCACAGAAACCCCGCTGGCTCCCGCCTCCGTGATTGCCATTGCAGAACGACTTGACAGGCGCCTAGGCTTCCCACGGATGCCTGACGGACCCGTCGCGGGAGTGTCGGCACTAGATCCGGATGGTCATGTGGCGGGACACGCCGCCTCCCACCCGACGACGCTTCCAGTGGTCGCAGCCGAGGCTGATCTCGTCGCATGCGTCGCACGCCGCGCGACAGCATCGGCGCGCCACTGCACCCGCTCGAAGGGAAGGAACGGTCATGGCTTCCTACTTCCATCCCCAGCCGACCATCGCGCTCAGCACCGGTGAGGTCGCGAACATCTCTTATTATGAGGCGAACTACGCGGTGGTCGAAAACGTCTTCAGCGGTGTGACCTATGCGAGCGACTGCGCGGTGAGGATTTCCAGCCAGGGAGACGTGGTGTCCGCCTTCGGAACCGCGATCAACCTGTGGGGCGATTCCGTCAGCGGCGGTGGCCACACGCTCGACATCGGGCCCGACGCCTTCGTGGCCAGCCTGAGCGACGTCGCGGCCATCAAGATGTTCGACCCCGAGCGCTTCCGCAACTTCGGCGAGGTCAGCGGCGGCGATGGGTTCTGGGGGGAACGGCTCAGCGGCGTGGCTGTCGAGAACCATGGGGGCATCTTCGGCGACGCCTACGGGGTGCTGCTGATCGACAGCCCCTTCGCGTACATCCTGAACACCGGGACGATCAGCGGGGGGATCCCCATCCAAATCAGCAATTCCGGCGTCGAGATCGTCAACACCGGGCTGATCTCCACCACGGCCCCCGGCCCGGGTGCCACAATCAGTGTCGCCAGCGCCATCGGGGCCGAGACGAGGCTGACCAATTCCGGCACCATCGCCGGCCTTCCCTACGCCTATTCCGGGTCGTTCCAGGCCGACACGATCATCAACACCGGCACCATCTTCGGGCGCGTCTCCCTCGGCCAGGGCAACAACCTCTTCGACAGCCGCGAGGGGATCGTCACCGGCGCCGTCAGCGCCCTTCTCGGGAGCGACACCATCCTCGGCGGCCGGGATGCCAATGTGCTGGCCGGCGGCGGCGGCAATGACGTCATCGAGGGCCATGGCGGAGACGATATCCTCAGCGGCCAAGGCGATTCAGACACGATCGACGGCGGTGACGGCCAGGACTGGGTGAATGGCGGTGCGGGCGCCGACCTGCTCATCGGCGGCGCGGGCATCGATGTGCTCGACTACGCGGGGGGCGCGGCCGCGGTCACGGTAAACCTCGAAACCGGGCACGCTGCCGGCGGCGATGCCGAGGGCGACCAGTTCAGCGGCTTCGAATGGCTGCGTGGCGGCAATGGCGCCGACGTGATGAACGGCAACAGCGCCGAGAACCGCATGCTCGGCGGCATCGGCAATGACAGCCTGCGAGGCGGCTCGGGCAACGACCGGATGCTTGGTGAGGCCGGGAACGACACGCTGACCGGCGACGCCGGGGCAGACATCCTGAACGGCGGCCTCGGCGCGGACCGCTTCCGGTATCTGGCGATCGGCGATTCCACGACCTCGGTGTCAGGCCGGGACGCAATCTTCGGCTTCAGCCAGGCGGAAGGCGATCGCATCGATCTCTCGGTGATCGATGCGAATGGCGCCGCGGCTGGTGATGCGGCGTTCACCTTCATCGCCGGATCGTTCACTGGCGTGGCCGGCCAGCTCCGCGCCTTCCAATCCGGCGGCAACACCTTCGTCGAGGGCGACACGGACGGCGTCAACGGCGCGAATTTCCAGATCAAGGTCATGGGCCTCGTGGCCTTTGCCGCGACCGACTTCTTCCTGTAGCGCGCTCCAGACTGAGCACGGACCATCGCCGAGCGGCTCGTTCCCGCCCGGTCACGAGACGCGATAGCGTTCCATGACATCGCGATCGGGTTCGTAGCCCAGCCCCGGACCATCGGGAACCGCGATGGTCCCGTTGGCGTCCGCCTCGATCCGGTCACCCCAGAGGCAGGCGGCGCGGTCCATGTAGAAGACCTCGACGAAGGTGTCGTCGTCGCGCAGCGACATCAGCTGCAGCGTGGCAAGGAAGCCCGGCCCGAAATAGGGCGAATGCGGCGCGAGGCGGATGCCCGTCGCGTCGGCCAGCGCGACGACCTTCAGGTACTCCGTGACGCCGCCGACCTTGATGACGGAAGGCTGCGCATGGCTCACTGCACCTGCCTCCAGCATCTGGCGAAACTGATGGACAGTGCAGGCATTCTCGCCCGCCGCGACGGCGAGATTCCCCTCCCGCCGAACCCGCGCGAGCCCCGCAAAATCCTCTGGCGGCCAGACCGGCTCTTCGAGAAAGACTGGCGCCGAACTCCGGCAGGCCTCTGCAAAGGAGATGGCCTCGGACGGTTCCATGGGGCAGTTCATGTCGACCATCAGAGGTACATCGGGGCCGATCGCCTGCCGCGCGGCCGCCACGGCCGGCACAGTCGTCTCGTGCAACTTGATGGCGCGGTAGCCGCGCGCCAGCGCAGCGCGGCACTCCTGCGCCACCAAGCCAGGCTCACCGATCCGGAGGAGGCTCGCATAGGCCGGTATACGTGCCCGGCGACGCGTGCCCAATAGTCGGTGCAGCGGCTCGCCCCGCGCGCGGGCGGCGAGGTCCCAGAGCGCAACGTCCAGTCCGGAGATTGCGAACATCGTGATGCCGTAGCGGCCGAAGAGGTGCAGGTTGCGCTGGATACGCTCCATGACGGCGGGGATGCCGGCCGCGTCAGGAACTTCGAGCCCGCGCGCCTGAGGCGCGATCATCTCGGCGACTGCGGTGGCGGTGCTGCGCGGGCAGACATAGCCCCAGGCATCGCCCCAGCCGGTCAGTCCGGCATCGGTGGAAATCTCCACCAAGACCATGTCCAGGGCCGCGATGGCCGAGGCGCCCTGCTTAAAGCTCGCCACACCTGCATCATAGGGGATCCGGACGTGATGCGCCCGGACATCGGTAATCAGCATGGATCGCCTCCTCGCGCGGCCACTGTAATTCCATTCTGGGACCGAACGCGCCGGCATCCTTCACCCGCTTCGACTCCCAGCAATCAGCCGCGAGTCTGCGCGTAGGCGCCGAATCGTGTCCCCATCGGAACTTGGACTACCAGCTCTGAAAGCGTGCGAGAAAGTGGCGCAAGAGCGGGTCCCGGTCGGCGTCGTTCGGGGCTCGACGATCCGACCAACGCCCATGGCACTCCTGAATCGAATGAAAGGTTGAGTACCGGTGACCGGCGAGACGAAGCGCAGCGTGTTGTGCTGGAGGTAGAAGCTCAGCCGCGACGGTCGCAGCGTTATCGGCCAGGTATGTTCGGTCACAGCACCTTCTCTCGCGGAATGGCGATGAGCCGCGCCCCGGCCAGGGGCGCGAAGCCGGCCTGCCGATCAGCGAGTGAGTCCGGGGCCCTTGCACTCAGCAGCGATGGCGCGATTGGTCATGGACGCGCGGTGACGATCCAGAAGGCGCCTGGAAGCACCACCCCCTCAGGGCCCTCGAGCTGACGATAGGTCTCCGTGATAGCGGCGAGGATCTCGCTTCGCAGTGCAGGCGCGACCTCGTCCAGAACGCGCGTCAACGGCCCGAACTGGATGGAAAAAGCGGCGGCATCAGTGGCGCCGCCCGGGCCGGCCAAGCGCATGGGCTCGTCATGCGCCGTCAGTTCCACCTCTGAAAAACCGGCGCCCTCAAGGATGCGCCGGACCCGCGCTGGGTCGGCAAATGAAAACATGCCCGGCTGATCCGGCCCTGGCACCGGCACCGCTCCGGCCGGCAGTAGCGGCAAGGCCGCGCGCACGGCGGCCGTGATGTAGCCATTCTCTGCGGCCGTGCGGCAACAGACGAAGACGAGCCGCCCCGAAGGACGCAGCGCACGACGCAGGTTCGCGAAAGCGGCGACCGGATCGCCAAAGAACATGACGCCGACCCGGGAGAAGATCAGGTCGAAGACGGCAGGCTCGAAAGCATGGCTTGAGGCGTCCGCCAGCGTGAGAGCCACCTGTGGAAAATCTCCTGCGGCAACGCGCTCTCTCGCTCTGGCCAGCATCTGTGCCGAGATGTCCACGCCTTCAACGCAACCAGACGCGCCGACGCGGTGGGCGAGTGCGAGGGCCGTGTCGCCGCACCCGCATCCCACATCGAGCACCTGCTCGCCCGGACCGGGCGCCGCCCGATCGACAGCGACGCGCGTGAGCGATGCGAAGAGTTCGTCCAGCCGCGTCTGAAGGCTCACCCAGGGCGCCGTAGCCGCGCTGTTCCAATAGCGGGCCTGCCACGTGTGTGGGTTGTCCGTGGGCGGTGAGGCGGGTTGATCAGCCTGGTCGTGCATGGCCTGACGAGCTCCGATCCGCATCGAATGCCGCGCAGATCGTGCCACGGTGGCGGTGTAGGACTCAACGCCGCGGTCACCACGCCGATGGTCCAATTGAACAGATTGGCTGCTACCCGCGCACCGTGTCGTAGGCCGCGCCGCCGCGGCGGATGGCATCCAGCGTCATCGCCGAGGCCTGACGGGCGATCTGCCCGGCGAGCAGCCGCCGCCGGGCCTCGACGCCGGCATCCGCACCGCGGGCGTCGATGCTGATGCTGGTGTGGATGGTGGGGCCGGCTGCCCGAAGGCGCTCGGGGCCTAGAAGTTTCCCTCCGCGGCTTCCTTCAGGATCTGCTTGTCCAGCGTCAGCCCGCCACTGCCCGCTTCAGCCGCGGATTCTCACGCTCGAGGTCCATCAGCCATCGCGCCTGGTCGACCTTCAAGCCGCCATACTCCGCCCGCCAGCGATAAAAGCTCGCCTCCGAGACCCCAAGGCCGCGGCAGATCTCCCCAATCCTCCGCCCCTGCGCCAGCTCCACTTCAGCCTGCCGCAGCAGGCCAATGATCTGCTCCGCCGTATGACCCTTCTTCGGCATCCCTGCCTCCTTCCAAGGAGGCCAACTCTCTCATCACCGATGGATCCCGTTCAGGGGGGAAGGTCACTGCAGCGCGGATAGCCGCCCGTCGCCTGGTCGCCGGGCGATCCCGCTGGCCTATCCGCCCGCCGCCGAGCGCCAGCACCGCCGTTCCGAGCAGCCCGAGGCCGCCGAAGGCCAGAACCGGAACGGCCAGCCCGCGCGCACCCATCGCCATCATCAGAACCGGCGGCGCCAGGAGCAATGCTATCCCGCGGCTGGTGAACAGAACCCCCATCACATGGCCGAGCCGCGCGGTGCCGAACCGGTCGGCGATGAACACCGGCAGCAGCGCGACGAAGCCGCCCTGCGCCGCGCCGAAGGCCATCGCGAAGACGCGCAGCGCCCACAGGCCGTCGGCCGCGGCCCACAGCGCCATGCTCGCCGCCATGCTCGCGCAGCAGGCGAGGAAGACAGGCAAGCGTCCAAGCGGATCCGCAACGGCGGCCAGCATGAAGCGCCCGAGGATGGTGCCGATGCCGATCAGCCCCAGCAGGCCGAGCGCCTCCGCGCGCGCAATGCCAAGGTCGCGCGCCGAACCCACCAGCGCGGCATGCGGCAGCATGGCGGGCAGCGACACCAGCAGCGTGCCGAACCAGGCTAGGAGCATCTCCCGCACCGGCAGCGGCGATCTGTCATCGCCGCAAAGCGGCGCCGCCGCACGTGCCGGCAGGAGCATCGCACCGGCCGACCCCACCATCGCCACGGCGATGCCGGAGAGCAGGAACGCCACGCGCCAATCCCCGAAGGCCGCAAGCATCTCCGCCGCCGGTGGCACCAGCGCCGTGCCGATCCCGATGCCGCTGACCGCGATGCCCGAGGCGAGGCCGCGCCGCGCCAGGAAGGCGCGCTGAACCGCCGCTATCGCCGGCACATAGGCGAAGCCCACGCCGATGCCGGTCAGCAGCCCGTAGCCGAGGCAAAGGCCGGGCAGGCCGCGCGCCATGGACGCCAGGAGCAGGCCCATCGCGACCAGCAGCATCCCTGCGGTCGCCATCGCCCGCGGGCCGAGGCGGTCGCCGAGCGGTCCGGCCACCGCGCTTGTCAGGAAGCAGGCGCCACCGCTCAGCGCGAAGACCACCGCGACCGTGCTGCGATCGGCACCGAAGCTGCCCGCGATCTCCTCGGCGAAGGCGGCGTAGGAGTAGATCGCGCCGAACCCCGTCATCAGCACCAGAAACGCGCCCGCGACGGCCTGCCACCCCATTTCGCATTCGGGCTGCGGCAGGCGCATCATCAGACGAGGTCCGACCGGCCAGTCAAGATGCGCTGCATGCCGCGCCTGGCTGCCGTGACCAGCCTGCGCCACGCGGCGCGGCGCCCCGCCCGTTCCAACGCCATCCAATCCGCCGCGGGGCGTGTCATGGCGCGCGGAACTGACGGGCCAGCCAGTCGGCGAGGATCGCCGCCGCCATGCCGGTTGCCTCGGGATCGTGGAGCGCGGCGATACGGCCCTGCCGAGCGGGGTCCGGCAGCAGGGCCGGCGCGCCGGGCCGCGACCCCGCCGGCACGTCCCAGCCATGGCCGGCATCCGGCAGCAGCCGCAGCAGGATGCCTGGCCGGCCGGCCACCGTCTCGCAGCCCGCCGCATCCAGCGCGCCCTGCAGGATCAGCACGGGGCCGTCCGACGGCAGCGCGAGGTCCCGGCAGCGCGGATAAAGCGCCGCTACCGGCTCGCCATCCGCCTCGGCCAATGCCCGGCGCCCGCCCAGGCCGAAGCCCACCACGCCGATCTCCGCCGCTGCAAATCCCATTTGGCGCGCCCACTGCCGCGCGGCGGCGGACGCACCGGGCCGCGTTGCCGCATCGAGCCCGGCACCATGCACCTCGTCGCCTTCCCCCAAGCCGAGCGTCAGCGTCGCGATGCCACGGGCCAGCAGGAAGTCCGCATAGGCTTCGTCGCGACCGTCATCGCCCGCGGCCTCCGTCAGCAGGATGACGAGCGGCGGCTGCGCCACGTCCGGCGGGCGCAGCAGTCGCGCGAGACCCGCCGGCGCCGGCAGGGCCACGATCTCGACCGCGACCTGTGCCCGCGACGAAGGCCCGAGCCCCAAGGCGAGCAAGGCGGCGAGGGTGAACGCTGCCCGCATCGTTCATCCCCCTGGCGGCAGGTGGCGCAGGCCGGCCTCGACCAGCGCGCGCTGCGCGGCGATGCGGGCCGTGAGGTCGTCGGCGCCGCCGGCGAAGGGGAGCTGTCCCGACGCGCGGACCCGCTCGGCGAAGGCGGGCTCGGCCACTTCGGCGCGCGCGGCCTCCTCCAGCACCCGGCGCACGGATGCCGGCTGGCGGGCATCGGCGAAGACGCCGACGAAACCCTCGAAGACGTAATCCGCGAAGCCCTGATCGGCGGCCGTGGCAACCTCGGGCGCAGCAGGGGATCGCGTCGCGTTGGTCACGGCCAGCAGCCGCAGCCGCCCGGCACGCGCCTGCGGCAGTGCGGTGGCCAGCGGCATGACTGCGATCTGCAGTCGCGCCTCCGAGAGATCGTTCAGCATCTCCGGCACGGCGCGATACTGCACGCGGGTCAGCGTGAGGCCTTGCCCCGCCGCGAAGCCGGCAAAGGCGATCGCGATGCCTCCCGGTGAGGAGGCCCAGCTCAGCGCATCGCGACGCGCCAGCGCGACCACCTGCCTGAGGTCCGTGGCCGGCAGGGATGGCGCGGCCGCGATGGCGATGTGGTCGATGGCGACCGTGGACAGCGGCGCGAACTGCTCCGGCCGGTAGGGCAGGTTCGGGATGGTGAAGGGGTTCACCGTGAAGGGGCCGGCGAAGGAGAAGAAGATTTTGTGGTCGTCATTGAGGCCGAGGAAGGCCATCGCGGCGACCACGCCATCGCCACCCGGCCGGTTCTCGACCGGCACGGGCTGGCCCAGGCGGCGGGACAGGCTATCAGCGAACAGGCGGAGCGTCGCCTCGGCGCCGACGCCCGCGGCGAAGGGTGTGAGCAGACGCACGGGGCGGGACGGGAAGGCCTGGGCGCGGGCGATGCGCGGCAGGCCCAGCAAGGCCAGGGCGGGCAGGCCACGGCGAGGAATGGAAGTGGGCTGGATCATCGGCCTCGGTCTCCTCAGCGCGGAGTTCGCCGCCGACGATAGCCAGCGCCCCCGACCAAATGGGTTCTTGATTCGGGATGGACCGTTCGGCCAGATCGAACGATGGCGATCCACGACACCCTTCTCGGCGACCTCGCATTGTTCGACCGCGTCGTTGCGGCTGGTGGCATCAGCGCCGCGGCGTCCTCGCTCGGCCTGGCGAAATCCTCGGTCAGCACGCGCATCGCGGCGCTCGAGGCTTCGCTGGGCGTGCGGCTGCTGGTGCGCGCGCATCGCGGCACGCGCCCGACGCCCGCCGGCGAGAGGCTGCTCGCGGCCAGCCATCGCCTGCGCGCCGAGGCGGATGCGGTGCTTGCCGCCGCGCGCGGCGATGAGGACATGCTGACCGGCCTGCTGCGCATCTCCTGCCCAGTCGGCATGGCGGATGCGGTGCTGGTGCCGCTGCTGGCCTCCTTCCTCGGCGCGCATCCCGAATTGCGGCTGGATGTCGCGGCGACCGATCGCATCGTTGATCCGCGCGCCGAGGGCATCGACGTCGCCTTCCGATTCGGCTGGCTGCGCGGTGCGGAACTCGGCCTGGTGGCGCGCCGCATCGGCAGCTTCGAGGGCGTGCTGTGCGCGACGCCCGCCTATCTCGACGCTGCCGGCGGCCCACCGGACCGCGCCGAGCATCTCAGTCGGCACGCCTGGATCGGCTATGCCGGCTTCGGTGGCGAACGCCAGGCGCTGACGCTGACGGATGAAGGGGGAAAGCGCCACCATATCGCGCTGAGCTGCCGCGTGCGCACCTCCTCCGCCATCCAGGTGCGGGACTGGGTGCTGGCCGGTCTCGGCGTGACGCGGCTGCCGCTGATGCTGGTGCTGAACCACATCGCCACCGGCGCCCTGGTCCGAGTGCTGCCGCGCTGCCGCTTCGAAGGACCGTCGCTGTTCGCAGTCTATCCGCGCGACCGGCTGCGCCCGGCGCGGGTGCGCGCGCTGCTCGCGTATATCCAGACGCAGCGCGGTGGGCGGGGGCCGGGATGACACGCGCCCTCACTCCTCTGGCGTGAAGCCGGAGGCGCGCACGGCCGGCCCCCAGGCGGCGAATTCGCGGGCGAGCCGCGCGCCGGTCTCGGCCGGGGACAGCACCAGCGGCGTCATCTGCAATTGCGCGAGCCGCTGCCGGACGGCCGGCTCGGCCACCGCATCGGCGATGGCGGCGTTCAATGCCGCGACGACCGCCGCAGACGCATTTGCCGGCAGCATCGCCACGAAGGCCTCCCTGGCGGTGAGTTGCGGGAAGCCCTGCTCTGCGAAGGTCGCCGCATCGGGGAAGGCCGACAGCCGCGCCGGCGCGCTGACGGCGAGCAGCTTGGCCTGGCCTCCCTGCAAGGGCGGCGCGAGCTCGGCCATGTGGCTCATGTAGCAATCGAGCCGGCCGGCGATGAGGTCTGGCAGCGCCAGCGTGCTGGCGCGGTAGGTGATGACCGTGGCGTTCACCCCCGCCGCGCGCATCAGCGCGAGCCCGAGCATGTGCTGCGGCGCGCCGGCCACCGGCGGCGCGAAGGTGATGTCGCCCTTGGCCCGCGCCCAGTCGATGAAGCTGCGCAGGTCGGTCGCGGGATGCTCGCGGCGGAGGATCAGGCCATAGGCCAGCTCGCCGATGGTGGCAGCAGGGGTGAAATCGGCGATCGGGTCGTAGCGCGTGGTGCGCGGCAGCACATGCGGGAACAGCGCAAGCACCGGCATCGGGCAGATGAGGATGGTGGTCCCGTCCGGCACGGCGGCCTTCACCGCCTCGGCGCCGAGGCGGGAGCTGGCGCCGGGGCGGTTCTCGACGATCACCTGCGACGCGTAGCGACCGGACAGCCGCTCGGCGAGCAGACGCGCGACGGTGTCGGTGCCGCCGCCCGGCGCGGCGCCAACGATGATCCGCGCCGTCCGGTCGAGTGTGGGTGCAGGGATCGCGGGGCCGGCTGAGGCCAGCGTGGCGAGCGCCGCCAGCCCTTGGCGGCGGCTGAGAAGGGGGCGTGGCATCAGGGCTCTCCAGTTGGCTCTATCCAAGACTGGCCAATGCGGCACGTAACTCCCAAGTTCTATTTCCCGACCTGGCATTAGGCTGGAGGCTAACCGGGCATGGATTGGACCGACCGCATCGGGCGCCGTCTGACACCGCGCGACCTGCATGTCTTTCTTCCTGGCGGTGGCCGAGGAAGGCACCATGGCCAAGGCGGCCGAACGCCTCGCCGTCTCGCGCCCCGTGGTGTCCAAGACGATGACGGATCTGGAAGCGCTTCTCGGCGTGCGGCTGCTGGACCGCACGCCGGGCGGGGTGGTGCCGACGGTCTACGGCGACGCGCTGCTGCGCCGCAGCCTCGCCGTGTTCGACGAGCTGCGACAGGGCATCGAGGACATCGCCGCGCTGGCCGACCCAAATGCCGGGCTGCTGCGCATCGGCACCACCGAGGTCACCGGCGGCGGCATCGTCGCCGCCACCATCGCTCGGCTTTCCGCACGGTATCCACGTCTGCGCTTCTCCACCGAGCGCGGCGGCGTGCATCTGCGCATGGATCTGCTGCGCGAACGCCGCGTGGACATCTTCGTCACGCGCCCACTGACCGCCGAGCCGGACCCGGACATGGTGCATGAGCCGTTGCTCTGCGAGGAGCTGGTCGTGGTGTGCGGCGCGGGGAGCCGCTGGGCGAAGCGGCGGCGGGTCAGCCTGGCCGAGCTGGTGGATGAAGCATGGATCGTCGCACCGGCGGAAGTCGCGACGGATGGGCCGATCGCCAAAGGTTTCCAGGCAGCGGGCCTGCCTTTGCCGCCAAGCCTGCTCATGAGCGATTCGCTGACCGTGCGCTACAGCCTGTTGGCGACGGGGCGGTACGTGACCGTCATCCCGCATCTGACCTTCGCGCTGTCGCCATGCCCTCACTGGATACGCGAGGTGCCAGTCGCGCGATTTCCATGGCATCTGCCCACCGTCATCGCGACGCTGCGTCACCGCAGCCCGACGCCCACGGCGCAGCTCTTTATCGCAGAGGCGCATGCGGTGATCCGTGAGACGGCGATGCCGAAGCCGTCGAAACAACCCCTGCCAGGCTGAGGCATGAGGTGGGGCGCGCGGGTGCCGCCTCGAGCACCGCCAGCTGTGCATCGAGCGGGGTCACGGCGAGCAGGTCGAAGCCTGCCTTGGCGAGCAGCGCCTCGAACGCCGCAGGGCTCCGCTCGCGCCCGCCGAGATTGACCAGCATATTAAGGTCCGAGAGCTTGCCTTCCGCCCCTTCATTGGCCGGAGCCAGCAGGCGTTCGATCACCAGCAGCCGCGATGTCGGCCGCATGGCGCCCCGGCAGCGGAGCAGGAGTACGAGTGCCGCCTCATCGTCCCAATCATGCAGGATGAATTTCAGGATGTAGGCGTCGCCCTCTTCCGGAACGCAGGCAAAGAAATCGCCGCCCCGGATGCGCAGCCTGTTCGCCACCTCCGCCCCGTCGCATCCGGCCACCACGTCGGGCTGGTCGCACAGCGTGGCCCGCCGCGCGGGGCATTGCCGGAGCAGCGCCACCAGCAGAGAACCGTCGCCGCCGCCGACATCGACGACGTGGCGGAAGCGCGTGACGTCGATGGCTCGCGGCAGGGCCGCGGCGATGCGCAGCGATCCCTCGCGCATGGCGCGGTCGAAGATGGCACCTTCCGCCGGATGCGCCGCGCGCCACGCCCAGGCGTCGGTGCCGTGCAGGTGGCGAAAGGCGCATTCTCCCGTGCGGATGCTGTGTTCGAGCGCACCCCAGGCAGCCCACCCGGCCGGGCGCCCCGCGAGCGTCGCCCAGGCATGCAGGACCCAACGGCGTCCGCGCAGAGCGCCTCCCCCATCGGAGCCAGTGCAAAGCAGCCATCCGGGCCTTCGCGCAACACCTCCAGCGCCGCCAGCGCGTGCAGCAGCCTGTGCAACGCATCGGCATGTGCGCCGAGCCGCGCCGCGGCGGCCGCCGCGCTCATGGCACCTTCGCGCAGCAGATCGGCGAGACCCAGCCCCGCCGCGACATGGATCGCCTGGCTAGCCTGGTAGCCGTTGATCAGGCGCCGGAGTGCCTGCGCGGGCGTCTCCTGCATCGGCCTATTCCGGCCGGAAGCCGCTGGCACGCACCATCGCGGACCATTGCGCGGCCTCGGTGCGCTGGATCGCGGCGAGATCGGCCGGGCCCGCGCCGCTCGGCGTGAAGCCCATCGCCGCGATGCGCGCGCGCAGCGCCGCGACGGCGAGCGCATCCGCCACCGCGGCGGCAAGTCTTGCCACTACCGACTCCGGCGTGCCGGCCGGTGCATAGAGAGCGAACCAGCCGGGCGCGACGATGTCGAAGCCACTCTCGCGCAAAGTCGGGATGTCGGGCGTGGCAAGCGATCGTTCGGCATCGGTACTGGCGACGATGCGCACCCGCCCCTCGCGCGCATGGTCGCGGAACTCGCCGAAGGAGGCGACGAACATGCCGATTCGTCCTGTCTGCAAATCAGGGAGGGCCGCTGGCGTGCCGCGATAGGCGACATGCTCCAGCGCCACGCCGCCGAGGCGGCCGAATTCCAGCCCCGCGAAGTGCGCGCCCGTGCCGAGGCCGGGCGAGCCGAAGCTGCGCCTTGCCGCATCGGCCTTGAACCAGGCGATTAGTTCCGCCGGGCTCCGCGCGGGATTGTCAGGGCCGACGGCGATCGCCTGGCCGAAGCGCATCACCTGCGCGACGGGGCGGAAATCGGCCACTGGATCGTAGCCGATCGCCGGATCGGTATGCGGCTGCAGTACCATCTGCGTCGCGGCGGCGAACAGCAGGGTGGCCCCGTCAGGCAGCGCGGCCTTTACGGCCTGGGCGCCGATGCGCCCTCCGCCGCCGGTTCTGTTCTCCACAATCACCGGCCGGCCGAGGCGCGGGCGCAGCTCCTCCGCCAGCAGTCGCGCGATGGCATCCGCCGCGCCGCCGGGCGCGAAGGGGAAGACGATCCGCAGCGGTGGTGCCTCCTGGGCCATCGCAGCGAAGGGCAGCAGGCCTGCGACGAGTAGCAGTCGGCGGGTCATCGTCATGGCGTGGCTCCTTGGATGACCGGGACAGGATGCAGTGGCGTGATCCAACCCGGCATTCGGAATGTCTTTGGGGGGATCAAACCGTTTGGAATAGGCTAGCGGAGGCGCGTGCCGGCATCACCACGCCGCGCAGCAGCACGCAGCCGACCATGCCACACAGACCCATGAGCAGGATCGGCACCGTTTCGCCGATCACGGTCGAGGCCGCCGCTACCGCAGGAGCGGCAAGCAGCACTGCGATGCCGCGTCCGGTCAGCAGCAGTCCGCTTGTCCCTGCTGCCGAACGGCGGCCGAACAGATCCACCGTCACGGAGGGGCAGAGCGCGACGAAGCCGCCCTGGAAGGCGCCGAAGGCCAACGCGAAAGGCGCCAGGAGAGCACCGCCCGAGCAAGCCCACAGCGGCATGGCAAGGCTGACGCCGAGGCAGCAGAGCAGCAGCGTGGCACCGCGTCCGAAGCGGTCCGCGACATGACCCAGTGCCACTCGGCCGAGCACGGAGCCCACGCCCACCGCGGCGAGCAGCGCGAGGCCCTGATCCCTGGACAGGCCAGCAAGCTCGGCCGAGCGGGGGAGCCAAGCGAAGGGCAGGGATACGGGCATGGAGACGAGCAGGACGGCGGTATAGAGCTTGAGGAATGCCGGGCTGCGGCACACCGCGCCCAGGCACGCACCCTCCCTGGCCGCGCCGCCGGCGGTGGCGCCCGGCAGCCGCGTCGCGCCCATCAGGCCCAGCACCAGAACCATCAGGGCCAGGACGCGCATCTGGGTGCGCCAGTCGCCAAGAGGCGCGAGCATGGCAGCGACGACGGGCACCAGCAGCGTGGCCACGCCGATGCCCATCGCTGCAATCCCGGAGGCCAGGCCGCGGCGCGCCGTGAAGCAGCACTGCACCGCCGCCATGGCTGGAATGTAGGCAAGGCCCACCCCAGCCCCGACAAGGACGCCGAAGGTCAGGGCCATCATTGCCAGGCTGTCGCTGAAGGCCGCCAGCACCAGCCCCGCCGCCACCATGACGATACCGCAGAGCGCTGGCCGGCGTGCCCCGATCCGGTCCGCGAGCGGCCCCGCCAGCGCACCCGCAAGAAAGCAGGTGCTGCCGGCCAGTGCGTAGACAATGCAGAGCGCCGGCTCGCCGATACCGGCTACCCGTGCCAGAACCGGCGCGAAGGCGGCGTAGGCGTAGATCGCGCTCCAGCCGCCGAGCAGCAGGAGGAAGGCGGCGCCCACCACCGCCCAACCCCTGGGGTGGTCCGGCATCGTCGTGTGGCAGTCTGTCACGGCGGGGCTCCCAGTGCGTGGCTGGCGTGCGGAACCCTGCCTGCTTGCAGATCAAAGAAGAATTCGTGTTTTCTTTGGGAGATAAAACTTGGGGGAATATCTATGGACCCGTTGCTCGCCTCGCGCCTGGCCCGCCGGCTGCGGCTGCGCGACCTGCACACTCTGCTGGTCGTGCTGGAAAGCGGCAGCATGGCCAAGGCGGCCGGAGTCCTCGCCCTGACCCAGCCCGCCGTGTCCAAGGCGATGCAGGAGATGGAGGCGGAGCTCGGCGTGCCGCTGCTGGAACGCGATGCGCGCGGCGTCAGGCCCACGGTGTTTGGCGATGCGATGGCCGCGCGGGCACGGGCCATTCTCGACGAACTCGGTCAGGGCGCGCGAGACCTCGCGCATCTTGCCGACCCGACTGTCGGCGAGGTGCGGATAGGCACGACGGAACCCATGACCGTCACAATCGCCGAGGCGATCCGCGCGGTCGCCAGCGACCGGCCGCGTATCACCTTCGAGGTGACGATCAGCGACACCGGTTCACTGCTGGCCGATCTGCGCGCGCGGCGGCTGGATGTGGTGGTGACGCGCTACGGCCTCAGCGGGGCGGACGAGGATCTCGACGCCGCCTGGCTGTTTCGGGTGCCGCTGGTGGCGGTGGCGGAGCGCCGAAACCCGCTGCTGCGCCGCAAGGGGCTGACGCTTGCAGGGGTGATGGATCAGCCCTGGACACTGTCGCCGCCGGACACCTTCCTGGGACGGCTGGTCGCCGCTGCGTTCCGGCGGGAAGGGCTGCCATTGCCGACGGCGGCCGTGACCTCGGTGTCCATCTCGATGCGCCTCAGCCTGATCGCTGGTGGGCACTACATCTCGATGCTTCCGCGGACGATGCTGCACCACCCCATCAACGCGCCGTGGCTGCGCGCGCTCGACATCACGGTGGAGGACAGTGAAGGAGCGATCGCGGCGCTGACGCTGAAGGGGCGCTGGATGCCAGGGCCGGTCGAGCTGTTTCTGCGCGCCGTGAAGGATGTCGGCCCGCAGACCGCGGGTGTCGATCCCATCCTGGCGTGAGCACATCGGACGCCGGAGCGTGAGAATGATGGAGCAGCGGAACGCTGCCAGAGAATTTCAATTTCCAGTTCCTACCGCTGCAGCGGTGGGAACCCAGGAACGAAATTCTCTGGCCAGGCCATGCCCCCAACCCCGTTGCCATCACCTCAACCATTAGTCATCAACGCAGAGGACTCTCCGTCTGACTGGAGACGTTCAGGGGAGCACGTCACTGCCCTGGAAATCTTGGATGACCTTCGCCGCTGTGGAATGGGATGACGTCTGGCGGCGAGCGGGCGTTAGAAAGGAATGTCCCGCTCATCGATGGCGATCACCGGGGCCGGCGGACGCTTCGGATATCCGTCCTCGCCGAGCGAGATGATCGACCCCGGCGGCATGATCTCCCCCAGGAACGACGATCGCTTTCCCCGGGCAGTGAACATCGCCACAGATTTCCGCGCGCGAGTCAGTGCGACGTAGAATAGGCGTCGCTCCTCGCTGTACGGAAAGCTGTCACCATCCGGCATCGCGAGCGTCAGTATGCTGTCGTCCGCGCGCTGGTTGGGAAATCCTCGTTCGACCATCGCTGGCAATATGATGTAGTCGGCCTCGCTCCCCTTGGATCGGTGCACTGTCAGGAACGAGATATCCATGACATCGCCGAACCGGGACTTCCAGTTTTCGGGCAGATATCGCTTGTCGTTGTTATAGCGGCCCAGGATCTTGACGGTGGCCTTCTTGCCGCCCTGGACGCCCGCTTCGTCGGCGAGGAGCTCCGACCGGAGGATGTCGAGGTAAGCCGTAATCGCGTTGAGGAGGTCGAATTGGCTCGGGGCCTCGAAGGCTCGGACAGAGTCTGGTCGGCTGCCGACGACTGACTCCACCTTCTTGCGCAGCTGCGCAGGGTTTTTCGAGACGAACTCACTCGAGATGTCGCAGATCTCTTGGGGGCACCGGAAGGTCTTCTCGAGCTTGAGGGTCTGCCCGGTTCCAAACGTCTCGGAGAACTTCGTCATGACGGAGACGTCGGCACCCGCGAAGCGATTGATTGACTGCCAATCGTCGCCGACAGCGAGCAGGTAGCGATGGGGCTTGGACACCAGGGCGCGGCACAGGCGGGCCCGAGCCTTGGAGGCATCCTGGAATTCATCGGCGAGGACGAGTCGGAACGGCGGGTCGACCAGGCCCTCCTCCAGGACATCGGCCGCGCGATTGAGCATGTCCTCGAAGTCGATGCCGCCCTCGGCCGCCAGGGCGTTATCCCAGGCTTTCGCGACCTCCTCCACGATATCCAAGAAGACGCGATAGCGAACTCTGAACGAGTCATCAGGCATGGTCTCAACCCGCGTGCGGATGGCCGCGACGGAGAGGCTGTTACTCTTCATGTGCGTAACGAAAGTGCGGATGAGCCCAATCACAGCGCCCTCGGGCACCGGAGGATCCCCAACGGCGCGCCGTTCCGGATTGGGATCGAGCACCAAGCCGCGCCTCGTTAGCTCCGTCTCGAGATATTCGAATGACAGATTGATGATCTCGTAAAATGTCGTCTCGATAAGATCAGTCTTCTTGGCTGCGTGTAATGCGCGTTTCCACTGAACGCTCTCCATGTAGCCTTGAAATTTTGGAGGCGGGCGGCCGTGTTTATCGAAAGCCAAATGCTCATGATATAGCCGGATCTCGGGGTAGTAGAAATCCGGATGATACTGCCGATAGGTTTCGGTCGCCGTGTCGAATTCATAAGGCTTCTCGTATTGGTATCGAACGCCTTGGTAGAAGAGCCAGTCGCAGATGAGCCGCTCCCCGTGGCTCTTAACGCGTCTTCCGTCGAGCGTGATGGGGATTGGTGGTGGGTCCGAAGTGCCCGGTGCTGGTGCGGGAAGATCCTTAGCTAGCACGATCCGGAAGAGGTCCCATCGTGCTCGAAAGGCCGGGTTGCGGTCTTTGATCCTGCCGATCAGCCACGCCAGCTTGCGTAAAGCACTCTGCTGATCGATCGCCCACTCGGGCACGGTTGGCTTCTTCCCCGTCGCCCTGGCGATGATTTGGAGCCCGAGGGCGTGGAATGTCGACGCGGGCACCGCGACGTCATCTCTTCCCAGTCGAGCGAAAGCTGCCGATGTCCTCTCGCCAAGCTCCTCCGCGGCCGCTTTGTTGAACGCGAGCATGATGACTTCATGCGGCTCAACGAAACCTCGCTCGATCGCGTAGGCCGCTCGCGCGACCATGGTCGAGGTTTTCCCCGAGCCTGCCGAGGCCACCACCTGAACGCGGTTGTCGAAGCAGATCACAGCGCGAGCCTGCTCCTCGGTGAGTGGGCGGCTCTCGACGCGATCGAAGAGACCTTTCGACGCGACTAGCTCTTTCTTCGTGTGCTCCTCGTTGATCGCACCCCAGGGCGGCGTCCACTTGCTCTCGATCAGCCGGAAAGCCTCGTCGATCTTCGGAACCGGATTGCGGAGATAGGGAGTGTACTTGTCATCGCGAAGGATGGGCCGCAACACGCTGAGATCGACGTCCGGCCGCAGTCCCTCGATGACCAATTGCTCCTCATGAGATATCCATCGCCGCTTGCTGGCGGCGGCGCGGAGGACATCGCGGATCTGCTCCAGCCACGCCGCGATCTTGCCGTACGCCGCGTCGACCTTCCGGGCCTCTGCGGTCCGGAGCACGCGCGCGATTGCGACGGCGAGAGACCGACCGCCAGAGTTCGGCAGCCCATTCAGCCGGACGGTCATCCCTTTCATAATCGGAAAGGAAATCGCGCTCCAGAACAGCCCCAGCCGGACGACCGGCGGATCCGCAGCGTATACCCCCGCACGAATGGTATCCCGCCCGAGCGTGAGCTCGAACTCGTCATCGATCAGCCGAAGATGCCAATCGGAATGACGAGATATGAGCTTGCCGAAGAAAGATGGCGCCCATTCCGTTTTCATGACGCCGGCAGAGGCCTTCAGCGAATTGGTCTTCTAGGGTCCGCGATACTACGGATTTCCGGTGAACAACAAGAAGCCCCTGAATTTCACCAGGGGCTTCTCATCATGGTCGAGGCGCCCAGCCTCATGCCCTCGGTGTCAACCCCCTCACGCTGGGCGTCTGACGCCACCTGGCGCCTGGCCATCCTTCCCATTGCATCCTTACCCTTTCGCAGCATGGCGCCTGCGACATTGCCCGCCGACAAGCGCGACCACGTCCGGGTGAACCCGCGGCCGGATGCGATCTCCGTCCTGCAGCAACTCCTCGCCTGGTTCCAGGATTACAACGCCGTCCAGCCTCACAACGGCTTGCAGATACTCTCGCCTCGTGAGTTCATCGCTGAGCAGCCAGCAACCCAAGCCGTGTGTCCGCTCGGGGGGCACTCCAACTTGTCACACTCCTGACCTCAAATCCCACCCAAGGACAATGCTAACCAATGTCGCGTTTCAATCCCCATCACGACGCGAACGCTGTGCTGTCTGCCGCTGTGGACTGGCGGGATCAATGCTTCGTTGGCGACGCTTCGATTCTCAGAGAGGGCGAACCGCTCTGGACCAAAGAGCACCTGGACGAACTTGATCGGGTGTTCGTTCAGAATCTCGACGAAGGTGACGGTACGTTCCTGGAAAAGCTTCAGGGCCAGCTGCAGGAGGCGTCTCCGGCAGGACGCCGCCTGATGGCCGAGGCGATCTGGATCCTGCTGCTATTCCCCAGCAACGTGTCCGCGGACCGAAAGCGAGAGACGGTGCTAACGGTATGGTCGTGGGGCGGCGAAGATCTGCCACCAGGCCATCCGCGCCTCACCGACACCGTCCTCGGGGGCCTTGGATCCGGTGGTCCGGGGTTTAATGCGCACCGCTGGCGCGAGCTTTCCTACCTGCTGACCATTGCTCGGGCCTTCAAGCACCTCGAGCCCGCCGCGAGGGAGACCGTTCTCTCGGATCCTTGGGGCTTCTCGCGCTGGCTCGACGGCGTGCCGCAGCAGGGCAAGCGACAGTTCCGCCACATAATTCGTCACCTCCTCTTCCCGGACCATTTCGAACGCATAGCGTCGGGTCGCGACAAGCGCCGGATCGTCGAAGCCTTCATGGGCTTGCCGGCTTCAGAGGTTCGCTCTTGGGATGACGAGAAGCGCAATCGCACACTGCTCGAGATCCGAGCGCGCCTCGAGAAGGAGAACGGGACACCTGAAATCGACTTCTATCGTCCTCCTTTTGAGGCGCGGTGGAAGGAGGATGCGGCGGTCCGAAGCTGGCTCCTCAGCTGGAACCCGCAGAATTGGGCCTGGGAAAGCCTCGCGGCAGACCGTGCTGCATCGGCCCGCGGCGAGCCGGTCGTTAGGCCTTGGCGCTGCGCTTCGTCGAAACCGAAGGAAGGCGACGCAGCATACCTCACGCGAACGGGCGGCGAGCCACGGGGGATCGTGGCGGCAGGCACCATCGTGAAGGCGCCGTTCGAAGGTCCCCACTACGACCCAACGCGAGCGGAGGCCGGCGAGGTCGCCAGCTTTGTCGAGGTGCAGTTCTCGGGGATAAGGGACGCCGCGCGGGATGAGATCGTTCCGCGAGATGCGCTGGCGGGGCGTTTCCCGAAGCAGCAATGGAGCCCACAGGGGTCGGGGATACAGATCGACCCGGCCGCAGCATCAGCGTTGGCAGAGCTTTGGAATGCCCTACCGCCTGTTGGGGTCGTCAACCCCGACGTCGGAGGGTCCACCGTCGCGCCGCCGTCCACCCGGCCGTCTGCCCCCCGCAATATCATCCTCTATGGTCCACCCGGCACCGGGAAGACACACCGCATTCAGGCGGTTTTCATCCCGAGCTACGAGGGACGAACTGCCGGCGGCGACGTCGCACGGCGCTTCGAGTTCATCACCTTCCACCAGAACTACAGCTACGAAGATTTTGTAGAAGGCATCCGGCCGGTGGTCCGCCCGGACGGGACGGTGGCATACGAAGTGCGCCCGGGCGTGTTCAAGAGGATCTGTGAGCGAGCAAAGGCTGATCCGGACCGGCGATACGCGGTGTTCATCGACGAAATTAACCGTGGGAACATCGCCAAGATCTTCGGCGAGTTGATCACGCTTCTCGAACCTGACAAGCGCGCCGCCTACGACGGCGCCGGCCGACTCATGTCTGGCCTCGAAGTGACTCTGCCGTACTCGGGTCAGGCTTTCGGCGTCCCGGCGAACCTCGACGTCGTCGGCACGATGAACACGGCGGACCGGTCCATCGCGCTTCTCGACGCCGCGCTACGGCGCCGTTTCGAGTTCGAGGAGCTTATCCCTTTGCCGAACGCCCTCACGGGCGCAGACGGCAACGGCCGCATCCCTGACGGCGACGGCGACGAGATTGATCTGCGAAGCCTGCTGGCAGCTCTCAATCGTCGCATCACCCATCTAGCGCATCGGGATCAAACGATTGGACACGCATGTTTCGTGCGGGTCCGTGATTTCGAGACGTTGCGGCGCGTGCTTGCGCGTGAGGTCGTGCCGTTCCTGCAGGAGCTGTTCTACGACGATTGGCGACGCATTCGGCTCGTACTGGCCGACCACACCGCGCCATCCGAGCACCAGCTGGTTCGGGAGACGCCAGTCAGCGCGGCGGAGCTCTTCGCTGGAGCAGACGACGATATTTCTGAGGGTGTCCACTACTCGGTCACACCAGCATCAGACATCACACCAGACGCGGTCCGGAAGATCTACGAGCCGATAGAATGACGGTGCTGACGGCTCGCGAACGCGACCTCCTCCGGGTCGGCGGCGACGGCGAGCTCACCACCGGGGAGCAGCGCGCGCTGGTGAAGCTCGAGCCGCAGTTGCCGCGCGGTGCGCTCACCTGGGAGCGTGGCGGAGTTCGGATAGGACCGTTTGCCGGAATTGTCCGGGCGGGCGACCTCGTGCTGGAGATCCTGCCGAAGATCGAGGTCGGTGCCTCGGACGACGTGCAGGCTCGAGGAGTGCTGGTAGCTATGCTCCGGAGCTCGGGTGAGCTTGCGGTCAATGATGCCGGCACCGCCCCGCTCGGCCTGCAGCGGCTGCACCTGCTCGATGTGTTCATCCTCGACTTCTGCGCGCGTATTTCCGGGCTCCTCCGGGGTGGCGCGATCCGGTCCTATCAAGCCTTCGAGGACGATCTGCCGACCTTGCGCGGGCGTCTCCGTTTGGCGGAGCAAATTCGCCGCACGGCCGCGGAACGCAGCCGATTGCGGTGTGGATTCGACGAGTTGTCCCCCGACAATCCCCACAATCGCGCGCTGAAGGCAGTCCTGGTCAGGCTACTGCCTCAGGCCATGAGGGTTGAAGCCCGGACGGCGGTGAGTGGGCTGTTGCACCGTTTGGCTGAGATCTCGGACGCTCCGTGCTCTCCGGAGGACATCGATCGCCTGCCGTTCAGCCGGCTGACGCTGGCCTGGAAGCCCGTGTTTCAGCGCGCCGCCTGGTTTCTCCGTGGCCTCTACCCGGATGTGCGAGCCGGCGGCGTCGAAGGTCTGTGTTTGCTCTTCGACATGCAGCGCCTGTTCGAGACATTTGTGGGGGCGTGTTTACGGCGCGAATGGCGGTCAAACGGCGCGGACTCGCGCGTTGTTCTGCAGGGGCCGTCCCAGCATCTCGCAGGTTCGACCGATGGCCCGGCCTTCCGCCTTCGGCCTGACGCTGCTGTGGTGTCCGCGGGAGGTGCCGTAGAACGATTGCTGGACGCAAAGTGGAAGCGTTTGGATCCAAGCGCAGCCGCTCGAGGCGTGGCCCGGGAGGACGCCTACCAGCTGGCGGCCTACGCTGGAGCGTATCGATGCCCCAACGTCGCGCTCGTCTATCCAAGACCACCCGGAGTACCTGCCGGATTGGTTGAGATTTTCGAGCTCCGGCTGCCTTCGTCGCCCCGGATCGAGGTCTACGCGTTGGACCTGGTTACTGCAGCAGGCGGACAGTCACTCCCAACTGGCCTGCGCCCAGGCGTCTGATCTGCTCTTCATGCTGTCCTCGTTCAGGGCCGCCGGCGCGCAGGGCGTCGATTGTAAGATCCGCTCTGGATGCCCGGCGGCCGACGAACGCCCAGTGCCTCGCAAATAAACTGGATGTGGTCTGCCGGAGAACAGCGGCGGGCATGGCAGACATTCAGCACCTGCCCCAGAAGCCGCAGATGGCGCGACGCCGGGGCCCGATGCCGGTTGCTCGCCCTTCCGGTCCGGCGTGAACTCGTAGAGCACCGCGGGCGGATCGCGCCCGCCGAACGGCCGGTCGTCGCGCAGGTAGGCCCAGAACCGTGCCGTCTGCGTCCTGCCACGCCCGGGCGAGAGCATCGGCATCGGCGTGTCGTCGGCATGCACCCGCGGCCCGGCCAGGGCGTGGCGGCCGATGAACGCGGCCAACCGCAGCGCTTCGAGATCGATCTGCCCGTCAAAGCCGATGATGCCGATCTGCGCGAGGGTCGTCGCCGAACGCGTGCCACGGTGCGTCGTCGAGCGTCGAACATTCACGAAGGAACACGCCGCTTATCGTAGGCCGTGACCAGGAAGCAGTCGCTCCTCTATGGTCTTCCGCGATGGGGACCCGGACCCGAAAGCGCGGGGACCGCCGGAGACGCCGCACAGCGGGGCGGATCGAGGGCGGTGGTGGGGAATGGCAGCGAACCCGCTGGAGCCCACCAGGCCGGCCAGCATCGGGCCGGCCGCATAGTCGGAGGGGCGTGCGGATATTGCGACCCGCGCCCGCCATCCAGCTCACGGCACTCGCCGCTTCGTCGCACCGACCGACAGTGTCGCCGCGCCGAGATCGAAGGTCGCCGTCGGCGAGATGTTCCTGGCCATGGCGCGGATGGTGTTGTTGGAGCACGCCGCGGTGTCGAGCTCGTTGAAGCGCGTCGAGGAAGCGAGCGCGGCATGCGCAAGATCCCCCTGCCGCGCGCCGTTGACGGTGACAGCGAGTAAGCTGTTCGCCCCCGGCGCCAAGTTCGGCAGACCCCACGACACCTCCGCGGCGAACTCCCGTTGTCCGATCGGCAGCGCAGCCGTGCCGCATAGCAGCGCCGGTGCCGCCTCGGGCAAGCCATAGAGCCTGAGAGCCTCGACTTCGATCTGCCCGTCAAAGCCGACAAGGCCGATCTGCGCAAAGGCAACCGCAGGGCCCGAGCCGCACTGTTTTGCGGCGGTCGCACGGCGGCGATCCGACGCGTCTCGGCCGCCTGGCCGCCCTGGCCTAGGTCATCGCCGTGCCGCTGCTGGCCACAACCGATGCCCAGTTTCACGCACCGGAGAGCCGCCCTCTGGCCGACGTGCTGACGGCGATCCGGCTAGGGACACCGGTGAACGAGATCGGCCGCGTCGCGGAAACAAATGCGCTACACCGCCTGCACCTGCCGGAGGAGATGGCGCGGCACTTCGCGCGCCGGGCCGAGCAGTCACTTCAGCCGATCAGCACCAGATCATTCGCCGAGAAGCCAAACGGCGATCCCCCTTCGAATACTGCAATTGTCGTAGTGCCGCCTACCGTACCGCCGTTAGCATCCCAGATTAGGGCACCAGTAGTGGTGTTCAGTACGACCTGTCCGATCCCAGCCGCCGAGGTTGCAATCCCCGATCCATTTGCTGAGAAGCGCCCAGAGGCAGCAAGGTCCATCCCCGCCACCAGTCCGCCACCGAAGCCGCTCGCATCGAGGGCGATGGCGTCGTGGCCCGAGGCGAAGCCGATAATGATGTCGCCACCCTCGCTGGCGAATCTGTAACGGAAGACGTCGTCGCCGGCTTCGCCGTGCAGCACGTCCTGTCCATTGCCACCGAGGAGCGTATCGTTGCCTGCGCCGCCTGAAAGCGTGTCGTTGCCGGCGCCGCCATTCAGGAGATTGTTGCCGGTATTGCCGGTGATTCCGTTCGCCAGCGTATTGCCAACGCCAGCCGTGTTGAGAGCGCCAGTCAGCAGCAGGTTCTCAACCTGCGCCGCCATGGTGTGGTGTCCCGCGGTCTCGACGCGGTCGACGCCGCCGCCCGCCAGTTCGACAACGGTGTCGAAGCCGTCGATCCGGTAAACGTCGTCACCGACGCCGCCGATCAAGCTGTCACTGCCTGCGCCGCCGACCAGGGTATCGTTGCCTGCGCCGCCCGAAAGCGTGTCGTTGCCGGCGCCGCCATTCAGGAGATTGTTGCCGGTATTGCCGGTGATTCCGTTCGCCAGCGTATTGCCAACGCCAGCCGTGTTGAGAGCGCCAGTCAGCAGCAGGTTCTCAACCTGCGCCGCCATGGTGTGGTGTCCCGCGGTCTCGACGCGGTCGACGCCGCCGCCCGCCAGTTCGACAACGGTGTCGAAGCCGTCGATCCGGTAAACGTCGTCACCGACGCCGCCGATCAAGCTGTCACTGCCTGCGCCGCCGACCAGGGTATCGTTGCCTGCGCCGCCCGAAAGCGTGTCGTTGCCGGCGCCGCCATTCAGGAGATTGTTGCCGGTATTGCCGGTGATTCCGTTCGCCAGCGTATTGCCAACGCCAGCCGTGTTGAGAGCGCCAGTCAGCAGCAGGTTCTCAACCTGCGCCGCCATGGTGTGGTGTCCCGCGGTCTCGACGCGGTCGACGCCGCCGCCCGCCAGTTCAACGACGGTGTCGAGAGCATCGACGACGTAGACGTCGTTTCCTGCCCCCCCAGCCAAAGTGTCGGCGCCATTGCCGCCGAAAATCACGTCGGTGCCGATACCACCCTCGATCCAGTCATTGCCGGCTCCGCCCTCGATCCAATCGGCCCCGTCTCCGCCACGGATCGTGTCGTTCCCGCCAAAGCCGAAAACGCTGTCATTACCCCCATAGCCCTGCAAGATGTCGGTGGCATCGGCGCCGTACAGGATGTCGTTGCTGCGAAATATGGCAGCGCGCAGGGCTTCTCCACCCAGCGATTGTGCATTTAGATACTCTGAGACCGTGATGTTCATATCTCGGATCCCATAGATCATGGATCCGTAGTTCCAGTCACTCATCTCCCGAATATTGCCAGATGTGAGATTTCCATAGTAATCGTAATAAAAAACCCCGTTGAAATCGATCGAACGCCCCATGTAATCGGTTACATGATATTCATCAAAGTCTGCATAATCGACGTACATAGGCCCCGAACCCGCATTCGGGTCGGAGACGCCCATATCGACACCGAAATCGCCGGCGACCATGACTGCCATCGAATCCACTCCACTCCATTGTGACGCGCATCGAGGTTTCTTTTTGGCGTCATTCTAGATAAATTGAGATTAGTGCCGATCGCCAAGCATCACCAATTGGTTGTATGCATGTGCCATTTCGAGCTTGCGCATAGCGTGACGCCACGCTTCTCAAGAAGGTCTGTTCCGGCAACCTAATGATGATGGGCGAAAGCGGCCCCGGCTCTTGAGCTGCCGGTAACTCGGGACTTCTGTCGAGAAAGCAGCAAGACGATCGCGACCTTCGCTTGGCTTCGCGCTGCTTCGGAGCGAATGGTCGCGTGCGCCGAGAGCACCGCGCTGCCCTGCTGAAAGCTGATCCGCGGGGCTCGGGCTGGTAGCACCCGGATCATCGGGTGCCGAACCGGAGTCTGAACCGCCCCGGGTTTGTCGGAGGCTGATTGGTATGGGTTACGCTGCCAGGAGCAGGGTCTCCTGGGCCGCGTAGTAGAGTGCTTCGGCCTCGGCCGGCGGGATATTGCCGATGGGCTCGAGGAGCCGCCGATGGTTGAACCAGTCCACCCACTCGAGGGTGGCGAATTCCACGGCCTCGAGCGAGCGCCATGGGCCGCGCCGGTGAATGACCTCGGCCTTGTAGAGACCGTTGATGCTTTCGGCCAAGGCGTTGTCATAGCTATCGCCGACGCTGCCGACGGAAGGCTCGATGCCGGCCTCTGCCAGGCGTTCCGTGTAGTGGATGGAGACGTACTGGGTGAATTCACGTGGTCGTCGCAACGCCTTGATGGAGGGAGTTGCGATGGGGAGCGGGAAGCGACGTTCGGGCCGAGCCCTGCGAGGCAAACTGTATTCACCTGGCCGGCCAGGGGTGGCGATGCGCGAGGAGCGACGACACTTCTGGACGCTGATTGCGGCGGGCCTGTCCAGCGAAGACGCGGCGACCGGCGTAGCGGTCTCGCAAGCGGTAGGGTCCCGCTGGTTCCGGGAGGCGGGAGGCATGCCACCATCGACACTGAGGTGTGCATCGAAGACGCCATCGGGACGGTATCTGTCGTTCGCGGAGCGTGAGGAGATCGCGCTATGGCGAGCGCAGGGGCATGGGGTGCGAGAGATCGCCCGGCGGCTAGGGCGGGCTCCATCGACAATCTCGCGCGAACTGCGGCGGAATGCCGCGACCCGGAGCGGCGGCCTGGAGTATCGTGCCACCACGGCCCAATGGCATGCAGAGCGGGCAGCGCAGCGCCCGAAACCAGCGAAGCTGGCCACCAACCCGACGCTGCGTAGCTATGTGCAGGAGCGGCTGGCGGGCGCTCTCGTTGCTCCGGACGGGGCCGCACTTGCTGGGCCGGTGGTGGCCTGGAAGGGCCGCCGCCAGGGGCAGCGACGGTCCCGGCGCTGGGCGCGTGCATGGAGCCCGCAGCAGATCTCGAGGCGGCTGTGGCTCGACTTTCCTGGCGATGAGACGATGCGGATCAGCCACGAGGCCATCTACCAATCGCTCTACGTCCAGGGACGCGGTGCGCTGAGGCGCGAGCTGACGGCCTATCTGCGGACCGGCCGACCGCTGCGTGTACCGCGGGCGCGGAGCAGAGGGCGGGGCAAGTCCTACGTCACGCCTGACATCCTGATCAGCGAGCGCCCGGCGGAGGCAGCGGATCGGGCGGTGCCGGGGCATTGGGAGGGGGACCTGATCCTCGGTCTCGGCAGTTCGGCGATCGGCACGCTGGTGGAGCGCGCAACGCGGTTCACGATGTTGCTGCATCTGCCGCGGATGCCCGGCCATGAGACCGTAGCGCGGATCAAGAACGGACCAGCCCTCGCGGGGCACGGCGCGTTGGCGGTGCGCGACGCCATCACGCGCACGATTACCACGCTGCCGGAGGCGCTGCGACGGTCGCTGACCTGGGACCAGGGAGCAGAGATGAGTGAGCATGCCCAACTGCGGATCAACGCCGGCATCCAGGTGTATTTCTGCGATCCACGCAGCCCATGGCAGCGCGGCACGAACGAGAACACGAACGGGCTGCTACGGCAGTACTTCCCGAAGGGAACGGACCTGGGCGCGCACAGCGCTGATGAACTCGCCGCCGTGGCTGCGGCGCTCAATGGACGGCCGCGTAAGACGCTCAGTTGGAAGACGCCGGCAGAAGCCCTTGATGAAGCGTTGCTCCTGGCGGAAACAGGTGTTGCGATGATCGGTTGAACCCGGGCTGGCTGCCCCTGTCGCTGTGATGCACGAGGCCGCCGCGATGCAGCGGGCGCCGCTCGTGCAGGGCCTGTTCCAGCGCATCCAGTACGAAGCCTGTATGCGCGGTCCGCGACACGCGCCAGCCGACGATCCGTCGCGCATAGGCGTCGATGATGAAGGCGACGTAGGCGAACCCCGACCAGGTCGCGACATAGGTGAAGTCGGAGACCCACAGCGCGTTCGGGCGCGGCGCCTTGAACTGCCGGTTCACGTGGTCCAGCGGGCAAGGTGCGGCCTTGTCGCTGATCGTGGTCCTGACTGGCTTGCCGCGGATCACGCCCTGCAGGCCCATGCTGCGCATCAGGCGCGCGACGGTGCACCGCGCCAGGTCATGACCCTCGCGCTTCAGCTGCCGCCAGACCTTGCGCACGCCATAGACGCGGAAGTTCTCCTCGAACACGCGATCGATCTCCGGCATCAGCGCGGCGTCACGCTGCGCCCGGGCCGGAAGCCTCGCCGGATCACGCCGCCGGGCCACCTGCGCGCGATAGGTCGATGGGGCGATCGGCAGGACCTTGCAGATCGGCTCGACCCCATAAACCCCACGATGATCATCGATGAAGCCGATCATGGCTTGAACCGGCGGTCGAGCTCCGCCTGGGCGAAATACGCCGACGCCTTGCGCAGGATCTCGTTGGCTTGGCGCAGCTCGCGGTTCTCGCGCTCCAGCGCCTTGAGCCGGGCCGCCATCTCCGTCGTCGGCCCAGGCCTGCGCCCGGTATCGCGCTCCGCCTGTTTCACCCACTCGTTCAGCGTCTGGCCCGTGCAGCCGATCTTGGCCGCGATCGACAGGATCGTCGCCCAGCGCGATGGGTGCTGAGCCTCGTGCTCCAGCACCATCCGCACCGCGCGGACGCGAACCTCAGGCGAAAACTTGTTCGTCGTCTTGCTCGTCATCGCTCCAGCCTCTCAGGAGTTGGAGCCTCCGACAAACCCAGGGCGGTTCAGACCGAGCTTATCCAGGCCGTCAAACTGTCCGACGGTTGGGGACCACCTCAGACCTTCGCTACCGTCTCCACCACCAGCATCCCGAAACAGGCCCCCGGTCATCCCAGGAACCACCGTGAACCCCATCACCAAGGGGGTCCCGTTTGGACGCCGATCACCCCCTCAATGGGGTCCTTCTTCCACGCCTATCCACAGCTATGCTCGCCCTCTGCTCTGCCCGTTGAGGTCCATTGATGTGCAACCTCTACAGCATTGTCTCGAATCAGCAGGCCATCCTTCAGCTTGCTCGAGCGTTCCGCGACACCTCGGGCAACCTACAGCCGATGCCCGCCGTGTTCCCCGACTACACGGCCCCAATCGTGCGGAACACCGCTGCGGGTCGCGAGCTGGCCATGGTCCGGTGGGGCATGCCCAGTTCGAAGGAAGCTCTGTTCAAAGCCGCGACGACACGCGCCGACAAGCTTCGGGCGAAGGGCAAGCCGGTAGACTTCGACAAGCTGCTACGGATGGAGCCTGACGGCGGCACTACCAACGTTCGCAACACCCCTTCCAAGCACTGGAAGCGCTGGCTAGGCGTAGAGAACCGCTGCCTGGTGCCCTTCACGTCCTTCAGCGAGTTCAACCGGGAGGCCGGCGGCGATATCTGGTTTGCCCGAGACGACAGCCGCCCACTGACTTTTTTCGCGGGGATTTGGGTGCCGCAGTGGACGAGCGTGCGGAAGGTGAAGACCGGCGAGGAGACAATCGATCTCTTCGGCTTCCTCACCACTGACCCCAACACTGAAGTGAAAGCAATTCACCCCAGGGCGATGCCGGTGATCCTCACCACGCCCGACGAGATCGAGACATGGATGAGCGAGGATTGGTCTGAAGCAAAGGATCTGCAACGCCCGCTGCCGAACGGATCACTGACGATCGTGGCGCGCGGTGAGAAGCGCGACCCGCCCCAAGTCGCGTAGTCCCGCGCCCACCCGAGCTTCACCTTCCCGCCGAGAGCACCAGACATTGACCGCCATATCTCTAGAACATCTGTTGCAGCCTGACCGCGCCATCCCCGCAAGTGTCTTAATGAGGAATATTGCGGCGGTCCCTGCGCTTCCTGGGCTCTACGGCTTTCTCTGCTCGGCAGCGCCAGGCGATCTTCCGTTGGATGACTGTCCGATGGGCCCGGGCGGTCACCTGATCTATCTCGGGATAGCACCTTCAAAGGCGCGTCGGCCGGCGGAGAACGAAGGCCGCCGCCACCTCCGCGCTCGCATGCGGGATCATCTGTTGGGGAACGCCGAGGGCTCGACACTACGCCGAACACTTGGCTGCGTTCTTGGCTTGCGTCTGCATAGGGTCGGAAGTGGCCGACGCATGACGTTCGGCCACCAAGGCGAACAAGCTCTCGACCGCTGGATGGCCGACCATCTGACGATTGCGATGCTGCCACTCTCAATGCCCTGGGAAGTTGAGGAGGGGTTGCTTCAGGTCGTTCCGCTGCCTCTGAATATCGCTGGATGCGCACACCCCTATCGGCAGACCCTTTCCTCCCTCCGGCAAGCAGCGCGTGCACTGGCGCTGACTTCACCCGTGTTCCTCGAAGCACCTGATGCGCGCCGCCGTCCGTCCACGGATTGATTTCGCGCGACGGACTGGTTGCCTCGGCCCTACCCTAGCGGGGAAGTGGTTTGGTGCCGTCTTGAAGGAACGTCTCAGTTTGAATCGTAAGAAGTTCCGCGCCGTCCCACGCGGCAACGCCTGTCACCACGATCCAGCCGTTGAGAATTTGCTCGGCCGTCCAACCTGCTTCGATGAGTTTGAGCACGGCTTCGGATGCAAACCGCCGCCCGAGGTTCCGCTGTAGCTCCCGGTCGTCGATGGGATCGGTGCCGGGTATGGCCCCCTCGCCATTCCACGGCGCGCCCGCCTCCGTGAGATCGGTCAGCGCGGCCATAGCTGGCACGACGGCAGCATTGCATGCGTGTGTGGACGCCGCGAACAGTAAAACCTGGCCGCGGTCCCTATTGGCTTTCGTGGCAAGCGCATCGGCAACCGCTGCTGTCACAGCACCGAGTTTGGCAACGATGCCTTTCAGCGGCGGCGCAGTCAGGTCCGCTGCCGCCAGGCCAACCAGATGGCCGTCCAATGTCGCCGCGATGGCGCTCGCCATCTCGCTCTGCGACGGACGTGCTGCGTCGAGCATCTTATCTCTCCTACCTGCTGAGGCGCCGCGGATCGGGCCGTCGGTGATGGCGATCCGGCGGAGAGCACCAGCGCGATTTCGGCCGGTGCGCCATCCATACGATGTTCTTGATTCGTTCGCAAGTGTCCGGCATCGTCCGGCCATGTCCGCCGACCCCCTCGCCATCCCGCCCATCCCCGCCGCGACGCCCTCCCTGGCTCCGGCCAGCCCAACGGAGGTCGCGGAATCCCTGGCCTACGCCCTGCGCTTCGACGAGCGTGGCCGGCCCCGGTCCGGCGGGTGGGAGTTCGCCGCGGCCATTGCCGCAGAACGGCTGGTCGAACACCTCGACCGTGCCGGCTTCGTCGTGCTCAAGCGCCGGACGGGCCTGCCGCACAGCGCCGGGTAGCCCGCCATGACGGCCTGCCCTGGCTTCGCCGAGTTGTGCGCGAGGAGCAACTTCAGCCTCCTCGACGGCGCCTCGCATCCGGCCGAGCTGGTCTCCACCGCTGCGGAGCTTGGCCTCGCCGGCATCGGTGTCTGCGACACCAACACCCTGGCCGGCGTGGTGCAGGCGCATGTCGCCGCCAAGGAACTGGGCCTGCCCTTCGCGGTGGGTTCCCGGGTGCTCGTGGACGACGGTACCGAATACCTGGTCTGGCCCACGGACCGCGCCTCCTACGGCCGGCTGACCGCGCTCCTCTCCCGCGGCCGCATGGCTGCCCCAAAGGGCGAGTGCCGGATCAGCCGCGCCGGCCTGATCAGCGCCGCGCAGGGCTCCGTGGTGGCCCTGATGACGCCCGCTATCGTCTCGGCCGAGTTCCAGGCCCGCCTGCGCACTGACGCCGAGGCCCTGCGGGACCGCCTGCCGCTGCCGCTGCATTGCGCCGTGTCATGCTTCAAGGACGGTGGCGTCCAGCGCCGGCTCGATGGCGCCGCCGCCTGCGGCGTGCCGCTGCTGGCCACGACGGCGCCGCGCTACCACGAGGCGTCTCGCCGGCGCCTCGCCGATGTGCTGACGGCGATCCGCCTGCGCACGACCGTCGATGAGATCGGCTTCGCCGCCGAGCCCAACTCGCACCGCCGGCTAAAGACGCCGGCGGAGGTGGCGGCGCTGTGCCATCGCCATCCCGGGGCCCTGGCGTCGTCCCTGCGCATTCTTGAGGCCACCCGCGGCTTCAGCCTCGACCAACTCCGCTACGAATACCCGGAGGAGGTGCTGGAACCCGGTCGCACGGCGCAGGAAACGCTTGTCGCGCGCGTCGCCGAGGCCCTGGCGGCCCGGTGGCCCGCCGGCGTGTCGGACGACATCGCCGGTCGCCTTGAGCATGAGTTGCGGCTGATCGAGCAACTGGGCTACGCGCCCTACTTCCTGACGGTGCATGAGATCGTCCGCTTCGCGCGGAGCAAGGGCATCCTCTGCCAGGGCCGCGGCAGCGCCGCCAACTCCGCCGTCTGCTACGTCCTCGGCATCACCGCCGTCGATCCCGCCAAGCACGACCTGCTGTTCGAGCGCTTCGTCTCGGCCTCCCGCGGCGAGCCGCCCGACATCGACGTGGATTTCGAGCACGAGCGGCGCGAGGAGGTGATCCAGCACATCTACGACCGCTATGGCCGTGACCGCGCCGCCATCGTCGCTACCGTGATCCGCTACCGGTCCCGTAGCGCCGTGCGCGAGGTGGGCAAGGCCATGGGCCTCTCGGAAGACGTGACGGCCAAGCTGGCAAAATCAGTTTGGGGGCCGGGTTCCGACGAGCCGCTTGCGGAGATCGCCGCCGCGGCCGGCCTGGACACCGAAGATCGACGGCTGACGATGACGCTGGAACTGGCCGAGGAGATCCAGAACTTCCCGCGTCACCTGGCAACCCATGTCGGCGGCTTCGTCATCACCCGCGGGCCGCTGATCGAGTTGGCCGTCGTATCCAATGCGGCAATGGAGGGCCGCACCGTCCTGGAATGGGACAAGGACGACGTTGAAGCCCTCGGCATTCTCAAGGTCGATGTGCTTGGCCTGGGTATGCTGTCCTGCCTGCGTCGCGGCTTCGACCTGCTGCGCGCACACCGACACGTCGTGCTCGACCTCGCCAGTGTGCCGAAGGACGACCCTGCCACCTATGCCATGCTGCGTCGGGCGGACAGCCTCGGCGTGTTCCAGGTGGAGAGCCGGGCCCAGATGGCCATGCTGCCGCGGCTGCGGCCCAAGGAGTTCTACGATCTGGTCGTGCAAGTCGCGATCGTGCGGCCCGGCCCGATCCAGGGCGACATGGTCCATCCCTACATCCGCCGCCGATGGGGTCTCGAGCAGCCCGAATATCCGGGTCCCTCGCCGGAGCATGGCCCGCCGGACGAACTCAAGGCAGTTTTGGGCCGGACCCTCGGCGTGCCGCTGTTCCAGGAGCAGGCCATGCGGCTCGCCATCGTCGCAGCGAAGTTCGAGCCCGACGAGGCCGACGCGCTCCGCCGGGCCATGGCGACCTTCAAGTACACCCAAGGGGTCGGTGCCTACCGGGACCGCCTGGTCGGCGGCATGGTTCGCCGCGGCTACTCGGCGGAGATGGCCGAGCGGGTCTTCAAGCAGATCGAAGGGTTCGGCAGCTACGGCTTCCCGGAGAGCCATGCCGCCTCCTTCGCGCACCTCGTCTACGCGTCATCCTGGCTGAAGTGCCATCACCCGGCGGTCTTTGCCTGTGCGCTGCTCAACAGCCAGCCGATGGGGTTCTACGCGCCGGCGCAGATCGTGCGTGACGCGCGGGAGCATGGCGTCGTGGTGCAACCGGTCTGCGTCAACGCCAGCGAGTGGGATTGCAGCCTGGAACCCGATCCCCGCAGCGCAGATCAGCACGCCATGCGGCTTGGGCTGCGCATGGTGTCTGGCTTGGCCGAAGAGGCTGGCCGGAACCTGGTGAAGGCGCGGATGGCGCGCAACGGCGCGCCGTTCGGCTCGGTGGAAGAAGCGGCGATGCGCGCGGGCCTCGATCGCCGTGCCATTGAGGCGCTCGCCGGTGCCGATGCGTTTGCCGCGCTGGGCCTCGGCCGCCGCGAGGTAGGATGGAACGCCGCGGCGGTGGACGTTCGCATGCCGACCGACTTGCCGCTGTTCGGCGCTGCGATGGCATCCGATCAGCCGGAGACGCGAGCGCTGATTCCGGAACCGGCTCCAACCCTGCCGGCGATGCAGGAGGGCGAAGCGATCGGTCGCGACTACACCTCCATGAGCCTGACGCTGCGCCGGCATCCCCTCGCACTGCTCCGGCCGATCCTGAGCCGTCTACGCTGCGATGATACGCGGACCCTCGCACGCGCTCCGGCGGGCCGGCGCCTGCGCATCCCCGGCCTGGTGCTGATGCGTCAGCAGCCGATGACGGCGAAGGGCGTGATCTTCGTGACGATCGAGGATGAGCACGGCCAGGCCAATGTCGTGGTCTACACGCACATTGCCGAACGGGATCGCGTGCCTCTCCTGACTTCGGGGTTGATGGCGGTGGATGGCCGGGTGGAGCGCGAGGACCAGCACTCGGAGGTGCCGATCATCCACTTGGTCGCGTCGCGGCTGATCGACCGGTCGGATCTACTGCGGCGCGTAATGACCATGGGCGAGGACGGGGCGGAGGGCGCGGAGCCCGTTCCACCGCCGCGGATGCCGGCGACGCGGGACTTTCGATGACCAACTGCCCCTAGTTGCGCGGATGCTGGCTCGATGGCCGGACGATGCGTAGACACGGCGCGAGTACAGACTGCGCAGCCTCTCGGACGCGGGGCGGGTAGAGTGTCTGCCCCTGAACTCTATGCCTCGCCCAAAGCCGACAATGTCCTTTTCGCCTGCTCCACTACCTCTGGTGGCATCTCGGCGGCAAAATCGATCGCAATTTGTTCATACGAACAGTCTAGGCGATTACATTCCAGAAGTGCTCTAAGTCCTTCCGTGACCTTGCCAGTCTTGACGGTTTTAACGACTGCCTCTTTTGCGCCGTGACGCCGAATATCGCGCTCCGTATAGCCGGCGGCCTGGTTTCTACCGTGTTTCAGCTTGAGAAATTCCCGATAAACACGCACCGATTCGGCAACCCGGCTTTCGATCGTGACGCCACCCAATCGAAGTGCGAGCGATGCAGCGACTTCAACCTCGACAATCCGCTTGCGCGCGGCCTCAGCGATGGCCGGATCTCGCTCCAGGTTGGTCTTGCGGCACGTTTGAAGCCAGGCGACATCAGAGGAACGTGCAATGGCTCGGAATATTGGGCTGTCGTTCATCGTCTCATTCTGAGCCAAACGCTGCGACCTGCGCCAGAATGCTGTACGAAATGCGGCACTGACCTGCCCCCGATCGAGGATCCACGGGCTATGAGGGAGTTGGCCCCATTGGTCCTGCCCTCTTCTGTGGTCCGGGGGTTAAGCAACTTCTCGGGTGTTTTGAGCCTGCTCGGCGAACGCCCGCGGGGTCAAGTTCCGCAGTGACCCATGCGGCCGTTCCTCATTGTATTCGTGTCGCTCGGCTTCCAGGCGCTCCGGTGCGTCTGCCAGCGACAGGAACCACGAGGCATTCAGGCATTCGGCTCGCAGCCGGCTGTTGAACGCCTCTATGTGCGCATTTTCGGTGGGTTTGCCGGCACGCGAGGAGTCGATCGCCACGCCGTTCAGGTGGGCCGACTGGTCCAGCATTCGTCCGGAAAACTCCGGCCCGCTGTCCACCTTCAACGTCGTCGGCGGGCCACGTTCGCACGCCAGGCGATCCAGTTCCTGCACCACGTCGAACGCCCGGAAGCTCACTCTCGGTACGATCGAGAGCGCCTCTCGCGTATGGGCATCGAGCACCGCCAAGACGCGGATCGGTCGGCCGTCGAACAACTGGTCGGCGACGAAGTCCAACTCGGTCTCGGCAACTCGTTGGAATCACCCCCGACGCGGTCACCGAATCCACATTCCGATACCGCTCAGTGACAGCCTCTTAGACTTTCCGAAGGTATTCAGACTATATTTTATTATCGAACTATTTAAATTGAAATGAGATTTACTATATTGTTGATGCTGATCTTGTTCATTGCAGGTCAGCGAAGCGTTCGCCTTGACGGGTTTGGACGCCCTCCTCTCCAACAATCAGGACATCACATGACCAAAGGGACACCTATCCCTCGCGGGAACTCGCTCGCGGAGATCTTTGATGCGGCTCGCGCACTTGCCGCGCTCGACGAAGTGGTGCGCGACCTCCGGGGCATCGCCGACTGGAGTGTCCAGGAGCATGTGCTCCGGCGCTCCAACGAGGCGGACGACCCGCAAGCCGCGCTCATCGCCTGGGAAGGTCTTTCGACCGGCCTCAGGGCGGCGGTCGAGGCTCTCGAGAAGGCCAATGGCCAGCTCGGCGGCCTCTCCCGCCGCATCCTCCGCGAACTCGCCATCGGCACGACGATTCTGAGCCGCTTTGCCGAGGGTGCGGAGGTACCGAAGCAGTAACAGACAGCGCCCCGTCGGAGTGATCCGGCGGGGCGCTCGTCGTTTGTGGTCCTGACAGAGCGCTGATGATGTTTGTTGCCCTATCCGCGAGCCAGCGATGTCCTGGCCTCGGCCATCATCGGCGACACGCGCGACGATTTTCGGCGGCAGGATCCGCGTGCCGCGGCGTGCGGGGCATGCGAGGCAGATGCCACGGCGCGAAGGGCCCTTTGTGGGCCGATCGCGCCGGACCCTGCCCGCATGGTCGGCGAGAGACGGCAGCGTGCGAAGCAGTCCGGTACTGTGGGGATGGCGGCATTTACCGGAAGGGCACCGCGCAGGCTTGATGCCCATGGCCGCCCGGGGACGCAGGCAGTCCTCGTGAAGAAGCAAGCCTTCCGCGCGGCCGCCTCCTGGGCCGTGCGGGCCCACAGGCGACGGGCCGGCTCCGCCGGAACACGGATGCTGAGGGCAGCGGGATCACCCTGCGATGGGCGCGGGGATGGTCCCGCTTTGCCCTGGCTCAGAGCCTCACCACCAGACCATCGGTAAGATCAATAAGCAGTAGCGCCTGGTCAATGATCTGCGTGTCGCATGATGCGAATCGGGTGAGGGTGAGCATGGCCAAGGATGTCGATATCGACAGCGAGCGGAGCAGCAAGCGCGCGAAGGGTAAGCGTGACGCTCGGCCTTCACGCGTAGCGCCCGACACGCCTCCCACGGACTACGCGGACATCGCGCTGAGGCATCTCGACACGACGGCGGCGGCGGCCGACCTCCGTGGTCTCGCGAAGCACCTGGCCCGAATGGACGTGAGCGAGCGGGTGGGAGGCAAGGGTTCGACCGCCAAGCGGATCCTCGATGGCGCCTCGAAAGCGGCAGCGCAGGCCGTGCAGGCGCTGCGCAAGGTCGATCTGCTGGCCAGTATCGACGCGCTGGGCCGCCCCGCCTTGTCGGAAGCCGAGCCTGACGGCATCCAGGCTGCGATCGCCGTCGAACACCGCCTGCACCGTCTCCGATGGCTCGACGCCACGGCCGTTGCGCTCGACCGGCTCGCCGAGGGCCTGGCGGTCTCGGCTCAGGCGGTCCCGCGCCTTGAGCGAGCCCGCCCGAGACGGTCGCGCGTATTCGACATCGCGCTGGAAGCGTTGGAAGGGACGTGGTGGCAATATCGGACGGAGGTGCCGACGCAGTCGACGTCGAAGGGTCAGTTCATGGCGTTCGCCCTGGACGTGCTGACGAACGAGCCCTGCTCATTCGCCAAGGGATCGGTTTCCAAGGCTGTACGAGCCTACCTGAAGGATAAGGACCGCCCCGCGCTCAAAGCGACCGGCGAGGCCACGCCGGCACGACCGGCGTCCCGGTCCGTGCTGGTCATCGGCGCAGACAATCCCGTGCTGCGGGCGTTGGTCCGTCTCCATGCCGAGGCCGACGATCGTGTGATTGCGACGGCGCCGGCTGATCGGATCGCTGCCGTGCAGGCTGAGCTCGGTGGTGGCATCACGGTAGCGCCCCTGTCCCTGACCCGCATGCCGCGCGAGGAGGAACTCGCGCAGCTCGGTGAGGGGCCGCTCGATCTGCTCGTGATCGGGGGGCTGACGGGCCGCTACGGCGTCATCGATCCACCGGGCCCGGAGGACTTCGAACAGGTGGATTCGGCGGGCTGGGCTCAGACAGCCCTCAATGTCCCACGCGTCCTCCAGGCGATCATGCAGGGGCTGCGCGAGCGGCTCGTGCTGCGCGAGGGCGGCAAGATCGTGGTCATCACCTCACGCCTGGCCAGTGCCTCTCACGGCAGGCTGCTTGGCGGATATACGGCTGCGCCGGCCTATGCCGCGATCAACATGCTGGTGTCGCTGTGGGCCCGCGATCTTGGGCGGGTCGGCCTCACCGTGGTCGAGATGCACGCCGGCTGGGGACGGCGCGAAGATGGGACGTCGAACCGCCATACCCTGCCGGCAAGCACCGCACGCGTGATGCGAGAGACGATCGAGCGCCTGGGCGCGCGCGAGCAGGGCCAACTCGTCGATCTGCACGGCAGCCTGGAGCCCCGGTGAACGCCGCCGCCACGTGATTCTTGTCTCACCGCAAAGCCAGGACTGAGCTGGCTTTGCGCGATACCGACGTCACCGTCGCGCATTTTCGGCGGCAGGCCTCTGGTGCATCGGTGCCGCCGCATGCGTAGTGCCTGGGGTCGCCATGAGCGACCCACGCCATCACGGCCAGGCCCCCGGCCCGGCCACCGCCGCCGACCAGGCTGACGCGTCCCTCGACGCCAAGCTGATTGCGCTCGATGCAGCGTTGGGCCGCGCCGCCGCCCGCAGCCTCTTTGCCCGGGCGATGGCCGACTGTGCCGGTGTCCCTGCGACGAACCCGCCCGTCGTCGCGCCGAAGGCCGGCCGATGAGCGCGCCCGGCGATCATGCTGGCCTGGCCCGGCTGCTCAAGGCCCCCGAGGTCGCGAAGATCTTCGGTGTCGATCCCCGCACGCTGTGGAACTGGGAGCAGGACGAGATCCTGGTCCCGGCCACCCGCATCAACAGCCATCGCTACTACCGCCGCGAAGACGTCGAGCGGCTGCTCAATCATGGGCGGCGGGAGTCGCCGTGATTACAGATATCAATCCAGTATTCTTCGAGACGGCATCCAATACAATTCGCGGTTATGACAATAACCGTCTTGAAGAATTTCCGACTATTTCCTACCATCACCAACGGAGGCTCTCGATGAACATGATGGCTCCCGGGCTCTCCCTGCCCAAACCCCTTGTCACCCCCGCCGCCGCCAAGGGCCTGACCGCCCTTGCCGTTGCCGGCCTGAAAGCGATCCGCAAGAAGGGCGCAGAGCGCCCCGCCATTCCCGGCATCATCGATGGGTGGACCGACATCGGGCCGGCTCGACAACGCGATCTCAAGACCGCCGTCTGGCTGCTCGCTCGCGCCAGCGGCGCCGAGCTGGCCCAGATCCCGTTCACGGCTCGCTCCGTGCGCGAGATCATGTCGCGCACGACGCCGGCGGCGTGCCGACTCCGCGACAGTAGTTTCGCGGCCTATCGCGGGCACCTCCGCTACATCCTCAAGCGCCTCGATCTGCTGGCCGACCGCCGCCGGGCGGGTGGCGCGCTGCTGCCGGCCTGGGCACCCTTGCTCGAGGCCCTGGTCGACAAGATCGCCTGGCTGCGGCTCAAGGCGTTCGTCGGGTTCTGCTCGGATCGCGGGCTCGACCCTCCGGCGGTGAACGATGCCGTTCTCGCCGCGTACCTGGCGCATCTGCAGGAGTGCGATATCCGGGGATCGGCGCGCGACAACGTCCGCCGCGTCGCCAAGGGCTGGAATCATGCCGCCGGCACGGTTGCCGGATGGCCGGCGACCAGGCTGACCGCACCGGCGGCCGAGCCGCGTCAGTACTCGCTGCCGTTCGAGAGCTATCCCGCCTCGCTCCAGGCCGATGTCGAGGCGTTCCGCAAGCGCATGACCCGCGGCTCCGGTGACGACCTGTTCGAGAACGAGGACGGCCCGGACGAAGCGCTGCGCCCGTCAAGCGTCCGGACACGCATGGACGCGCTGCGCCTCGCACTCGCGGCGCTGGTGCACAGCGGCACGCCGCCCGAGGGCATCTCCGACCTGGCCATGGTGGCCCAGCCCGGGAACCTGAAGCGCATCCTGAACTGGCACTTCCTTCGCGCCGGCAAGCGTAAGGGGGCCCAGCTCGGAATCATCTCCGACACCCTGCGCGTCGTGGCGAAGTACCATGCCCGCCTGGAGGGCGATGCGCTCAGGAGGGCGCTGAATCTCCTCCGCCAGGCCAAGCCGAAGCGGCAGAAGCGCATGACCGACCGGAACATGCGGCTGTTGGCGGAACTAGAGGATCCCGGCCGCCGCGCGGCCATCCTGCACCTGCCGCGCCAGCTGATGAGGATCGCTCAAGAGCAGCGCACAGGGTGGATCGATCCGCGCGGCGTGGAGCATCCGCCACGGCTGCTCGAGGCAGCGCGCACGGCGGCAATCGCCGTGGCGATCGAGATCGAGCTGCACTGCCCGATCAGGATCAAGAACCTCGCGAACCTCCGCCTGGGATATGACCTCGTGAAGCTCGACAGCCGGCGGCGCAGCTATACGCATGTCCGCATCGTCGCCGATGCGGTCAAGAACGATATCGCCATCGAATGGGCCCTCGACCGCGACACGGCGGCGGTGCTGGAGGAGTACATCCGCCACTACCGGCCCCTGTTGCCCAATGCCGACAGCGACTGGCTGTTTCCGTCCAAGACATACACCGACCAGCCGCGCCACAAGGGCAGCCTTGGCAATTCGATCAGCCTTGCCATCCACAGGAACGTTGGCGTGCGGATGTCCACCCATCAGTTCCGCGCGCTGGCCGGTGCGTTCATCCTCGGCGCGAACCCCCATGCGATCGAGGATCTGCGCCTCGTGCTCGGGCACACGACCTTCGATACCTCGATGCGGTTCTACGCCTCCTGGGCGCCCAAGGGGGCTTTTGCACGGCTCTCCGGGGTGATCACGACGGAGCGCCGGGGTACCCGACTCACCGCCGATGCGCTGTTCGCCAAGCGCAACCGCGGGGCGATGCCGCCGCTGCTGCCGGGCGTGGCCGCCCGCAAGCGGGGGCGCCGCCAGTGACGCGGGTCCGCATCTGGTCCGTTGGTCTGCCTGACTGGCCGGCCAAGGACCGGGCAGTCTGGGAGCGGGCATTCACGCCGGCCGACAGCCTGTTCGACGAAGACGACGGCAAGGTCCCTCATGAACTCGGTGCTTCTGCCTGCCGGAAAATCCGCGAGGCCTATGGGTTCTGGCTGCATTACCTCATGCGGTGCGGCGAGCTTGATGCGCAGGCCTCCCCCGCAGCCCGCGTGACGCGGACCCGGCTCGATGGCTGGATGGCCGACCAACGCGCGCGGGGGAATGGCAGCACCACACTCTATGGGCGGCTGCGCGACCTGCACCGCAGCCTCAGCCTGATGGATCCCAACGTTGATGTCGGGTTCATCCTCCGGCCCGGCGGACGCTCGCTCCGCCGCCTGCTGAAGCCAAAGCCGCGCTGGTGCGAAATCCGCGACTCCCGCGAACTCCTGGCCCGCGCCCTCGAGTTGTTCCGAGCAGGCTGCGAGGGCCGGGGCTACGCCAGGGGACAGGTGGCGCTGCGCGATGCGGCGCTGCTCGGTCTGCTCGCCGCACATGGGCCGCGCATCCGCTCCGTCGGCGCCATGGAGATCGGCGAGCATATCGTCCGCACGGATGCCGGATATCGTGTGCACTTCGGCGAGAAGGACATCAAGACGAAGGTGCTCATGACCTACGACCTGCACCCTGAGCTCGTTCCCGTGTTCGACCGCTACATCTCCGCGGTCCGGTCCAGCCTGGCCGGCAGCGCGTCCAGCGCCGCGCTCTGGATCGGCACCAGGGGCAAGGCGCTGTCGGCGAACGACCTCGGCAAGATGGTCCGCTGGCGGACCAAGGCCTGGTTCGGGCGCGAGCAGGGGCCGCACTGGTTCCGGAAATGCCTGCGCACCACGGCCTCGTTCATTTCGCCAGAGGCGGCCCTCGACGCCGGTGTCGCTCTCGGCCACAGCCCGGGCGTCTCCATCACGCACTACCTCAAGTCCCGCGCGACCGAGACGCTGCGCCGGCACGGCGGCCTGATCACCCGCCTGCGCAAGGAGACCTGGTCGCTGGCCGCCTCGGTCTATGGCTGGCGGGACAGCGTCCCGGCAGCGGGGACATCGCGCCCGCGACGCACGGCCGCCGCCGCGAAGAGAGTCCGGAGGAAAGTGCCATGACGACCCGCTGCCTGCTCTATGCGCGGTTCTCGAGCGACCTGCAGAGCGCCGCCTCGATCGAGGACCAGTTCCGGATCTGTCGCGAGCGCGCCGAGCGCGAAGGCTGGACGATCGTCGCGTCGTTCTCGGACGCGGCGATCTCGGGCAGCACGCTACTGCGGCCCGGCTACCAGGCCTTGCTCGAGGCCATGCGGGCCGCCAAGGCCGACATCGTCCTGGCCGAGAGCCTCGACCGGTTCAGCCGCGATCTCGAGCATGTCGCCGCCTTCTACAAGCAGGCGATGTTCTGCGGCGTGAAGATCGTCACCCTGGCCGACAATGACATCTCGGATCTGCATGTCGGTCTCAAGGGCACCATGAACGCCCTGTATCTCAAGGATCTGGCCGCCAAGACCCATCGCGGTCAGGAGGGCCGGGCGCGCAAGGGCTTCGCGTTCGGCGCACCGCCCTATGGCTATCGCAAGGTCCGCCAACTGGATGAGAGGGGTGAACCCGTACTGGGTCGACGCGTCGTCGATCCCGTCAATGCCAGTGTCGTTCGCCGGATCTTTGATGACTACGTCGCCGGCCACAGCCCCCGCGCGATCGCTGTAGCACTGAACGCGGAAGGTATCCCCGGCCCGGCCGGCCCCTGGTACGACACCACCATCCGTGGGCGGCCGAAGCGCGGCGACGGCATGCTGCGCAACCCGATCTATGTTGGCCGGCTGCGCTGGAACCACAGCTACCTCATGCGCGACCCGCTGGATGGCCGGCTTGTCCGCCGCCTCCATGCTCGGGAGGAGGTGGTGGAAGCCGAGGTCCCCGAACTGCGCATCATCGATGACACAGTATGGGAGCGCGCCCAGGCACGCCTGACGAAGGAGGCCGCATCGACGTCGGCGCAGGAGGTTGCCGGGTTCTGGGAGCGGCGGAGAGCGAAGCACCTGCTGACCGGGAAGGTGGTGTGTGCCACTTGCGGTGGTCAGTTCGCAGCGTTGGGGAGGGATTACCTCGGCTGCCAACGCGCACGGCGCGGAAAGAGCTGTGGGAATACGCGTATGGTGCGGCGGCGGCGGCTCGAGGCGATGGTGATCGAGGCGCTCGGCAGCCGACTAATGCGATCCGATCGCGTGGCGGCCTTTTGCAAGGCCTTCATCGAGGAGTGGAACCGGGCCCAGTCGGAAGCCTCCGCAGGAGCCGAGGGCCACCGGCGCGAATTGCAGGGGATCCAGCGGAAGCTCGACAACCTGGTGGAGGCCATCGCCGAGGGTGTCCGCGCGCCCGGCGTGCAGCGCAAGCTCGAGGAGCTGGAGGCGCGCCGCGAGCAACTCAAGGCCGCGTTGGAAGGGCAGTCGGCGGTGCCGCCGGTCCTGCATCCCAACCTGGCCGAGATCTATGCCCGCCGGGTCGCGGTGCTCCGGGATGCCATCGAGAGCCGGAACGATCCCGAGGTCCTGGAAGCGGCCCGCGCGCTCATCGACAAGGTCATCGTCAGCCCCGGGCAGGGGCCGGACGACCCGCCGGAGATCGAACTGGTGGGTCACCTCGTCGGCATGCTGCGGGCCGGCGGCGCCGTTCTGGCCACGGAGGATGCCGCCGTCGGCGACGCCCTCAAAGCCTTGACCTCAGGTTCGGTAAAGAGGGATGCAGGGGGCGGCGCCCCTCCATTCTCACACCCCGAGTTCTCCCAGCAGGATCGCTTCCACCTCCGCCCCCGCCGGCAGCGCGGGCGCATAGGGTGCCCGCAACACCAGCGCATCCGCTCGCGCGAGCGTCGCGAGCATCGAGGAGTCCTGTGTCTTCGCCGGCAGCGCGACCATCCGGCCGTTCGCGTCGACGGACAGTGTCGCGCGCAGGTGGTCCGCGCGCTTGTCGTTCTCCGCCAGTGCCACGCCGGTCAGCACCCGCCGCGTCGGCACCGCCGCGCCCGGCAGGCCGGACAACTTGGCGATTGCCGGGATCAGGAACACCACGCCGCAGACCAGCGCGGAGACCGGGTTGCCCGGCAGTCCCAGCACGGGCGTCCGCCCCAGCCTGCCCCAGATCAGCGGCTTGCCCGGCCGCATGGCGATCTTCCAGAAGCCGAGCTCGAAACCCTCGCCGCCGAGCGCGGACTGGATCAGGTCGTGCTCGCCCACGCTTGCCCCGCCGGTCGTCACCAGCAGGTCGAAGGCATGGGCGGTGGCGGCGACCTCGGCGATGGCGTTGGTGTCGTCGGGCGCGATGGGCAGCACGACCGGATCGCCGCCATTCGCGCGGATCAGCGCGGCGAGCGCGTGCGCGTTCGACGACACGATGCCGCCGGGTGGGATGGGATCGCCGGGCAGGGCGATCTCGTCGCCGGTCGCCAGGATGCCGATGCGCGGGCGGCGATGCACCGCGAGCCAGGGATTGTTCGACGCCGCCGCAAGTCCGATGTCGCGTGCGGTCAGCTTCCGCCCGGGCGGCAGCACCTCCGCCCCCTCGGCGAAGTCCAGGCCGCGCCGGCGGATATGCCGGCCTGCCGCAACCGTCTCGTTGACGCGCACGCTGCCTTCGGTGGCGGTCGCGTCTTCCTGAAGCAGGATGGCGTCCGCACCATCGGGCACGAAGCCGCCGGTGAAGATGCGCACGGCCTGACCAGTGCCGACCGTGCCGGCAAAAGGCCGCCCGGCCGGTGCGGCGCCGATCACGGCAAGCGTCGCGCCCTCGGCCGCATCCGCCGCGCGCACCGCATAGCCATCCATGGCCGACACATCCGCCGGCGGCTGCGTCAGCCGCGCCGTCAGCCCGCGCGCCAGCACGCGGCCGGCACCCTCGGACAGCGCGACCGTCTCAGCGGCGGTGGGTACCAGGGTGGCGAGGATGCGCGCGCGCGCCTCATCGACCGGCAGCAGGTCACTCGCCATGGAACTCGCCCGACTTGCCGCCGGCCTTGTGGACCAGGCGGACATCCTCGATGCGCATGCCGCGATCGACGGCCTTCACCATGTCATAGACGGTCAGCGCGGCGACGGTCACCGCCGTCAGCGCCTCCATCTCCACGCCGGTCTTCCCGCTCAGCTTCACGGTCGCCTCGATCGCGACGGCGTTCTCGCCCTCGGGTTCGAGGTCCACCGTGACCTTCGAGATCATGAGCGGATGGCAGAGCGGGATCAGCTCCGAGGTCTTCTTCGCCGCCATGATGCCGGCGATGCGCGCCACGCCCAGCACATCGCCCTTGCCGGCGCGGCCTTCGCGGATCAGCGCGAGGGTGGCCGGTTCCATCACGATCCGCCCGCGCGCGGTGGCGGTGCGCGACGTCTCGTCCTTGGCCGAGACATCGACCATCGCGGCACGCCCGGCCGCGTCGAAATGCGTCAGTGCCATGGCGTCGCGCTCAGCGCGCGTCCACCAGCGTCCGCGCGGCGACGGTGACGTCGGGCTGGCGCATCAGATGCTCGCCGACCAGGATGCAATGCGCCCCGGCCGTCGCCATGCGCCGCACATCGACCGGCGTGCGGATGCCGCTCTCGGCCACCGGCAGGCGGTCGGCGGGGACCAGCGGGGCCAGTTCCTCGGTCAGGCCGATATCGGTCGTCAGGCTGCGCAGGTCACGGTTGTTGATGCCGATCAGCCGCGTCTCCAGCCCCAGCGCGCGGTCCAACTCGCGCCGGTCATGGACCTCGGCCAGTACCGCCATGTCGAGCGAGCGGGCGATGTCCTCCAGTTCACTGGCGCGGTCGTCGGACAGCGCGGACATGATCAGCAGGATCGCATCGGCACCCATGGCGCGGGCCTCGAAGACCTGCCAGGGGTGGATCATGAAGTCCTTGCGCAGCACGGGCAGGGAGCAGGCGGCGCGGGCGGCTTCCAGGTCCTCCCGCTTGCCCTGGAAATAGGGTCCGTCGGTCAGAATCGACAGGCAGGCCGCGCCGCCGGCCTCATAGGCCTTGGCCAGCGCCGGAGGATCGAAGGGGTCGCGGATCAGCCCGCCGGAGGGCGAGGCGCGCTTGATCTCGGCGATCAGTCCGGTGCGGCCCTCCCCAATGCGGTGGCACAGCGCGCCGATGAAGTCGCGCAGCTTCGGGGCATGGGCGGCGGCGCGCTCGATCTCCGCCTGCGGGGTGGCGGCCATGCGCTCGGCCACCTCCTTCTCCTTGTCCGCGAGGATGCGGACCAGCACGTCCGGAACCGAGGTGGTGTCCGTGGGCTGGGTGACGACGAGGGGGGCGTTCATGCTGCGGCGTCCTTGGGGGGGCAGGCGGCGCGGAGGCGGGTCAGTACGCCAAGCGCGGCACCGTCGTCTATGGCCTTGGCGGCAATGGCCGCGCCTTGACGCAGGTCAACGGCGCGGTCGGCCACGATCAGCGCCGCGGCGGCATTCAGCAGCACCACGTCGCGGTAAGCACCGGGCGCGCCCTTCAGCAGGGCCTCCAGCGCCGCGGCGTTCTGGGCGGGGTCGCCGCCCTTCACCGCCTCGGTCGGTGCGCGGGACAGGCCGGCATCCTCGGGTGTCACCGTGAATTCGCGGATCGACCCGTCGGCCTCAAGCGAGACCACCTGGCTCTCGCCGGCCAGCGTCAGCTCGTCGAGGCCCTGGCCATGCACCAGCCAGGCGCGCTCGGTCCCGAGGCGTGCGAGGGTCTCGGCCATCGGCCGCAGCCATTCCGGGGCGAAGGCGCCGGTCATCTGCCGCTTCACCCGGGCGGGGTTCGCCATGGGGCCGAGCAGGTTGAAGATGGTCCGCGTGCCGAGTTCCACCCGCGGCCCGGCCGCGTGGCGCATCGAGGCGTGGTGCCGCGGTGCCATCAGGAAGACCATGCCGGCCTCGGCGAGCACGGCGGGCAGCCGGTCGATCGGCACTTCCAGCGAAATGCCGAGTGCGGAGATCGCATCCGCCGCACCGGATTTCGACGACAGGTTCCGGTTGCCGTGCTTCGCCACCGGCACTCCCGCCCCCGCCACCACCATGGCGGTGGCGGTGGAGATGTTGAGCGTGCCCGCCCCGTCGCCGCCGGTGCCGACGATGTCCATCGCATCGGCCGGCGCGGTGATCGCCACCATGCGGGCGCGCATCGCACGTACGGCGCCGGTCATCTCGGCGACCGTCTCGCCGCGCACGCGCATCGCCATCAGCAATCCGGCGATCTGCGCGGGCGTGGCCTCGCCACCCATGATGATGCCGAAGGCCTCCTCGGCTTCGGCTTCCGCCAAGCGTTCGGCATTCGCCAGGCGCGCCAGTATCGGCTTGAGCGACATGGACTCAGGCCGCGGCGGGCGCGGCCATCCGGTCGCCGGCCAGCGTCAGGAAGTTGCGCAGCAGGTCGTGGCCATGGGCGGAGGCGATGCTCTCCGGATGGAACTGCACGCCCGAGATCGGCAGGTCGCGATGCTTCACGCCCATGACGATGCCGTCCTCGGTCCATGCCGTCACATCGAGGCAGTCCGGCATGGTCGCGCGATCGACGATCAGCGAGTGATACCGCGTGGCGGCGAAGGGGGAGGGGATGCCGGCGAAGACGTCCCGCCCGTCATGGTGCACCTGCCAGACCTTGCCGTGCACGGGTTCCGCCGCGCGGACCACCTGGCCGCCGAACGCCTGGCCGATCGCCTGGTGGCCGAGGCAGACGCCGAGCACCGGCAGCTTCACCTCGGCGGCCAGGGCGATTAGCGGCAGGCAGATGCCGGCTTCGTTCGGCGTGCAGGGACCGGGCGAGAGCACCACGGCCTCCGGCTTCATGGCGAGCACCCCCTGCGGGTCGATCGCGTCGTTCCGCCGCACTTCCACCTTGGCCCCGAGGTCCCCCAGGAAGTGGAAGAGGTTGAAGGTGAAGCTGTCGTAGTTGTCGATCAGGAGGATCATGAGGCGGATCGTTGGCCCCGCTGGCCGCCGAAATCAAGTCGGTCGGCCGGGGGGCTGCTGCCCGGCCCCGGAATGCGGCGCTGGTTGATGATCCGGCACCGGCCCGCACCCCCGCCCGGCCACCCATTCCAGGATATTGCCGGGGGTGGCCGGGCGGGGGTGCGGGCCGGTGCCGGACTTCCGAATGCGCCGAACGGCGCGTTCCGAAATGACCTCAGCGCGGGTCCCCGGCGAAGCTGGCGACCATCCGGTCCAGCTCCTCGGCGCTCATCCGCGGCCGCATCCGCAGCAGATGCATGGTGTCGATGGCGACCTCGGTCTTCCAGGCCTCGAAGATCGGGCCGTAGTAGCGGCGCTGCGGCCCCACATCGCGCAGCAGCAGCAGCGGCGGCGTGGTGCCGGGGCGGCGCAGCGTCTCGCGCGCGATGGCGAGCGCGCAGGCCACCCGGAAGCGCCCATCCACCAGCACGATGCCGGGCCAGATGCCTTCGGCCCGCAGCAACTCCCAGGGTGCCTCGGCGTAGCGCAGCCAGCTTTCGGCATTGCCGGTCGTGGGCATGCCCCAGCGGCCGGTCGGGCCGATATCCGCATGCAGGATGCTGAGCCGGCCGGCCTGCTCGGCGGCCTCCACATCGGCATCGGCGCGCGCGGCGTCGATCCAGGCGGCGTCGCTTTCGATCGCGACGACGCGCCTTGCGGGGGATCGCAGGGCCTCCCGCGTCGAACCGCCCATGCCCCATTCCAGGTAGCAGCCGAAGGGCTGCGCGATGGCGGCGCGGAAGGCCTCCGCCTCGGATGCCGTCATCGTCGGCCGGCCGAAGACCGGCCGCGTGGCGGGCTTCGGGGAGGACGCGACCGTCAGCGGCTTCGAGGCCCGCCAGCCCGGCGGCAGCGGCAGCGTCGCGACGGTCTCCGCCTTGGTCATGCGGATCCCGCGCGCATCGCGCAGGGCGAACCAGGCGGCGCGGCGCGCCTCGGGGCTCTGCAGCCGGTCGATCTCCCGGTAGCCGCCGGCCTTGGTGCGTGCCTCGGGGTTGCAGGCGGTGATCGCGTCGATCACCGCGAAGCGGCCGGACCAAGCGGCGCCAAGGACATGCCCGAACCACCAATCCACGCCCCAGTCGATCAGGCTGCCGTCATAGACGGCGAGGAAGGATGCGAGCTTGTCGCGGCGGAACAGCGGGCAGGTGACCTCGACGAAGTTGGTCAAGCGGATCTGGTCGCGCGTCTCGGTCGCCTTGGTCACCGGCCAGGTCACGCGGCTGCCCTCGGCATGGGCCGGCTGGCTCACCCACAGGTCGTAGATCGCGGCCAGGTCGAACAGACGCGGTATGTCGGCGGGGTCGATCTGGATGTCGTCATCGGGCAGCCAGACCTGGTCGTAGGATGACAGGTCGATCTCCCCGGCCTGCACCAGCGCGTGCAGGTTCTGCATCTTGCCGCCCTTGATGCGCCAGACCTTGGTGGCGATCTCGCGCAATTCGGCGAATCGCGTATCGTCGTCCCCGTAGAAGGCAACAAGCAGGTCGAACGCTGGCTCACCGCCGGGCGGCAGCCATTGGCGAACCGCATTGCGGTCCCCGGCACTGGTGAAGACGCAGCGTCGATGCAAGCAGGGGACCTTCAGGAGGGAATGATGACGCAGGCACTTTCGGGCGGTTTGCGCCGGGCAGCAACGATTGCGATGGCCAGGGGCGGCCTTGTTTCGTCGCCGCAATCCATCGCGCCGCGGCGCGGACGCGGCATCCTCGCACTTGGCCTCGCCGGCCTGCTCTCGCTGGCGGGCCTCGCCCCGGCGGCAGCGGCCGACCTGCCGGACCGCCCCATCCGCATCATCGTCCCCTTCACCCCGGGCGGGACCAGCGACATCGTCGCGCGCGTGCTGGCCGAGGCGGCAGGCCCACATTTGCCGCGCGGCGCGGTGATCGAGAACCGCGGCGGCGCCGGCGGCAACATTGGCATGGCGGAAGCCGCGCGCGGCACGGCGGATGGCAGCACGCTGGTGCAATGCGCCTTCGGCCCCTGCGGCGCCAATCCGGCGCTCTACGCCAATCCGGGCTACAACCTGCTGGCCGACTTCGCGCCCGTCATCCTGACCGGCGCGGTGCGCAACGTGATGACCGTGCGGCGGGAACTGCCGGCGCAGAACGTCCAGGAATTCCTCGCCCTCGCGCGGCGTGAGCCGCTGTCCTTCGCATCGTCGGGCGTCGGCGCGTCGAACCATCTCGGACCCGAGTTGCTGCGTTCGATCACCGGCATCGAAATGACGCATGTGCCCTATCGCGGATCGGGTCCGGCGATCACCGACCTCGTCGCCGGTCGCGTCGACGTGTTCTTCGACAACCTGCCCTCCATCCTGCCGCATATCCGCAGCGGTTCGGTGCGCGCCCTCGCGGCGGTGAGCGACACGCGTATCCCCGAGCTGCCGGACGTGCCGACCTTCGCCGAGCAGGGCGTGCAGGGCATGGCGATCGATTCGTGGTTCGGCTTCATGGCGCCGTCGCGCACGCCGCCGGCCGCCATTGCCGCACTCAACGCCGCCTTTGGCCGCGCCCTGCAGGACCCCGCCGTGCGCGCGCGCATGGCGGAACTGGGTGCCACGCCGTTGGGCGGCACGCCCGACCAGATGGGCGCCCATGTCCGTGCCGAGGCCGCACGCTGGGCCGAGGTTGTCCGTAAGCAGGGAATCCGCGCCGAATGAGCCGCATCACATCCATCCGCACCATCCGCATCGGCGAGCGGCCGAACCTGATCTGGGTGGAGATCACGACCGATGAGGGTCTGACCGGCCTTGGCGAGGCCTTCCGCGGCGCCGCGGCGGTGGAGGCGGTGATCCACGAGAGCGCCGCGCCGCTGCTGATCGGAAAGGATTCGCGCGACATCGAGGGCTTCTCCCGCGCGCTGCTCACGCCCTATGTCGGCTTCGGCGGATCCTCGGCCGAGGTGCGCGCGGCGTCCGCCATCGACATCGCGCTGTGGGACCTCAAGGGCCAGCGCCACGGCATTCCCGTGCATGAGGCGCTGGGCGGGCGGTCGCGCGACAGGGTGCGCAGCTACAACACCTGTGCCGGATACGACTACAACACGAAGTCGGCGCAGCGGCGCGACATCGGCTCGGCGGATGAATCGCGCGGGCCCTATGACGATCAAGTCGCCTTCATGCGCGACGCCGGCCAGCTTGCCGAAAGCCTTCTGTCCGAAGGCTTCAACGCCATGAAGATCTGGCCCTTCGACATCTACGCGCCCGCCACGCAGGGCGTGTCGATCACGCTGTCGGACCTGAAGAAGGGGCTGGAGCCCTTCGCCAAGATCCGCCGCGCGGTGGGCGACCGCATGGAGATCATGGCGGAGCTGCACTCGGTCTGGTCGCTGCCTGCCGCGCTGTCGATCTGCAAGGCGCTCGAGGAGTTCAACATCACCTGGGCGGAAGACCCGATCGCCAAGATGGACGACGTCGCCTCGCTCGCCGAGCTGCGCCGGGCCGTGCGCGTGCCGATCTGCGCGTCGGAGACGCTGGGCGGCAAGGTCGCCTTCCGTGACCTGCTGGTGGCGGGTGCGACGGACATCGTCATGCTCGACCTCGCCTGGTGCGGCGGGCTGACCGAGGCGCGCAAGATCGCCGCGCTGGCGGAGGCCTGGTCGCGGCCCGTGGCACCGCATGACTGCACCGGGCCGATCACGCTGATCGCCTCGGTCCACCTTGCCATGCACGCGCCGACCGCGATGTTCCAGGAAGTGGTGCGGGCGACGCTCGCCACCTGGTATCGCGACCTGGTGACGGTGCTGCCGAAGGTCGAACAGGGCTGGGTGCTGCCGATGCAGGGCCCGGGCCTGGGTTCGGCGCTGCTGCCGGCGGTGGCGAAGCGGGAGGATGCGATCCTGCGGACCAGCGGCGCATGATGGAGGCGCTGCCCCATCTTCCCCTGGCGCAGCCGCTGCTGCTCGTCGTGCTGGTGGTCGGTGGGCTGGCGCTGCGGCAGTGGGGGCGGGGCAGGGCGGCGCTGATCGGCACGATCCTGATCTGGCTGGCCTTGGCCCTGGCGCTGGTCTGGCTCGGGCTGAACATCCTGCTGATGCTGGAACTGATGCAGTCCTGACGGGGGCCGCGTCGCTCGCCGCGATGGCGGTGGCCGACTTGGCGCGCGGCCATCGCCATCGACCTTCCGCGCGCTGCCGCAACGGGTCAGCGGTTTGAGGACTGGCCCGCCCTACGGGCCGACGATCCCGAACAGCCGGGGATCCCATTCGACCCGCGCCGGGTCGCCCACCGCGATCCGCGCCGCGTCCGGATGTGCCGGGTTTATGAGGTAGTTCGCTTCCTCGGGCACGATGACCGAGGGCACGCGCAGCACGGCGGTCCGGCCGGAAACGGCCCATTCCGTGCCGGCCGCCATCGCCGTGGGGCTGTCGATCTCGCGCCAGGCTTCGGGCAGCGGGGTCAGGTCCTCGATCGCCACGGCGTCGGGAATGATCGCTGTCACCGCGTCGCGCGGCACGGCCATGTCGCCGCCCTGGACCAGCACCTCCAGCATCGACAGCGCCTTGCTCGACGCCGCGTAGATCACCGGCACGCCGACCGCGTTCCACCGGCCGCCCACCACGGCGGCACCGATGCCCGACCACACCGGATGCGCCGCGCGCGCGATCCGCACGACGCGAACCGGCATTTCAGGCGGGCAGGTCGTAGAGGATGTTCGCGAGCAGGCGCTCCACCTGCCGTGCGCCGATCTCGGTCTTCGCGAGTTCCAGCGGCGTGGTGCGGCCCAGCATCGGATGCGCCGTGGTCAGCCAGGCCACGCCCTTGTCCTGGTCGCCGAAGGCGCGTTCGGCGAGCGCGGTCAGCCGGGCGACGCGTTGCAGCCGCTCCCCGGCCGCGAGCGGCAGCGGCCCCGGCCGCTTCATCGTCGAGACCGAGGTGAAGAGTGCCGCGAAATCCTGGCTCGGCATGACATCGGCGTAGAGCCGCCCGAGATGCGCCACGGCGGCCTTGGGCACGCCGCCCAGGATGACCCTGTGCAGGTCCAGCATCGAATGCACGGGGGTCTTCAGCACGGGCTCGCCGCCCATGGTCTCGGCGATGGCGTGGGGGTCGATCAGGGCCGTGGCGCTCATGTGAGCCAAGATGGGGGCTCACATGGTCTTCCGCAAGGGAATCCGCCGGCATCACACCGCCGGCGGCACATTCCCCGTGCGGATCAGCAGCGCCGCGCGCGCCGCCGCCCCCGCCCAGTCCCCGGTCCCGTCCGGGCAGCGCACCAGCCGTACCGAGGGATACCAGACCGGCACATCCGCCGCGTTCAGCCAACGCCAGTCTGGCGTGGCGCCATGGGTCAGCATCAGCGCCGGGCGCCCCAGCGCCCCCGCGACATGCAGCACGGCGGTATCCACCGTGACGACGAGGTCCAGCGCCTCGATCGCCGCGGCGGTGTCGAGGAACCAGTCCGGCCCCTGGTCCATCTCCGGCCCCAGCCGGTCGAGAGGGAAGGGTGCCTCCTGCTCCTCCCCAGGGCCCTTCTGCAGGGAGAACAGGCGCACGCCGGGGATCGCTGCGATGGGGGCGAAGGCGGCGAGCGGGGCGGAACGCTTCCCATCCACCGGCGCCGCCGGATTGCCCTGCCAGACGATGCCGATGCGCAGGCCCTGCCCGCCGATCCGCGCGCGCATCCGCGCGCGGCGCTCACGATCCACCGTCAGGTAGGGGATGCGCCCGCGATACTGCTGCGGGGTCAGCCCCAGGGCGCGCGGCAGGTTCAGCAGCGGCAGCCAGGTCTTCACCCCGGCAACCGACCCCGGCGTATCGGCGGATCGCAGGTCGAGCCCTTCAGTCAGCGGCGCGAGCAGGCGATGCAGCCGCGGATCGAGCACCGCATGCACCCGCATGCCGCGCGCGACCAGCAGCGGCAGGTAGCGCGCGAACTGGATGGTGTCGCCGAGGCCCTGCTCGCCCATCACCAGCATCGCCTCGGGCTGGCCCGTGCCGCGCCAGATCGGCATGGGCACCGGGCCATCCGGGCCGGGCCGGGTCACCATGGGGAAGGCGGGGAACAGGTCGAAGCGGACCTCGTAGGCGTCCCAGGCGTCGTTCCATAGGCCCGCTTGGAACAGGGCGCGGGCGAGGGCGGCACGCACCATGTTGTCCTTGGGCGCCAGGGCGGACAGGCTGCGCAGCGCGGCCGCGGCTTCGAGCGCCCGGCCGCTGGCGCGGGCGTCCTCGATCACCGCGAGGATCGCGGCGAGGTCAGGTGTTGCCGCGTTCACGCCGCCCCGCGGCGAAGCGCACCGCCTCCTCCGCCGCGCGGAACAGGGCGCGCGCCTTCTGCTTCGTCTCCTCGTATTCCGACTTCGGGTCGGAATCGGCGACGACGCCGGCGCCGGCCTGCACATGCATGACGCCGTCCTTCACCAGCGCGGTGCGCAGCGCGATGCAGGTGTCCATGCCGCCATCGGCGCCGAAATACCCGATGCCGCCGGCATAGAGGCCACGCCGGGACGGCTCCAGCTCCTCGATGATCTCCATCGCGCGGATCTTCGGCGCGCCGGTCAGCGTCCCGGCCGGGAAGCCCGCCGCGTAGGCATCCAGCGCGTCGAGCCCATCCCGCAGCCGGCCCTGCACCTCGGAACCGATATGCATGACCTGCGAGTAGCGCTCGATCTGGAACTGCGCCGTCACCTTCACCGACCCGATGGCGGCCACGCGGCCCACATCGTTGCGGCCGAGGTCGAGCAGCATCAGGTGCTCCGCCCGCTCCTTCGGATCGGCCAGCAGCTCGGCCTCCAGCGCGCGATCCTCCTCCGGCGTCGCGCCGCGGCGGCGCGTGCCGGCGAGCGGGCGTACCGTGACCGTGTTGTCGCGGCAGCGCACAAGGATCTCGGGGCTCGCCGCGACCACGGAGAACCCGCCGAAATCCCCGAACACCAGGAAGGGCGCGGGGTTGATCCGCCGCAGCGCGCGGTACAGCGAGAAGGGCGGCAGCGCGAAGGGCACCGAGAAGCGCTGCGCCGGCACCACCTGGAACACGTCGCCGGCGCGGATGTATTCCTTCGCGCGCTCGACGGCCGCGATGTAGCCGGCCTCGGTGAAGTTGCTGTCCGGCTGGGCGAGCTTCGGCAGCACGGCGGGCGGGGCAGGGCGCGGCACCGGGCGGTCGAGCGCCGCCTCTGCCTCGTCCAGCCGCGCCTCGGCGGCTTCCAGCGCCGCCCCCGGCTCGCCACCCGGCCACACCGGGGCGCAGAGCGTCAGCGTGTCGCGCACATGGTCGAAGACGGCCATCAGCGTCGGGCGCGTCAGCACGGCATCGGGAATACCGAGCACGTCCGGGTTGGTCTCGGGCAGCTTCTCGATCAGCCGCACCATGTCGTAGCCGAGATAGCCGAACAGCCCGGCGGCCATCGGTGGCAGCCCGGCCGGCACCGGAAACCGCGCGGCGGCGATCACCCGGCGCAGGCTGTCCATCGCCAGGCCGGCTTCCGGCTCGAAGGCATGCGGCGCCGACAGGGCGTGGCGGTTGATCTCCGCCTTGCCGCCCCGGCAGCGCCAGACCAGGTCGGGCGCGAGACCGATCGCGGAATACCGCCCGCGCGCCGCCCCGCCCTCGATCGATTCCAGCAGGAAGGCATTGGCCTGCGCCCCGCCCGTCAGCTTCAGGAAGGCGCCGACCGGCGTGTCGAGGTCGGCCACCCGTTCGCGCACCAGCACGGTGCCGTGGCCGGCCTCCAGCGCGGCGCGCGCCGCGGCGAAATCGGTCCCGCTCATTGGCCCGTCACCTGTTCCAGCAGCTGGCTGTTGATGCGCACGTTCGACCGCGCCCGCAGCGCCGTGGCGAATTGCCCTTCGAGCTCATCCTGCATGGACTGCTCGATCTCGCTGCGCACGCGCGCCAGGGCAGCGGCGTCGCTGGCGGTGTCGAAGGGGATGATCGCGGTCAGCCGCGCGACCGCGAAGCCGTCGCGCGTCTCGGCCATGGTGGTGTCGCCCACCTTCGCCTCGAACAGCGGGGCGATCAGCTCGGGCGGCAGCGTGCCGGACTGCGCCGGGTCGCGGCTGAAGCCGGTCAGGTCCACCACGGTCAGCCCGGCCTCCCCGGCCGCCTCGGCCATGGTCTTGCCGCCGCGCACCGCGGCGAGCAGCCCGGCCGCGCGCTGTTCCGCTTCGCGCCGGCGTGCATCGGCGAGGTAGGCGGCGCTCACCTCGGTCTCCACGCTCGCGAAGGGCCGCAGCGCGGGGGGGATGACGCCGCGGATCTCGATGGCGACGAAGGCGTCGCCCATCTCGGTCATGCGCGGCGCATCGCCCTGGCGGGCTGCGAAGACGGCGCGCAGCAGTGGGGTGCGCTGCGCCTCGGCCACCGGCAGCGCCACCACCGCATTGGCCTGGTCGCGCCCATTGGCATCGAGCGTCGCGGAGACGATCGGCAAGGAGAAGCGCTGCGCCACCTCGGCGAGCGTCCCACCGCCGGCGAGCGCGTCCTCGACCCGGTTCGCGCGCTCATAGGCGAGGTCGAGCGCACGGTCATGCGCCACGTCCCGCCGCAGCGTGTCGCGCACCTCGTCCAGCGTCCGCCGCGTCGCCGGTTCGACGCGCATCACCTTCATCACGTGCCAGCCGAAGGGGCTGCGCACCGGATCGGTCACCGCGCCCGGCTCGGCCGAGAAGGCCGCCGCCGCGACATCGGCGATCGGCAGCGCCGTGCGGTCCAGCAGGCCGAGATCGGCCGCCCCGCCATCCGCCGCGCGGGCCTGCGTCTCGATCGCCGCGAGTTCCGCCCCAGCACGCCAGGCCTCGGCGATGGCGCGGGCGGCTTCCTCATTCGGCACCACGGCCTGTTCCAGGGCGCGGCGTTCCGGCGTCTCGAACTGCGCTCGGCGGGCGTCGTAGGCCGCCTCCAGATCCGCGTCGCTCACTGCGACCTCCGCGGACAGCGTCTCGGGCGAGAGCACCAGCACCGACGCTTCCCGGTATTCGGGGGAGGAGAAGCGCGCCGGGTTGTTTTCCTGGTAGCGGCGCAGTTGCGCCTCGGTCGGCGTCTCGGGTTCCGGCATCGCGGCGCGGGCGATGCGCACCACCTCCGCGCTGCGGCGCTGGAAGGCCCAGGCGAGCAGCGGCCCGGACATCGCATCCGGCCCGGCCGAACCCGCCCGCACCGCGCCCATCAGCTGTTGGCGCAGCACGTCATCGGCGACGACCTGCAGGAATTGCGGCTCGTTCAGTTCGTTGGCGCGGAGGAAGCTGTCGAAGACCTGGCGGGAGAAGCTGCCATCCGGCCCACGCAGGCCGGGGATGGAAAAGATCGAATCGCGCACCGTCTCGGGCGGCGCGACCAAGCCCATGCGCTGCGCTTCCTGGCGCAGCACCCGCTCGCCGATCAGGCGCTCCAGCGCGGTGGCGCTGACGGCGCGGCGGATGTTCTCGTCCGGCTCGAAGCGGTTGCCCAGCTGCCGGGCGATGCGCGCCATCTCCCGCCGCGCGGCGGCCTGCGCCTCGGGCAGTTCGATGGCGCTGTCGCCGACGCGCACCACGGCGGTCTCGCGGCCGAAGTTCCGCACCACATCCTCGATGCCCCAGATGGCGAAGGAGGCGACGAGGAGGAGGAAGAGGAGCCTGGCGAACCAGGTGCCGGCAAGGCGGCGCATCGCGGTCAGCATGGGGCGCGTGCTTAGCCGGGCGGGGGGTGGGACGGAAGGGCTTGAGGGGGCGTCGCCCCCAACATTGTCCCATTGCCGAGGGCGAGGACGAACCGGGGGCGAGACCGTGGGTCCTCACGTCTACCGCGGTGAGGCAGTCGCCGGCAGCCTGGGGCATCGCCATGAGCCGGCCGACCGGTGCGGGGCCGGGTTGATTGTCGGAGTGGCGATGGCCGTGCCGATCAAGGCCCGGGGGTGGACAAGGCTACCCGGTCCAACGGGGAGGGGCCTAGGCTGCGACCGGGACACGCCGTCGACAGGGTGATGCCGTGAGGACGATCGAGGACAGCCCGTCCGGAAGGATGGAATTGATCTGGGGCATCGGATCGCCGGAGGAGGAATTGCGCAAGCGCGGGGTGGTCATGGGCCGGCGCCTGCAATTGGCCGCCAAGCTTCCATGTCGCGATCCGAACTACGGCCAGCCCATGGAGCTGGCCATCTACACCGACCGGGCCGGCAAGCCATTCGTGCTCGAAGAGATCTGCAACGGCGTGTGGGTCATCGGCGTGCCGGCCGCGCCGTAGCCGGCGTCGCGCCCTTGGTGGCGAGGCGAAGCGCCGGGCCATGGACAGCCCCCGCACCCGCCGCTAACCCGGTCCCGATGCCGAGGGAGACGACGCCGTGACGCCTGGATTGCGCCCGCTGGTTGCCGGGAACTGGAAGATGCACGGCCTCGCCGCCGACGGCCTGGCGCTGGCGCGCGCCGTGGCCGCCGGCGCCGCCGGGCTGCAGGCGGAGATCCTGGTCTGCCCGCCCGCCACCCTGGTCGCCGCCATCGCCGCGGCGCTGTCCGGCACCCCCGTCGCGACGGGCGGGCAGGACTGCCACGCCGATGCCAAGGGCGCCCACACCGGGGACATCGCGGCTGCCATGCTGGCCGATGCCGGGGCGCGCTATGTCATCCTCGGCCATTCCGAACGCCGCGCCGACCACGCCGAGACCGACGCCCAGGTGAAGGCCAAGGCCGCCGCCGCCATCGCCGCCGGCCTGACCCCCATCGTCTGCGTCGGCGAGACGCTGGCCCAGCGCGAGGCCGGCCAAGCCGAGGCGGTCGTGCGCGCCCAGGTCGCCGGCAGCCTGCCGGAGGGCTTCGCCGCCGCCGGCGGGGTGGTCGCCTATGAACCCGTCTGGGCCATCGGCACCGGCAAGACGCCGACCGAGGCCGACATCGCCGCCATCCACGCGGCACTGCGCCAAGCGGTGGGCCCGGCGACGCGGCTTCTCTATGGCGGTTCGGTGAAGCCGGCCAACGCGGCGGCGATCCTCGCCCTGCCGCATGTGGACGGCGCCCTGGTGGGCGGCGCCAGCCTGGTCGCGGAGGATTTCCTCGCCATCGCCCGGGCGGCGGGGTAGCCCGCGCACCCGGCCTTGCTGTAGAAGCGCGCCACCATGACCACCGTCCTGCTCGTCGTTCACCTCTTCGTCACCCTCGCCCTGATCGGCCTCGTGCTGCTCCAGCGCAGCGAGGGCGGCGGCCTCGGCATCGGCTCCTCCCAGGGGATGGGGTCGTTCATGGGCGGGCGCGGCACGGCCAACCTGCTGACGCGCGGCACGGCGATCCTGGGCACGGCCTTCTTCGTCCTGGCGCTGACGCTCGCGCTGCTGAACCGAGGGTCGTCGATGCAGAATCGCTCGATCCTCGATTCGCCGGCCCCGGCCAGCGCTCCGGCGGCCCCCGCGGTGCCCTCGCTGCCGGCCGTGCCGAACAACTAGACCCGTCGTTTCAACCACTTCCGGGCGCGTGGCCGCCCTGCGCTTCGCGCGGGTGGCTTCCACGCGCGCGACTTGTTATGGAGGGCGCCCATGGCCCGGTTCGTGTTCATCACCGGCGGCGTGGTTTCCTCGCTTGGCAAGGGTATCGCTTCCGCCTCCCTCGGCGCGTTGCTTCAGGCACGCGGCTACAAGGTTCGGCTCCGCAAGCTGGACCCCTATCTCAACGTCGATCCGGGGACGATGTCCCCGTATCAGCATGGCGAGGTCTACGTCACCGACGACGGTGCCGAGACCGACCTCGACCTTGGTCACTACGAACGCTTCACCGGAGTGGCGGCGGCCAAGCCCGACAACTGGACCACGGGGCGCATCTACGCCGACGTGATCGCGGCGGAACGGCGCGGCGACTACCTCGGCGGCACCGTGCAGGTCATTCCGCACATCACCGACAAGATCAAGGAAGTCATCCAGGCGGAAACCGACGCCTACGACTTCGTCCTGGTCGAGATCGGCGGCACCGTCGGCGACATCGAAAGCCTGCCCTTCCTAGAAGCCATCCGCCAATTGGCGAATGAGCTCGGGCCGCAGCGCAGCCTGTTCATGCACCTGACGCTGGTGCCCTACATCCCCGCGGCCGGCGAGCTGAAGACCAAGCCGACGCAGCATTCGGTCAAGGAACTGCTGTCCGTCGGCATCCAGCCGCAGATCCTGCTCTGCCGGTCCGACCGCCCGATCCCGGAGAATGAGCGCCGCAAGATCGCGCTGTTCTGCAATGTCCGGCCGGAAAGCGTGATCCCGGCACTCGACGCAGGCACCATCTACGAGGTGCCGCTGAAGTACAGCGAGGAAGGGCTGGACCGCGAGGTGCTGCGCCATTTCGGCCTCTCGGCCTATGGCGTGCCGGATACCTCGCGCTGGGAACGCATCGTCCACGCGGTGAAGCAGCCCGAAGGCGAGGTGACGATCGCCGTCGTCGGCAAGTACACCAACCTGCTCGATGCCTATAAGTCGCTGGCCGAGGCGCTGACTCATGGCGGCATCGCCCACAATGTGAAGGTCAACCTCGACTGGGTGGACAGCCAGATCTTCGAGCATGACCAGGACGCCGTGGCGCGGCTCGAAAAGGTCAACGGCATCCTCGTCCCCGGCGGCTTCGGCGAACGCGGCAGCGAAGGCAAGATCGAGGCGGTGCGCTTCGCCCGCGAGCGCCGCGTGCCCTTCTTCGGCATCTGCTTCGGCATGCAGATGGCGGTGATCGAGGCGGCGCGGAACCTGCTCGGCATCAAGGGCGCGTCCTCGACCGAGTTCGGCCCCGCCGGCGAACCCGTGGTCGGCCTGCTGACCGAATGGGCGCGCGGCAACGAAGTCGAGACGCGCAACGCGGCGGGCGACCTCGGCGGCACGATGCGCCTCGGCGCCTATCCGGCGGTGCTCTCGGAAGGCTCCCTGGTGCGGGAGGTCTATCACGGCCGCGCCACCATCGAGGAACGCCACCGCCACCGCTACGAGGTCAACGTCGCCTACAAGGATCGGCTCGAGGCCGCTGGCCTGCGCTTTTCCGGCATGTCGCCCAACGGGGTGCTGCCGGAGATCGTGGAATACCCGGACCATCCCTGGTTCATCGGCGTGCAGTACCACCCGGAACTGAAGTCGAAGCCCTTCGACCCGCATCCGCTGTTCGCGGAATTCATCGGGGCGGCGGTGAAGCAGGCCAGGCTCGTCTGAAGGCGGCGGGAGGGGCGCCGCCCCTCCCGGACCCTCCCCGCCAGGGGGCAACGGCCCCCTGGACCGCGGGGGTCTGGCGCTGGGTGCACCATTTCCGTCACTTGCCGCCGGGCAGGGGAGTGGGATATAGGAATATTATCAAGGACACCCGCACGCCGAGATGGAGCGTGGGGTAACCGGATAAAGGGCTAAAAACTTAAAATCCTAAAATCCTAAAGTGGCGCGGCGATCCTCCGCTCGGTCGAACAGCGCCTGTGGAGCTCGCAATGCGTCACGTCACCGTCGGCCCCGTCACCATCGGCAACGACCTGCCGCTGGTCTTCCTCTCCGGTCCTTGCCAGATCGAAAGCCGCGCCCATGCGCTGGAAACGGCCGCCGCGCTCGCCGAGATGGCCAGGGCCGCCGGCGTGCCGCTGGTCTACAAATCCTCCTTCGACAAGGCGAACCGGACTTCCGTGAACGCCGCGCGCGGCGTCGGCATGGCCGAGGGCCTCGCGATCCTGGCCGAGGTGCGCGAGAAGACCGGCCTGCCGACGCTGACCGACGTCCACCTGCCCGAACATTGCGCCCCGGCGGCCGAGGCGGTGGACATCCTGCAGATCCCGGCCTTCCTCTGCCGCCAGACCGACCTTCTGCTCGCGGCGGGCGAGACCGGCCGCGCGATCAACGTGAAGAAGGGCCAGTTCCTGGCGCCCTGGGACATGAAGAACGTCGCGGCGAAGATCGCCTCCACGGGCAATGAGAACATCATGCTCTGCGAGCGCGGCGCCTCCTTCGGCTACAACACGCTGGTCGCCGACATGCGTTCGCTGCCGATCATGGCTGCGACCGGATATCCGGTGGTGATGGATGCGACCCATGCGGTGCAGCAGCCGGGCGGGCAGGGCACGTCATCCGGTGGGCAGCGCGAATTCGCCCCGGTGATGGCGCGCGCCGCGGTGGCGGTGGGCGTCGCCGCGGTCTTCATCGAGACGCATGAGGACCCCGACAACGCGCCGTCCGACGGCCCGAACATGATCCCGCTGCGGGAGATGCCGGCGCTGATCGCCCGCCTCAAGGCCTTCGATGCCCTCGCGAAGGCGCGCTGACCTGCTGGCTGCATGGCGCGCGTCCGGATGCGGCGGCGCGCCGTGCGTCATGGCGATGATCCCGACGGCCTGTGCCGGCGCGATCAAGCCCGTGCAGGGCTGACCGCCATGCTGCGCCGTCCGCCCGGCCTACCACCCATGCCACGCCGGCCGGTGCCGGCGGTGCTGCTGATGATGGCTCTCGCCCTGGTGCTGTGGTTCTCGGTGCCGGCTGGCGTGACGATGATCCGCCTGTCGGACTGGCATTGGGAGACGGTGCTCGCCGTGCTCGGCGCCCATGCCGTGGTGGTCGGCGGCATCGGCTGGTTCGCCTGGCTGTTCTGGGCCGCGCGCCGACCGGGCGACGGCGGCTGACCCGCGACCGCTGAACTGTCCCCCGGCGCCGCTCGATGGCGGCGCCGACGCGACTTCGCTCAGGTGCCCAGTTCGAAACCGCTGCTGACGGCGCGTTGCAGATCGCCGACCGATTCGGCGAAGGCGTCGCGCCGCGCGATGTTGGTGCCGACCAGTGTCCGCACGCGGCCGGCCTCGCCAGCGGTCGCCACCGCCGGAACCGCGATCGCGCGGGTCTGCGACGCCGGGATGGAGAAGACCGCGGCCGGCGCGTAGCCGAGCCGCTGGCCTGACGGCGTTTCCACCGCGACGAAGCCCTCGTTGCGGGTCGGCACGATCTGCACCTGCTGGCGGGGCTGCACCTCGGCCACCGGCGCGGCGGAGGGCAGGGGCGCCGCCTGCAGCGCGACGGCCTGGACGGGTCGCGCCGCGACCGGGCGTGGCGGCGGCGGTGTCGCAGTCGCGCGTGCGGCTGGGGCGACCGCCTCGATGCCGGTGTCGATCTCGGCGGCGCGGGCCTGCATGCGCCGCTCGGCCGTGCGGCTGAGCTCGAGGTCGCGTTGCGCCTGCTGGCGCATGGCGGCGAGGCGGGCTTCGGCCTCCTGTCGTTGGATCTGGCCGGCGCGCGCCGCCTCCTGCACACGGCGGGCCTCGCGCAGGCGGCAATCGGTCACGCTGTCCAGCGCCTGCTGCGACTGGGCGATGCCGTTGTTCTCCTGGTCGATGTCGCTGGCGACGGCTGCGGCCAGGGCGTCCGCATTGCCGGCTGCCTGGCGCTGGCGCTGTTCCAGGTAGCTCGTGGTGGCCACGGCGGCGGCGGCGGAACTCGCCGCCCAGACCAGCCCGCCGATGATGCCAGGGCGGGTGCCGAGGATGCCGCCGGCGCCGATCACCGCCACGCCGGCGGCGATGGGGGCGGCGAAGTACGCGGCGCTGCGGTTGAATTGCTCGACCTGGGGGCGGCAGGCATCGGTGCCGTCATCGGCGGCGAGCGTCGTGCCCCCGGTCTGCTGGCCGGCGCAGGCCGTCAGTAACAGGATGGAGGCCATCGCGGCCGGCAGCGGAAACCGGAGGAAGGACGGGCCGGCATGCGGGACTTGCAAGGACAGATCCTCCGGTGTTCGGCCCTGGACGATACACCCTCCCGGCACGCGGCCAAGCGCCGTTGGGCCTCGATCGCGGGCATGATCCGAAGGGGCGGAATGCCGTGGGTGAGTTCGACCGACAGTTGGCACGGCCGAGTCCGTATCGTCCGTGATTCAGATCGTCTGCCCGCGCAGGAAGCCCAGCGCCGGCAGCGGGGTCCACTTCCGCGGCAGGTCGGACCGCCGGATCGGCGTCACCGAATAATGGGGGACGGGCTGCTTCGCCCGGATCAGCCAATCGACATAGGCCAGCACCTGCTGGTCTCGCCAGGCGCGATCGTCGAGCGCCTGGGCACGGGACCGGAAGACCTCCGCGACGCGGCTCTTGCGCCCTACCGTCGCCACGACGGCCCAGAGCGTGTCGTCATCCCCGGTGCGGACGCTGAACAAGTTCCCCACGAGCCCAACGGTGGCAAATCCTGGGGGCGCGGGTCAAGCGCCCCCTGGCCGGTTCAGGCGGCCGCCGAGGCGGGCACGCCGATCCGCTCCAGCGGGCCGAATTCGCGTTCCAGCAGGGGCTTCACCGCGCCCTGCCAGGCCGCGATCGACCGCAGCGCGGTGGCCGCCGGCATGTCGCCCGCCTGGGTCTGGAGGAGGTAGTGGCAGGGTGCCGCCGCGCGGATCTCGGCGGCCATGCGGGCGGCGACCGTGGCGGCGTCGCCGACCAGCATGTGGGCGCCCATCTCCTCGAGGCTCGGCTCGCCGTCCCAGGTCTTCTCCACCAGCATGCCGCCATCCATCTCCTGCTCACGCCGGCGGAGCGATTGCGACAGGCGGATCTGCCAGCGCGCGTTCTCGAGAAACGCCAACGCCTCGGTGCGGTCGTCGGTGACGCAGAAGGGGCGCATGGCACCGAAGCGCAGGGTGTCGGGCGCGCGGCCGGCGGCGGCGCGGATTGTCTCGAAGCGCGCGCGCGCGGCGGCAAGCATGGCGGGGGTGAAGTGGCGCGGCGTCACCATCACGACGCAGTCGCGCTCGGCGGCGTAGCGGTGCAGGTCGGCGTTGTCGCCGGCGACGTAGATGTCGGGCAGGCCGCGCACCGGGCGCGGTGCGATATGCGCGGTGGGCATCGCGTAATGCGCGCCCTGATGCGTGAAGGTCTCGGCCGAGAAGGCCGCTTCCATCATGCCCATCACTTCCAGCAGCCGCGCCGGGGCTTCCGACAGGTCCTGGCCGAAGCGCTCGAACTCGAAAGGCTGGTAGCCGGAGCCGATGCCGAGCACGAGCCGCCCATGGGTCAGCGAATCGACCATGCCGATCTCGGCGATCAGCCGCGAGGGGTGATAGAGCGGCACGATCACCACGCCCGAGCCGAGCCGGATGCGGCTGGTCTCGCCGGCCATCCGCGCGACCATCATCAGGGGCGAGGGGCAGACGCAGTAGTTCGAGAAATGATGCTCGGCGAACCAGGCGATGGAGAAGCCGGCCTGCTCGGCCGCTTTCACCTGCGCGACCGCGGTGTCGTAGATCGCCGCCGTCGCGATGCCGCGCGTGCGGTAGCCCATGAGGCAGAACAGCCCGACATCCATAATCCGTTTCCCTGTTTCCCTGGCGCATGCTTCCCGCGAAGTGGCGCGCCGGCAAGCCCGCTCGGCTTGCCGCGAGGCGCGGTTCGCGACGGTGGTGGCGAGGGCCTCACATAGCGTCGAACAGACGGTCTGGGCGCGGCTGGACCTTTAGGCTACTCGCCGTGAACCGCGGCGTTTTGGGAAGGCACGCAATGAGCAACCGCGACACGGGTGTCTTGGCGCGGTGGCGAGCATGGCGGCGACGGATGGCTCAGGCCCGGTTTGTCGATTTGCGGCCGCCCGTGCCGAAGTCGGACGCCGACCGGCTCTACCGCATGAGCGGCCGCAGGCTCACCATTGTCGGCGAGAGTACAGGCATCCTTGGCATCACAGGATCCGACTTCGGGGTACAGCTCCTTTTCGGGTACGGACTGCGTGACCCCGCCCATTCCGTAAGGTTTCACAAGCCGTTCGCGACGGACCTCATCATCGACCGTCTGCAAATCGGGATGCCGTTCGAGGCGTTGCGCCGCGCGTATCCTGATCTCGTGCCAACAAGTGACGACATTTTGCCGCAGCCCGAACAGCCGGCTTCGTCAGCCTTCAGTCGCTACCTGGGCAGACTCTCCGACGGGAAGCACGAATTTGTAGCGGACATCCGCGACGGGCAGGTCGATAGCATCGAAATCGGCGTGCTCGGCCTCAGCGCTTCCCGAAGTGCCGGCCTCCAGGAGCACCGCGATAGGCAGCGCGCTGACGAGGAGCGGCGTGCGCAGCGCAAGCAGGCGTTCTACAATCTGGCCGCGACGCATGAGGACGACGACGCGATGCTCATGGCATGGGCGAGCGAAGTCGCGGATGGCCCGCGCCTTGCTGCGTTCCTGACGGCGCAATCAACCCCGGACGACTGGCGCGCCGTGGCCACGACATGGAACTGGGACCTTGGTCTAGCACCGCTTTTCTGGGTCATCCGGCGGCCTGAATGCGATCTCGCGACTGCAATGGAGGTATTCATCGTCGGTGAGCCGGATTTCCATGCCGAAAGGTTCGCCGACGCCGACGAGGTCCCGTACTGGGGTCTCGACAGATTTTTGCTGACGAGTGAGATCTTCGAGCGCTGGAGAGATGGCCTTTATCGACGCTCGGACATCACATTCGCCGCTCCGGTGACACTCCCCAGCCATGCCTTGGATCGGCTGCGCCGACGGCACAACGTGCCCGATGCAATGATGACAAGCCGGCGGGGGCGCACGGTTTCGACCGAAGGCTATGCGGAGGGCTTTCCACCGCGCGGCCGCTTGCTAGGCGAGGCGTGACCTAAGCCACCAATAGCTCGGCTACCCTCGGCCCTCAGCCTCTCGAGTGGTCCGGGCACCCCGGACCCTATGCAGTCGCCCCCGTGCAATCCACCCTGCTGGCCAGCAGCATCCGGACACCCCGGCGTCGGGGGTGTGTGGCAAAAGTTGAGGACAAGAGCTTGATCGTCATCGGCAAAGGCAGCGTGCAGCAGGAGGAATGCGACGTGATGGGGCACATGAATGTGCGCCATTACGTTGCGCGGGCGGCGGATGCGCTGGACTGGCTGCTGCTGGAGGCCGGGCTGCCGCCTTCGCGCGGCAGGCTTGCGGTAATGGACCAGCACCTGCGCTTCCTGCGGGAGATGTCGCCGGGCACGCCCTTCATCATCCGTGGCGGCATCCTGCGCGTCGCCGGCGACCGCCTGCGGACGGTTGTCGAGATCCGCAACAACGCGACCGACGCGCCGGCCGCCGCGCTGGTGACGGATCTCGGGGCCTGGGGCGCGCCGCTGCCGGCGCTGGCGGCGGAATCGCTTCTGGTGGCGATGCCCGACCATGCCGGGCCGCGCGGGCTCGGCTTCGATCCGCCGCCTGCCCTGCCGGACCGTGCCGCCGCCCATGCGCTGGGCCTGGCCGAGGGCTATCGCGGCGCGATCCGCCCGCATGAATGCGACACGGATGGTGTGATGCGCCCCGACGTCGTCATCGCCCGTATCTGGGATGGCGTGCCGAACCTGCGCAATCGCGGCACCGGCCTGGGCATCAAGGAGGAAGGGATGGGCTCCGCCGCGCTGGAATACCGCGTCGCGCAGTTCCGCCCCCTGCGCGCGGGGCAGTTGCTGACGGTGTGCAGCGGGCTGAAGGCGCTGGGCGAGAAGACCACGACCTGGACCCACCTGGTCCATGATGGGGAGAGCGGCGATGTGGTCGCCGCGGCCGAAGCGGTCGGCATCGCCTTCGACCTCAAGGCGCGCAAGGCGGTCGCCATCCCGCCCGAACGGCGCGCGGCGCTGGAGGCTCTGCTGGTGCCGGGTCTTGGGCTTTAGTCAGCCGGCGGCGAGCAGATCGACGGTCAGCGGATCGGGCTGGCCGTCGAAGAAGATGCGCAGGGCGTCGGTGAACAGCGTGGCGGCCGGATCGGCGGCGGCGAACAGTGTCATGCAGGACCGGAACTTCATATCGTCCGGGCTGCCGAAGATCTCATGGATCGTGCGGCCCTGCACGGTGCAGACAAGTCCGGTGCAGTCGAACAGCCGCGGCCCCAGCACCGGATGCGCCAGATAGGCCCGCGCCTCCGCCAGCGAAGCGATGCCGTAGCGCTGCGCCGTGCTGCTGCGCCCCAGGGCGCGGAGCTGCGGGAAGACGAACCACATCCAATGCGTGCGCTTGCGCCCGGCGCGCAGTTCTTCCCGCACCGATTCCATCACCGCCTCCTGCGCCTGCACGAAGCGTTCGAGGTCGAAGAGGTCCTCCATGACGGTGGAGCATAGCGCGTAACCCCTCCAAATGCCGCCGCGGCTCCGCTACACCTGCGATAGTCGGAGGAAACACCGCATGACCATCGCCATCCCTCGCCGGGCCGTGCTTGCGCTGCCTGCCGCATTCGCCCTGCCGGCCCATGCCCAGACCCTGCAGCGCCCGGCGCGCGTGGTGATCGGCTTCCCGCCAGGCGGGTCCTCGGATGTCGTCGCACGGCTCTATGCGGAACGGCTGCGCGGGATCTACGCGCCGCAACTCGTCGTCGATGGGCGGGTGGGTGCGGCCGGGCGCATCGCGGTGGAATTCGTGAAGGGCGCCGATGCCGACGGCACGACCTTCCTGCAGACCCCGGCCTCGATGCTGACCCTGCAGCCGCACGTCTTCCCGCGCGAGGTCCGCTACGACGCGCTGACCGACCTGATCCCGGTCTCGACCGTCTGCTCCTATCCCTTCGCCTTCGCCGTGCCGAAGGACCATCCGGCGCAGACGCTGCCGGCCTGGATCGACTGGGCGAAGGCGCAGCGGCGCGAACTGCCCTGGGCCTCCCCGGCGGCCGGCTCGGCGCCGCACTTCATGGGCATCGTGCTGGGCAAGAAGGCCGGGATCGAGATGACCCACGTGCCCTTCCGTGGCGCCGCGCCGGCGGTGCAGGAACTGATCGCCGGCCGGCTGACCTGCTTCATCGGCGTGCTCGGCGATGTTTCGCCGCAGCAGGGGGAGGGGCTGAGGATGCTTGCCGTCTCCTCCCCCGCGCGGAACCCGCGCTTCCCGGCGGTGCCGACCTTCGCGGAACTCGGCCATCCCGACCTGAACAAGGATGAATGGTTCGGCGCCCTGCTGCCGGCCGGCACGCCCGCGCCGGTGGTCGAGGCCCTGCACCGCGCCATCCGCGCCGCGGCCGCGACGCCGGAGATGGTCGCGGCGCTCGACCGGTTGGAATATGCGCCGACGACCTCCGCGAGCCCGGCCGAGTTCGCCGCGCGCATCCGGCAGGAACGCGATGATTGGGGCGCGGTGGTGCGGGAAAGCGGGTTCCGGCCGGAGAATTGAAGCATTGGAGGGGCGCCGCCCCTCCAAACCACCCCGCCAAAGGGCAGTGCCCTTTGGAATGCCATCCTTTGACGCCGGGCACCAAGTATCGGCATTCCAAATGCCACTGGCATTTGGTGGGGAGAGTTCGAGAGGGGCAAAGCCCCTCTCGGTTTCTGCGTCAGACGAGTTCCACCCGCCCCGTCGCGAGATCATAGAGCCCGCCCCGCACTGCCAGCGCCCCGCGCCCGACGAGGTCCGACAGGATCGGCGTCGCCGTCTCCAGCGCGCGGACGTTGTGCCGGACGTTCGACAGCAGTGCGCGGCGCGTCACGTCGCCGCCCGGCTCGGCCAGAGCAGGTTCGATGCCCGGCTTCATCGCCGTGACCAGCCGCGCGATCTGGCCGGGCAGGGCGTTGCCCTGGCGCAGCGCGGCGACGGTCGCATCGACCGCGCCGCAACTGGTGTGGCCGAGCACGAGGATCAGCTTCGTCCCCAGCACCGCGGCGCCGAACTCCAGGCTGCCCAACCCTTCCGGCGTGACGAAGTTTCCGGCCACGCGCACGACGAACAGGTCGCCCGGGTTCTGGTCGAAGGCGAGTTCGGGGGCCACGCGCGAATCGGCGCAACCGAGGATCGCCGCGAAGGGCGCCTGGCCGCGCGCCAGGGCGGCGCGGCGTGCCGAGAAGTCGCGCGCCCGCGGCCGGTTCGCGGCGTAGCGCGCATTGCCCTCGACCAGGGCGCGCAGCGCCGCCTCGGGCGTGTCGGGCCGGGCGGGCGGCGCGGCCTCGCGGCGGGCGGCCTGGGCCCGTGCTTCGGTCGCGCTCGCGACCAGGGCGGCGCCGGCGGCGAAAAATCCGCGACGGCCGAGGCGCGCGGGTTGGCAGGCGAGGCACATGGACGGACTCCCGGTGCATGGGTTTGGCGATTCACGACGATAGTCGGCGGAGGTTGCCATTCCTGTAACGAATCGGCGAGCGCGGCGGCATTGCCGATCGCCTGCGCGCCGCGCACCCTCAGCCCATGCCAGCGCCGCGCGAAATCCGTCTCAATGCCTTCGACATGGCCTGCATCGGCCACATCCAGCAGGGGATGTGGACGCATCCGCGCGACCGGGCGCTCGACTACCTGTCGATCGACCACTGGATGGACCTCGCGCGGCTGTTGGAGCGCGGGCTGTTCGACGGGCTGTTCCTGGCCGATGTGCTCGGCGTCTACGACGTGCATGGCGGCAGCCAGGATGCGGCGGTGCGGCACGGGGTGCAGGTACCGCTGCTCGACCCGATGCTGCTGGTGCCAGCGATGGCGGCGGCCACACGGCATCTGGGCTTCGGCGTCACGGTGAACCTGGCCTGGGAGCCGCCGGCATTACTGGCGCGGCGCTTCTCGACGCTCGACCATCTGACGCGGGGTCGGATCGGGTGGAACATCGTCACCGGCTATCTCGACAGCGCGGCGCGGGCGATGGGGCTCGACCGCCAGATGGCGCATGACGACCGCTACGACATGGCGGACGAGTTCATGGGCGTCGTCTACCGCCTGTGGGAGGAATCCTGGGCCGCCGACGCGGTGAAGCGGGACCGCGCGAGCGGCATCTATGCCGACCCGTCGCGCGTCGCGCGCATCCGGCATGAGGGCCGGCAATACCGGCTGGACGCGCCGCATCTGGTGGAGCCCTCCCCGCAGCGCACGCCGGTGCTCTATCAGGCGGGGGCGTCCGATCGCGGGCGCGCCTTCGCGGCGCTGCATGCGGAATGCGTCTTCATCAATGGCGGGCCGAAGCCGCATGTCGCGGCACTCGTGGCGGATCTGCGCCGGCGCGCCGCGCCCCGGCCGATCAAGGCCTTCATGGGCGCGACGCTGATCATCGGTCGCACGGGTGCGGAGGCACGCGACAAGCTCGAGGACTATCGCCGCCATGCGAGCGTGGAGGCGGCGCTGGTGCATGCCTCCGCCTCCCTCGGCATCGACCTCGCGCGGCTTGGCCTGGATGACGAATTGCCGGCCGCGCCGTCCGAGGCGATCCGGTCGAATGTCGAGGCGCTGCGCGCCGCCGCCCCACGCGCGACCAAGCGGGCGCTGATCGACCGGATGATCCTCGGCAGCCGCCAGCCGCCCATCGTCGGCAGCGCGGCGGAGGTAGCGGAGACGCTGATCGCCTGGGTGGAGGAGGCCGATATCGACGGCTTCAACCTCTCCCGCACCGTCATCCCGGACTGCCTCGAGGACGTCGTGACCCTGCTGGTGCCGGCCCTGCAGGAGCGCGGGCGCTACAAGCGTGGCTATGCCGAAGGCACCTACCGGGAGAAGCTGTTCGGTGCCGGGCCGCGCCTTTCGGCCCCGCATCCGGCGGCCGCATTCGCCCGCTGACTTGCCGGGGCGCGGCGCCGCGCTACGTTCCGGCAAGACCCAAGGGGATATTGGACAGATGGACGGACATCAGATGCCGGCCGCCGCGGCGGCGCTGGCCGCGCGCTACGGCGCCGGCGCCGAGCCCAAGGCCGGGCCGTGGAACGACACGCTCGCGCTGCTGCTCTCGCATCGGTCGGTGCGCGGCTTCGGGCCCGGCCCGCTGCCTGCGGGCACGCTGGAGGCACTGGTGGCGGCCGCGCAATCGGCGGCGACCTCGTCGAACCTGCAGACCTGGTCGGTGGTTGCGGTCGACAAGCCCGAGACGAGGCGCGAGATCGCCGCCATCGCCGGCAACCAGAAGCACATCGAGATCTGCCCGATCTTCCTGGTCTTCCTGGCCGATGTTTCCCGCAACGGGCGGCTTTCAGCCGAGGCGGGCGTGGAGCTCGCCGGGCTGCCTTATCTCGAATCCTTCCTCGTCGCCTCGATCGACGCTGCACTCGCCGCGCAGAACACGGTGGTGGCAGCGGAAAGCCTCGGCCTGTCCACCGTCTATATCGGCGCGGTGCGCAACGACGTCACGCGGGTGGCGGAACTGCTCGGCCTGCCGCCCGGTGCCGCGCCGGTCTTCGGCCTGTGCGTCGGACAGGCGCTGCCAGGCCGCGAGGGGGAGGTGAAGCCCCGCCTGCCGCAGGCCGCCGTGCTGCATCGCGAAACCTACGACGCCCAGGATGCCGGCCATCGCGCCGCCTATGACCCGCGCATGGAGGAATTCTCCCGCCGGCAGGAAATGGCGGGCAGCACCTGGACGCAGCGGGTGATCGCCCGGCTTGGCACCTTCAAGGCGCTGAACGGGCGGGAGAAGCTGAAGGAGAAGATCATCGCGCTCGGCTTCCCGCTCCGCTGAGCGGGTGCCGCGATCGCGGTTGCGATGACGCCGCGCCCCATTCTGGCGCGGGCGTAAGCACCGGCCTCGGGGCTCCGCCCGGGCCGGCGCTGTTCGGGAGATCGCGCCTCCCGGCCTCTTGGGCCGGGGCTATGGCCCCGTCAGGCTTCCGTCGCGGGCCGGCGCAGCAGCGTGTCGAAATAGGCGACCGTGCGGCGCAGCCCGTCCTCGAGCGGCACCTTCGGTTCCCAGTCCAGCAGGCGGCGCGCGAGGGTGATGTCCGGGCAGCGTCGCGTCGGGTCGTCCTGCGGCAGGGGCCGCTTCTCCAGTGGCACGGCATCGCCGCACAGCGCGATGACACGCTCGGCGAGCTCGCGCACGGTGATCTCGTGCGGGTTGCCGATGTTGACCGGGCCGGTCACGTCGTCGGCCGTGTCCATCAGCCGCATCAGGCCCTCGACCAGGTCGTCCACGAAGCAGAAGGACCGGGTCTGGGTGCCCTCGCCATAGATGGTGATCGGCTTGCCCTGCAGCGCCTGGACGATGAAGTTCGACACCACGCGCCCATCATTCGGATGCATGCGCGGGCCATAGGTGTTGAAGATCCGCACCACCTTGATGCGGACGTTGTGCTGGCGCTTGTAGTCGAAGAACAGCGTCTCGGCGCAGCGCTTGCCTTCGTCGTAGCAGGCGCGGGGGCCGAGCGGGTTCACGCTGCCGCGGTAATCCTCGGTCTGCGGATGCACCTCCGGGTCGCCATAGACTTCCGACGTCGAGGCCTGCAGCACCTTCGCCTTCACCCGCTTGGCGAGGCCGAGCATGTTCAGCGCGCCGGAGATCGAGGTCTTGGTCGTCTGCACCGGATCGAACTGGTAGTGCACCGGGGACGCCGGGCAGGCGAGGTTGTAGATCTCGTCCACCTCGACATAGAGCGGGAAGGTGATGTCGTGGCGCATCGCCTCGAAGCGGGGATGCGGCAGCAGGTGGGAGATGTTGTCCCGCGTGCCGGTGAAATAGTTGTCCACGCACAGGACGGAATGCCCCTGCGCGAGCAGCCTCTCGCACAGATGGGACCCGATGAAGCCGGCGCCCCCCGTCACCAATACACGCTTGCGCGAAAACATTATGCCCTGTGCTCCCTGCGTTCCTCGACCATGGTCCCGATCACGTCGTCCAGCCTGCCCATGAAGGGATCCCAGGCGGGGTGCTGCGCTGGTTGTACCATCCGCGCGGCGAAGGCGGCCGCCATCGCGTCAAACCGCGTCATCCCCCGATCCTCGTCGAAGGGGGACGGCAGCGCGGCGGTCGTAGAGCCGCCGCATCGGTGCGTCCGTGTTGCCGGTGCGGAATTCCAACCCGCCGATCTCCTGTCCCCGCGCCCTGAGTGCATCGGCGTGGGCGCGGCCCTTTTCGTCCACCGTGCCCGCGACCACAAGCGCCATCCGGGCTGGTCCCTCGTCGCCTGGGCGAAGGTGCCGGGTCCCAGCCTCATGTTCCTGGACCACCGGATCCGGCCGCGGCCCAGGAAACAAGGACCGGAGACGCTGCCCGGCACGATCCGGGACTCGTTGATGCCGGGATGGGAGATGTGGGCCTTGTTCCCTGGCCGGTGAGATAGATGCGATTGAGGAACGTATTCCGGATTGCCGCGGCAGCGCGACGATGCCGCCATCAGCCGCGGTCGATGAAGCACCGCGGAAGGCAGGGCCAGTCGCTTGACCGCCGCATGCACCAGGACGGCGAGGATCAGCGCCAGCGCGCGAGGTCGGATTCGACCATTTCGGCGATCATTTCCTCAAGGCTCATCTCCGGCACCCAGCCGAGCCGGGTCCGCGCGCGTGACGCGTCGCCGATCGTCACATCGACATCGGCCGGCCGCAGGAAGGCAGGATCGACGCGCACATGCGCCTGGTAATCCAGGCCGACATGCGCGAAGGCGATGCGGCACAGGTCGCGGATCGACGCGGCGCGGCCCGTCGCCACGACATAGTCATCCGCCTTGTCCTGCTGCAGCATCAGCCACATCGCGCGCACATAGTCCCGCGCATGGCCGAAGTCGCGCCGCGCGTCGAGATTGCCCAAGGGCAGCTCGGTCGCGAGACCAAGGCTGATGCGCGCCGCGCCATCGGTGATCTTGCGCAGCACGAACTCGATGCCGCGCAGCGGGCTGTCGTGGTTGAACATGATGCCGTTGCAGCCGAACAGGCCGAAGGCGTCGCGGTAGTTCTGCACCAGGCAATGCGCGAAGACCTTGGCCGAGGCATAGGGGCTGCGCGGATGGAAATGCGTCGCCTCGTTCTGCGCCGGCGTCTCCGCCTTGCCGAACATCTCCGACGAGCTTGCCTGGAAGTAGCGCGCCGCTGGGGCAGCGATGCGCACCGCCTCCAGCATGTTGGCGGTGCCGATCGCGGTGACATGCGTGGTCAGCAGCGGCTGGTCCCACGACATGCGCACGAAGGATTGCGCGGCCAGATTGTAGATCTCGTCCGGCTGAACCTTCTGCAGCAGGCGGATCAACGAGGACAGGTCGATCAGATTGCCATCGACCATCTTCACCGAGCCCTGGCAGCCGAGCCGCCGCAGCCGGTCCTGCACGGCCTCCGATCCGCCATGGCGGTGAAGCAGGCCGAAGACCTCGTAACCCTTCTCGAGCAGCAGGGCCGCGAGATAGGCGCCGTCCTGGCCCGTGACCCCGGTAATCAATGCACGCGCCATGGTGTACCGCGCCCGTTCCTTGCTGTCTTCGCGGACCCTTATACTCCGCGGGGCAAACTCGCCAAACGAGTTGGATCACGCCCCGATCGCAGCATGCCGGCCGGCTTCCGTCGCGTCAGGCCTCGGCCGGCTGCAGGGCCGGCAGCCCGGCGCGGAACTGCATCAGCACCACCACGCCTTCCTCGGGGAAGCGCAACTGCACATCCGCGCCCGGGCCAAGATCATGCGCGAGCCCGCGTTCGAGCAGCCGCATGCCGAAGCCACGGCGCTCGGCCGATGGCGCGCTGACGGGCGGGCCGCCGCTTTCGCGCCATTCCAGCGACGCGATGCCATCCTCGCTGAGCGACCAGGCGACCTCGACCTCGCCGCCCGGGCGCGACAGCGCGCCATGATGGCGCGCATTGGCGGCGAGTTCATGCAGCGCCAGCACGATCGCCTGGGTCTGCCCGGCCGTCACCTGGATGCGGCCGGATCCGCCGAAGCGGATCGCGCGTCCGCTCTCGACCCAGGGGGACAGGCCGGTGCGCACCACGCGTGCCAGGTCGACTTCCTGCCAGCCCTGGTCGGAGAGCAGGTCGTGCGCGCGCATCAGTGCCTGCAGCCGGCCGACGAATTCGCGTCCCAGATTGGCCTGCCCGCCGCGTGCCCCGCGCAGGGATTGCGCGGCGAGCGACTGCACGGTGGACAGCGTGTTCTTCACGCGGTGATTCAGCTCGGTCACCAGCAACTCGCGCGACCGCTCGGCGCGCACGCGCTCGGTCACGTCCTGCAGCACGGCGGAGACGCCGGTGACGTTGCCTTCCGCATCCTTCACCGGGTGGCAGGAGGCAAGCCAATGCCGCAGGTGCTGCACCGCCCCCGGCGTCGGCCCCGCACAGGTGACGTCGAGCACCGGCCGCCCGGTCGCGAAGACGCGTCGCTGCGCATCCTCGAGCGGCCGCGCGAGGCTCTCGGGCATCACCTCATGCGGGGACCGGCCGATATGCGCCTCGGTCGGCAGGCCGCAGATCGCGGCGAAGCGCGCATTGACGTTGACGAAGTGCAGTGCCGGATCGACCAGCGCCAGCCCGACCGGAACGGTGTCGTAGACGGCGCGCAGCTCGGCGACCGTCTGGCGCACCTGCGCATCGTTGACATGCCGCGCCGCGCCGGCACCGCGCGCATCGGTCACGTCATGGATGGCGCCGACCCATTCCTGCAACTGCCCTGCCTCGTCCGAGACAGGCACGCCGGTCGCGCGCACCCAGCGCCAGTCGGCGGCATCTCCGGCGGTGCGCAGGCGGAACTCGACGCCGATCGGCGCGCGCGCGACCAGGCTGCGTCCCCATTCGGCGAGGGTCGGCGCGCGGTCATCGGGGTGCAGCATGTCGAGCCAGCCATCGCCGCGGAAACTCGGCGCGGTCTGCCCCGTCAGCCCCGCCCAGCCGGCCGCCTCGTTCCAGCCGCCGGCGGCGTCGGCGCGCCAGAGCACGAGCGCCCCGGCCTCCGCCAGCGCGCGCATCCGCCGCTTGGCGGCCGCGGCCGTGGCATCGGCCGACCCCAGGGCGGCACCCAGGGCGGCGAATTCGTCGAGCGGGCCAAGGTCAGGCAGCGGCGGGGCTGGCGCGTCGGCGCGCAGCGCCTCGGCCGTTGCCTGGGCATGCTGTTGCAGTGACAGCACCGGGGTGCGCAACGACGCCTTGACGCGGGCATAGGCGAACAGTGCGATCGCCAAGGCGGCGAGGAGGCAGGGCACCACCCACGGCAGCAGCCGCGCCGCGGCACTGCTGGCGAAGCCCGCGGGTTCCCAGCTGACGAGATGCCATTCCGACGCCTCGGCCAGGTTGTTCACGACGTAGCGGATCGCGGCGCCGGAGGCATCGGTGCCCGCCTGCACCATGCTGCGCGGTGCCGCGGTCAGGACGGTCCAGTCCGGCAGGTCCGCGGGGCCGCCGCCGGTGCTGGCGACCACGCGCCAGCGGTTGTCGAACAGGATGCTCGACCCGGTCGCGGCAGCCGCGGCCAGCCGTTCCGGGGACAGCGAGATGCTGAGCACGCCGCTCGCACGGCCGCCGCGCATGATCGGCACCATCAGCAGCGGGGGCGAGGGCGCCCCGCCGGGGACACCGGTGCTGACGCGCGCGCGGCCGGTTTCCACGGCCCAGAGCCCCGCGGCCACGGCCGGGGTCGATCCGAGCGGGGTGCCGAAGGGCTGGCTGGTGTCCACCAGCAGGCCCAGGCCGCGATCCAGCACGCCGATCTGGGCATCAAGCGCGCGGGCGAGGCGCCGCGCCGCCTCATCGGTGGCGGCGAGGTCGCTGGCCTCGATGTCGCCGCGCGCGGCGGCGAAGGCTTCAAGGGCGATGCGCCGGGACTCGATGTCGGCATCGATTCCGCGGGCGGCGACGAAGGCGTGATTGGTGACGCGCCGGTCCAGGGCGTCGCGCTCAGCCTTCCAGGCCAATCCGGTGACCAGCGCAGCACCCATCAACAGCGGCAGGGCCGTGGCGAGTGCCAGGATCCCAAGCCGGCCGCCGATGGTTGTCAGGCGACGCTGCGTGCCGGCCGTCGTGATTGAATTGCTCCGCGCCACTGTCACCGCGGGCGGCATCCGACGCCAGCCCCGCTGCGAAGATCAGCCAAAGGGTGCCCCGATGCAACGCAAACGGGCGTGATCCGACGCCCGGTTGCCGCGCCGGCTGCACGAATCCTTCGGCGGAGTGTTAGACTTGCAACGATGCTGCGATTCGCACCCCTGGCTTCCGCGCTCTGCCTGCTCGCCGCCTGCGCGGCGGAGCTGCCGGAGGAACCGGTGCTGC